>CANQSQ010000005.1 GCA_947626565.1 uncultured Bacilli bacterium
ATATTTTTAGTATTTGATACATCTGGTTCAATGAATGAAAATGAGAAATATATTTATGATGGTAATTCTTATATAGAGTCTAGAATAAATATTTTAAAATATAATTGTAGAAACTTTTTAGATAATATATTTTCAAGTGGGGATAATAAAGTCAGTTTAATTAGATTTGCGAATGATTCCCAAATATTATCGGAATTAACTAATGATAAAACAAGTCTATTAAATCAAATTGATAATTTGAGAGCTGAAGGAGAAACTAATTATTATAATGCTTTGGTAGATGTAGGTAATATGTTAAAGAATTATCAAAAAGAGGATGATAGAGAGGTAATAGTATTATTTTTAACAGATGGTCTTCCTAATATAAATACGCCTAATGAAGTTAATCAATATAATTATTTGAAGAGTCAGTATCCATGGCTTACGATAAATGGTATTCAATATGAGATGGGTAATGTTGTTTTAGATCCTATAAAGAAAGTTACGGATAATCAGTTTATTGCGGATAGTGAAGCCTTAAATAATGCATTATTAGAAGCAAGTGTTCCAAAATTAAATTATGAAGAATTTAGTATAACAGATTATATAGATACTAGATATTTTAAAGTAGAAAAAGAATCAGATATAGATGTAAATGTAGGCGAGGTTAGTCTTGATGAAAATGAACAAAGTATAACATGGAAAATAAAGGGTTTAAGGTCAGGATTAGTATTAAAAGAAGCAAAACCTAAAATGACAATAACAGCTAAATTAAATGATGAATTAATAGGAGAAAGTGGAGTATATCCAACAAATAGTCATGAGATAATAAAGACAAAAATAGAAAATGAAGAAGAAAATGTAGATAGTAATTTAACACCAATATTAGCTGATAATTATAAAGTAAAATATGATGGGAATGCCCCTAGTGAATGTGAAGTAAGTGGAGTACCAGGAGTAGAGAGTCATAGTGTGTTTGATGTAGTAGAAATGAGTGATAACACCCCTACTTGTGAAGGTTATTTATTTAAAGGATGGAAGATAGTTAATTCTGATATTGAAAAAGTAGGTAGTGATAGCTTTATAATGCCAGAAAAGAATGTAGAATTAAAAGCTATGTGGGGAAAAGTAGGATTACATAAATCAGTGGATGGAAAAGTTTCGAAGATACAATCAGTATATGAAATGATGCGAGATAATTTTAGAGGTGATGATCAAAATCTAAGTTTTACATCAAATAATATATCTTCAACGTCAGGAGTATATAAACATTATGAAACAAGTGGTGAAGAATATCCAGTTTATTATTATCGAGGAGAAGTAAATAATAATATAAAGTATGCGAATATGTGTTGGAAGATTGTGAGGACAACAGAGACAGGAGGTATAAAATTAATATATAATGGATTACCGTCAGGAGATGGAAGTTGTGATAATACGGGAGAAGCTACGACAATAGGAAATAGTGTTTTTAATAGTTCTAATACTTCACCAGCATATGTAGGATATAAATATGGAATAGCATATACTTATATAAAAAAATATGAGCCAACGTGGTATGACTTAGTAGGAAAAAGTAGAAGTAGTAATAGTTCTATGACATCGACAAATTATTATTATGGTGACGGAGTTACATATCAAGAAGGAGTAGGATATACATTAACAAATCCAGAACAGAAATATTGGAGTGATAATTATTCTATTTTGAGTCATCATTATACTTGTTTACAAGAAGATAATGGAGTATGTGAGAAGGTTTACTTTATTTTAAGCAGTTCGTCAGAAGATGGAAGTAGTGGCCCAAGTTCATCAGAAAATGGAAGTAGTGGTCCAAGTTCATCAACAGTTTATTATATAGAGATGGAAAATGGAGAGACATATGAAAGGTTATATAGCGAGGCGGAAAAGGTAACTTGGGAGTTTGGAAATGATGTAGTTTATAATGCAGAAACTAGTTCTTATACATTAACAAAATCAATAGAAGTTGGAGCATTAGCATATTATAGTGATACAAATGAAAGAAATAAAGTAGTAGATGCACATCATTATACTTGTTTTAATAATAGTGATGAATGTAGTGGAAGTGTTTATTATATTTATTATGCAGGTTCACCTCTAAATTATATAACTTTAAGTGGAGGAACAAAGGTTGAAGAAGCATTAAAAGAGATGACAAGTGAATCGACGAATCAATATAAATCTAGGATACTTACAACAATAGATACGTGGTATGAGAATAATTTATTAAAAGATCCAGAATATGTAGAACACATAGAAGATACTGTGTGGTGTAATGATAGAAGTATAAGTGATTTAGGTGGATGGGATAAAGATGCGAATAATACAAATGCTTTGAATTTTGGGGCTAGAGAAAGAAATTATGAAAAGTCAATAAGACCAAGTTTAGAATGTGTAAATGAAGTAGATAGATTTAGTACAACAAATGAGAAAGCAAAATTAGATTATCCAGTAGGCTTATTAACAGCAGATGAAGTAACCTTAGCAGGAAATGGTAGGAATAGTTGGAGTAATAAATCTTACTTATATACGGGTAGTTCTCACTGGCTTTTGTCCCCTAGCTACTTCCTCGATTCTGTCGGGTTCGACATCTACGGCGGTTCTCTCAATAACTATGGCGTGATTGGCAGCCTTGGGGTCCGTCCTTCCATTGCCCTTGAACCGGGAGCAATTATCATAAAAGGTGATGGGACTGAAGGAGCTCCTTTTGAGATAACATATGATGGTGTATAAATTATAATAAAAAGAAACCTTGATTATTTGACCAAGGTTTTTTATTGACTAAATTAATTTAAATTTACTAGTAATATTATAGTAAAATAGATAGTAATGTTAAAGAAAAGTTATGAAACATATGCATAGCCATGGATGTAAAAACAGAATCAGTTTTACTATAGGCTAAGGCAAAGGCTCCTCCTAGAGCACCATAAGGAATAATAAATAACCAATCAGTTGGAGTAGTAACATTTCCTAGAACATGAGCAAGTCCAAATAGAAAGAAAGAGAAGAAAGCAAAAAGCCAACGATGATTAGTAAAAATATCTTTTAAAGTTTTACGAAAAACAATTTCTTCATTAAAAGGAGCAATAAAGCCAGCATTAATTAACATTAACCAAGGTAGAGAACTAATCATTTCTTGGACGGTTTCTTCATTAGCAGCAACTCCACCATTGAAAACAATATTTATAACAACATTAGATATAATCATAATATTTAGACCAAGGAACCAATAGGAAAAGCCAGTACTAAGGTTTTCTTTAAAATTACTGATAAAAGTATGAAATTCTTTTTTTAGACTCTTACGATAAATTAAATAGAGAATAAAAGCTAATAATATGTTGGCAAAAGTATTTAACATAATACTCATATTATTATCGATACTTGTTATTTGAATTTTAAAAAGAATTATAGGAATATATTGGAAGAGATAGCTATTGAAGAAAAGCAAGAAGACAATAATAGCTGTTATAATACTTTTTATTAATTTTTTATATTTATTCATGATATCACCTTACCTAATAATAATATACCACAAAATAGAAATAAAAAGTTAGTTTAAAGTAGGTAATAGTAAAATTTATGTAAATGGGTTGCATATAAAGAAAATATATAGTATAATACTACTAGCTTACTGGTACTAGGTTTGAAGAGTTTCCGACTTCTTACTTGGTAGTGGCGAATTATAGAGAAAGGAAGTGTAATTGTGGCATTAACAAAAGAAGAAAAAGCAAAGATAATTAAAGAATATGCTAAGAATGAAAAAGATACTGGTTCTGCTGAAGTTCAAATAGCAATTTTAACTAAAGAAATAAATGAGCTTACAGAGCATTTAAAAGTACACATTCACGATCATCATTCACGTAGAGGACTTTTAAAGAAAGTTGGACAACGTAGAAATATGTTACAATATCTTGCTAAGAAAGATATTCAAAGCTATCGTGAATTAATTAAAAAATTAGGCTTAAGAAAGTAGACACTTATTTTATAGTGTCTTTTTTTTAGGCAAAAGTTAAGCATTTTTATAAGTTATCTGGAGTTGGATGGAGTTCCTTATTAGTGAAATTAGTAGTTAGTGAGGTATGAAGATGTAAGTACGAAAAAATAATAGTTATTTAAAAAAATAGTTAGACAAGAATAGGTGTAAGAAGATGAAAGTATTAGAAAATGTTAAAGATAATGAAATAGCTATTTATAAGGAGTTACAACGATTAGCTAAATTAGATAGGCGAACTATTAAAGAAAAAAAGATTATTAGTCTTGATGGCGTTAAATATGATGTAGATGTTTCTAAGGAAATGAAATATTTTCAAAATGGTAGAGAAATTGTTACTAGTTACAAAGTTGTAACATATGAAAATGATAAAATACAAAATATTATGTTTGAAAGAAAAGTAAAAGATGATGTTTGGAACAAAAATAAGACTAAAGAAGAATTCCAAGTAATAGTGAATGGAAAAATAGCTAGAAAAGTAATTATTACTTATGAGAATTCACAAATAAAAGACATTGATATTAAGTATTTTGAGGAAGAAGAAGTCAAAGATTTGGAAAGGTTTTATGACCCAGATAAACAAACATTTACCGAAATAAAATATAATGGTAATATCTATAAGAACGATAAGAGCGAATATAGTACTACTGATAGTGAAGGATGCTTATTTGTTTATGATATTAATACAAATCAATTAAAGGTATATGGTAGAGAATATAATAGTGATTATGAAAAGAATATTTTGAATTATATAGTAGCCTTTGGAAGATTAGATGCCATAAAAACGTCATGTGGTAATGTCTTAGAATTAGCTAGTGATTTAGGGGTTAATGTAAAAGAAGAAATTAATAGTTGCTTAGAAAAATTAGAAAAAAGAAAAAAAGAATTGGAAAAAGTTAGAGAAGATATTTTAGTTGTACCAAAATTTTTTCAAGCTTTAGGTGGGTTAGATGGTTATAGTGATAATGAATTAGCTATTTTGAAAAAAATATTAAGTGATTATATTGATAAAAATTTGGAAGAAATAGTTGAAGCAAAGATAGGAAATGTATTGGATAAATTAGATGAAGAAGAATGGCAATACGTTTTAAAAAAGAAATTTAGTAAGGAGTAAGAAAGATGCAAAAAATAGGTTTTGCTGTAGAAGTAATTGATATATTAGATAATTTAGCTGAAATAGAGGTTAAAAATAAAGCATTTTATGTAAATGGAGAAAAAATAACAGCTTGTAGTTTAAAAGAAGAAACGGGGGATTTAGCATTTTTTTCTTATGTAAATAATGAAGAAAAAATAGATTTGGTAAGAACTAGTTATGATAATGATGAGATAAATAAGAATTATAAAGTTAAATATGAAATTTATAAAAATGGTGACTTAAAAAAGAAAGTAACTAAAGTATTTGAAAATGGAAAGTTGAAAGAACAAATTTTTGGAGCAGAAGAATTAGGTTATTATGACTTTTATATAGATGAAAATGGATCGTTGGAAAAAATTGCTAGTGAAGATTTTGTTACTTATAAGAGTACAGAAGGTAAATTGCTTTCTAGAGATAAAAAGGATGGTAAAAAGGTTTATTTTATTGGAGAAGATTGTTTTATTATTGATAGTAATGGCAATGTTTTAAGTCAAGAAGAGTTTATTAAAAGTAAAAAGGCTTTTAATGCAGAATTTTTGAAAGAATATGAGTTACTTAAAAAGAAGTTGACTATTACTGAAGAAATAAAGGGTATAGATGATAAGTTTATTAAAAATTTAAATGCTGCTTTAGTAGAATTTATAGAATTACAAAGACAAAAAGTACTTGATTATGATAGTAATGATCAAACAGGTAATTTGATTAATTATTTGGCAAGAACGAAAAATTTTTTTGAAGAGTTTGATGATGTTAAGTTACTTGAACATGGTGATGATATATACGTTGACCGATTAAGAGATGATGTTAGATGCTTTGTTAATGATATTAAATATCAAAGAGAAATAGCTGAATTAAGTAATATTAAAGTAGAAAATTTAACAGAAAGTCAAAAAGTATATGTTTTGAAAAAATTAGGTGTTTATGATAACCTATATGATGATTGCAAGTAATTATAATTTATAAAGAAGATAGGAGTTGAATATATGAAAAAGAAAAAATATGAATTAGATTTTCATGGTAGAAAAATAATAGTAGAACATGGTGAACTAGCTAAGCAAGCTGATGGAGCAGTACTAGTTAGATATAATGATACGGTTGTATTAACGGCAGCCGTTGTATCTAAAAATGTTAATTTATTATCTGATTTTTTTCCATTAACAGTTAATTATCAAGAAAAGTTATATTCAGTAGGAAAGATACCAGGAGGCTTTATTAAAAGAGAAGGTCGTCCAAGTGAGGCAGCAACATTGGCAGCTAGAATGATTGATAGACCAATGCGTCCATTATTTCCAGAGGGCTTTAAAAATGAAGTTCAAATAATTTCAACAGTTCTTTCCGTTGATCAAGATTGTTCACCAGAGTTGACAGCAATGTTAGGGTCATCATTAGCGGTGGCAATTTCTAAAATTCCATTTGGAGGACCTATTGCAGGAGTTAAAGTAGGAAGAGTTAATGGTAAATTTATTATTAATCCAACACCTGAAGAATTAGAAGTATCAGAACTTGATTTAACAGTAGCTGGTACAAAAGAAGCTATTAACATGGTAGAATCTAGTGCTAAACAAGTTGATGAAGATATAATGTTAGAGGCTTTAATGTTTGGTCATAAGGCAGTTAAAGAATTAATTAAATTCCAAGAAAAAATTATTGCTGATATAGGCGAAGAAAAAATGGAATATGAAACTTTAGTTCCTGATGAAGAAATGATTGAGAGAATTAAAGGTTTAGTGACAAAGAAAATGGATAAGGCTCTACGAATTAAAGATAAGTTAAAGAAGTATAATACCATTGATGAGATAAAGGAAGAAATAGTTGATCTTTATACTAAGGAAAATGAAGATATTCTTAAAGATGAAGAATTAAAAGAATTAATTGTTAAAGTTAATATGGTTTTAGAGGATATTGAGTACGAATTATTTAGAAATATTGTTGTTAAAGAAAAGCTTAGAGCTGATGGTAGAAAGATGGATGAAATTAGAAAGTTATCTACGGATATAGATTTACTTCCTAGAACTCATGGTTCAGCTTTATTTACGAGAGGAGAAACACAAGCTTTATCAGTAACGACATTGGGAGCTTTAAATGAACATCAAATTATTGATGGTTTAAGTATGGAAGATCAAAAGAGATTTATGCTACATTATAACTTTCCTCAGTTTTCAGTAGGTGAAACAGGAAGATATGGAGCACCTGGTAGAAGAGAAATTGGTCATGGAGCTTTAGGAGAAAAAGCATTAGCTCAAGTTATTCCTAGTGAAGAAGAATTTCCATATACTATTAGAGTTGTATCAGAAATATTAGAGTCAAATGGTTCATCATCACAAGCAAGTATTTGTGCAGGTTGTATGTCTTTAATGGCAGCTGGTGTACCTATTAAAGCACCAGTTGCGGGAATTGCGATGGGTTTAATTACAGCAGGAGATGATTATACTATTTTAACAGATATCCAAGGTATGGAAGATCATTTAGGTGATATGGACTTTAAAGTTGCTGGTACAAAAGATGGTATTACAGCTTTACAAATGGATATTAAGATTAAGGGTATTACAGAGCAAATTTTAAAAGAAGCTTTGTATCAAGCTAAAAAGGCTCGTTTAGAAATTTTGAAAGTAATTGAAAAACAAATAAAAGAACCTCGTAAAGAAGTATCTAAATATGCTCCTAAGATGGAGACATTTATGATTAATCCACTAAAAATAAAAGATGTTATTGGTAAAGGTGGAGAGATGATTACTAAAATTATTTGTGAAGCATCTAATGTTACAGAAGTTACTAATGTAAATGCTGTTAAAGTAGAACTAGAAGATGATGGACGAGTAATTATATATCACTCTGACAAGGAAATTATTGATAAAACAAGAGAAATGATTGAAAATATTGTTAGAGAAGTAGAAGTTGGAAAAATTTATGAGGCGAAGGTAGTAAAAATTGAAGACTTTGGTTGTTTCGTAGAGGTATGGCCAGGTTGTGAAGGTTTAGTACATATTTCACAACTAGCACAAGAGAGAGTAGATAAAGTTGAAGATGTAGTAAAAGTTGGCGATGAAATTATTGTTAAAGCTTTAGGAATGGATAAAAAAGGAAGACAGAACTTTTCAAGAAAAGAAGCTTTACCAAAACCAAAGACTAAAGAAAAAAAGAATAAAGATGCAGAATAGTGATGAGAACTTTGTTTCTTGAAGAAAGAAATGAAGTTTTTTATATGAAAAAATAATTACAAAAGTTAAAGTTCAGGAAAAGAATTTTTTTCATATACTTTAGTAGGTGATGGAATGAAATCTTTAAAATTAAAAGAAGTATTAATAGCTTTAGTTTTATTGGTTTTTAGTTTTTATTATACAAATAAAGCCGTGGAGATAGTGCAAAATGTTGATCCTATTATGAAACAGATAAAAGCAACGACAGATAAATATGAAGTAGGTGCTAAAAATGCACAAGTGATAGGAAATAAAATAATTCCTGGTATTAATGGGTTAGAAATAGATTATGATGAAAGTTATACTAAAATGAAAAAGTATGGAACTTATAATGAAGCTTTAACAACTTTTAAAGAGGTAAGTCCCAAAATATCTATTAATAATTATTATGATAAATATATTGTTAAAGGGAATAGTAAAGATAAAAGTGTAGCTTTAGTATTTAAAAATTTAGATATTAAAGATAGTAAAGAAATTAGTGATTTGTTTGAAAGAAAAGGGGAAAAAGCAACTTTTTTTATTGACGGAGTAGATTTAGAAAAAAATTTAGATGCAGTATTAGAAATTAAAAATATGGAGTTAGAGTTGTTAAGTTATAATGGAAAAATAGAAAGAAATTATTTTGAAAGTGCTAAAAACTATTTGGAAACAATAACGAAAAGAAAAGCCAAATATTGCTATACAGAGTATGCTAATAAAGAATTATTAGATTTATGTGCATCATTAAAGATGCATACAATTATTCCAACGTTAAAAATAGAAAAACATTTATATGCAGACGTAAAAGATAAGCTTAGTAATTCAATTATTATAGCGATGAGTAGTAATGTTGATATTGAAGAGTTAGCAATGGTTATTGATTATATAAAAATGCGGGGTTATAGATTTCTATATTTAGATGAATTAGTAAGTGAAAGCCTTGAAAAGTAAAGAGAATTTATTGTTTAAATGGAAATTTTATAGTATACTTAGTATTAGGGTGAAGCGACATGTATTTAAAAGAGATAGTAGCAAGTGGATTTAAATCTTTTGCAGATAAAATTGATATAAAACTGGATGGAAAGACAACTTGTATAGTAGGTCCTAATGGTTCAGGTAAAAGTAATGTAGTGGATGCTGTTAGATGGGTTTTAGGAGAACAATCAGTTAAATCGCTTCGAGGCGAAGGTTCAATGAGCGATGTTATTTTTTCAGGTAGTAAAAGTAGAAATCCTTTGAATGTGGCTTCAGTAGAACTTATATTTGATAATAATGATCATTATTTAAATGTACCCTATGTTGAGATATCAATAAAAAGAAGAGTATATAGAAGTGGTGAAAATGAGTACTATTTAAATAATGAAAAATGTCGGTTAAAAGATATTACTAATTTACTTTTGGATACAGGTATGGCTAGAGAGTCATTTAATATTATTTCCCAAGGAGAAGTAGAGAGAATATTAAGTAATTCGGCTAATGATAGACGAATTATTTTTGAAGAAGCTTCAGGTATTTTAAAATATAAAAGACGAAAAGAAGAAGCTTTAAAGAAGTTAGATCGAACTCATAATAATATTGATAGGGTTAATGATATTATAAAAGAGTTGGAAATGCAGGTTGGTCCATTAAAGGAACAAAGTGAAAAAGCCCAGGAATATTTAGAAAATAAAAAAGGCTTAGATAAGTATGAAGTAGCTTTATTAGCATATGATATTGAGAATTTGAATGCTATTTTAGACCAGACAAAAAGACAGAAGGAACATATAGATGAAGAAATAGTTACGTTACAGAATACAAGTAGTAATAATGATGCTATTTATATGCAAAATAGTACTAAATTAGAAAAATTAGAGTTAGAGAAGAATGATTTAAATAAACAATTGTTAGAAGTAACGGAAGAAGTAGAAAAAATTAATGGGGAAAGAAAGCTTTTAAAAGAAAGAAGTAAGACAACTAAGGAAGAGGATGAAGTAAAAGAAAATATTAGAGAATTATTAGATGCTAAGGCTAAATTAGAAAGAAATATTGTTGTTTTAGAAGAAGAAGTAAAAAGTGTAAGTAAAGAAATAGTAAATCAGGGCGAAAAAATTAGAGTTAAAGAAGAAGAGCTAAAAAGCATTAAAATGACTAGACGGATGCTTAATAATGACTATGCTGAACATGATCAAAATATTGTTTCGATGGAACATAAAATTGGTAATTTAAAGAATGAAATAGAACAAGGAACGGATATGCCTAATAGTGTTAGGAAAGTGCTAAAAGAAACTAGTTTAGAAGGTATTCATAATACTATAGGTAATATTTTAACTATTGATCAGGAATATATAAAGGCTTTAGAGGTAGCTATTAGTGCGAATAAGAACTTTATTATAACAACTAATGAAGAGGCAGCTAAAGGAGCTATTAACTTTTTAAAAGATAACCATTATGGACGAGCAACTTTTTTTCCAATGAATGTTATTAAAGAAAGATACATAGATTATGAGAGCTTAAATATTTTAAAAAATAGTAGTGATTTTATTGGGGTTTTGAGTGATTTAGTTTCTTATAATAATAAATATGAAAATATTGTTAAGAATCAATTAGGAATTGTTGTAGTAGCAACTAATATTGATAGTGCTATTAGACTTTCACATATGATTAAGGCTCGATATAAAATAGTTACTTTAGATGGTGAAGTTGTCAATGTGGGTGGTTCATTAGTAGGTGGTTCAATTAATTCTTCTAAAAGTGTTGTTTCTTTAAAACAAGAGGTTAAACATTTAGAGGCTAAAAAAGAGCTTTATCAAAAGGAACTAGAAGAAATTCAAAAGGAGTTACAGGAAGTAAATAATAATATTGCTAAAACGGAAGAAGATTTCTTTGTATTGACCAAGGAAGAAGTACACTTAAAAGAAGTGTTAGAAAGTAAAAAGAACGAGTTAAAGGAATTAGAACAAAATAAAGAAGAAGTAAAGCAAGAATATGAATCCTTAGAAGTTATAAAGAGTAATTCTTTTAATGAGAAAGAAGAAGAGTTAATTAATTTATTTCATGAAAAGAGTGCTACTAAAGAACAAATACAAGTAAAAATGAATTCAATTAGTAAAGAGATTGATGAATTAAAAGAGGCCATAGAAAAGGCTCAGGCTTTAGAAAAAGTAAAAAATAGTAAACTTCGAACTTTGGAAAAACAAGCTCGAGATTTGGAAATTGAAATTAATAGAGCTGATGTAAAGATAGATAATATGTTAAATACTTTGAGTGTAGATTATGAACTTACGTTTTCTAAAGCTAAAAGTGATTATAAATTAGATATTGAACCGGATGAGGCTAGAAATAAGGTAAATACTTATCGAGCTAATATTAAAAGAATTGGTATGGTTAATATTGATGCTATAGAAGAGTATGAAAGAGTTAATACACGGTATGTTTTTTTGAATAATCAAAGAGAAGATTTATTAAAGGCTGAAGATACGTTATTAGAAATTATGAATGAAATGGATGACGTCATGAAAGAAGAGTTCTTTAATACATTTATGAATATTAAAGAAGAATTTAAAAAAGTATTTAAAGAATTATTTGGGGGCGGAAATGCCGATTTAAAAATGACAGATCCAGATAATTTATTGACGACAGGAATTGAGATAGTTGCTTCACCTCCAGGTAAGAAGTTAACGACTATTTCCTTGTTGTCTGGAGGAGAGAAAACGTTAACGGCTATTTCGTTATTATTTGCTATTCTTAATGTTAGAACAGTACCATTTTGTTTGTTTGATGAGGTTGAAGCGGCATTAGATGAAGCTAATGTAGCCCGCTTTGGTAAATATTTAGAGCATTATCGAGATAAGACTCAGTTCTTAATTATTACGCATAAAAAGAAAACAATGGAGTATGCTAAAACATTGTATGGAATAACAATGCAAGAATCAGGGGTATCAAAGTTAGTAAGTGTAAAATTAGAAGATCATGCCGAAGTAGTGTAAAAATTTTGGTACTTAGTGTATATATAAACTATATACACTTTTTTTAGCAAAAAAAAAGACTAAATGGCACGCATTTCGTCTTGTCCTTTGAAAGGATTTTTCTTATCAATTTTATCAGTAAATAGAATACCATTTAAATGGTCAATTTCATGTTGAAAAGCAATAGCTAATTCTTCACGAGCTCGAACATTGATTTTTTTACCATCAATATCATAACCTTCAACAGTAACACGAGCATAACGAGGAACAATACCTTCAACGGGACGATTGACACTTAAACAGCCTTCACCACCTTCAACATAAATTTGTTCCATGGAATTACTAATAATTTTAGGATTAATAATAACATAAGTTTCAAATTGACCTTCATCATATTCATTAACAACGACAAAGTATCTTTTAGGAACACCTAATTGAATAGCTGCCATACCCATACCAGGACGAAGATTATATTTTTCAGCTAATTCTTCAATTTGAGAGTCATGTAAATATTCAATCATCTTATTAATTAAATCTTTATCTTTTTTAGTAAGAGGAAATTGAACTTCTTTACTAATAAGTTTTAAACGTTTATCTTTTTCATCTAGGATGTCACTATTTTTTAACACTACTACCACCTCAGTCTTTTATATTTTACTATATTTTAGAAAAAAATAAAATACTTAATTATTTTTTATAAATTTTTTTAGGTATATTTTCTTTATAATAAAAGAAATCTTCAATATTTTTAATTAATTCAAGACACTCTGTATTGTCAGGATTATAAAAAAGAGTATCAAAAGAATAAGAAAAGGCAGCAAAACAATCTTGATTTAAGTAGGCATTAAATTGTTGTTTTAAAAGAGAAATATTACCTGTTATTAAATGGGGTTCAAAAATATTTTTAAAAGTAGGTAGGTGCCAAAGATTTTCTAATAGATAAGCTATGTTTTCATAACTAAGAATACTTTCTAATCTAGTGAAATTGATGGTGTTAAGAAAATTTACTAAGGGTTTATTATTAACTAGTGGTTTTAGAAGACGGATATTTTTAAGCATTTCTTGAACTTGTAAAACGTTGATAACTTCATCTAAATATTCATTTTCCGAAAAAAAGCGACCATCTAAGTATTCGGTTACTATTTGGAGACCATTTCTTTCTTGACAGTATCCTTCTTTATTATCAATAAAATGACTATTGTAGATAGATTTAATAATATGATTTAATTCATGAGTAAGAGCTTCAATAGTTTCTGTATCATCATAAAGGTAAGTAGAAATGGCTACTAAAGGATTAGTTTGATCTAAATGTATAATATGCTTTTCTTTATCAAAAATAAAACTGATACCGGAAAAAGAAGTAGCTGGATAAAAACAATCATCTAACTTTTTCTCTTCCTCTAGTTGTTCTGGTAAAATAATATCTTTTAATATTTCTTGTAAAGGAGCATTTTCAATAATTATTTCAGTTGAAGACATGATATCTTCTATTAAGGTGTGATACTTGGGATATTTAGTGAGAAGTACAAAACAACTTAATAGAAGGTGATTATAGTAGGGGTGATTTTGATAAGTTTTATTAATTATATTTTGAGCTTGTAGATAATTGGTTAGTAAGTTTTTTGACATAATTATTTTTTATTAATCAATAAAGTTGATTAAGTCCTTTCTCTTTAGTTGTTTATGGTAACAAAGTTTAGTAAAAAAGTCAAAAAAAAGAGAATAGTTAAAGGAAACTATTCACTTAAATTAATAGAACCAACGAGTTCCTAAAACGATTACTAGTAAAATAAATAGAACTAAAATAATGGCATAATTAGAACTATTTGAATTATTAGTATTTCCTCCATAATAAGTCATAGGGTAGTAGTATGGAGTTTGATTAGAGCAACAAGAAGTTCCGCCACCATAATAATACATAAAAATCCTCCTTTACTTAATCTAATATAAAATATGTAAATTTACAAATTTTGTTAATAAAAGTAACCTATATAAACGTAAAATACAAAAATATGAATAAATTTGTGGTATATTATATTGTAGAAGGGAAGATGGCTCTTGAAAAAAATAATAAAATATTCAGATAAACCATTATTAATAGTGTCAATAATTTTATTTTCTTTAGGGCTAGTTATGGTCTTTTCAGCATCAAATGTTACAGCTTATATGTCACATGCTGTTAGTCCATATAATTATTTTATTAAACAAGCTATTTTTCTTTTTGTTGGATTTATTGGAGCTTTAGCAATGATTAAGTTCACGACTAAGGCCTATGGAATGTTTTCATGGGGATTACTAATAATAATTACAATAAGTTTAGCTGTTTTGTTAGCTATAGGTGATCCACAAAAAGGTGTTGTTGGATGGTTTGATTTAGGCTTTTTTAGTATCCAACCGAGTGAATTTGCGAAAGTTATAACAATAGTTTGGTTAGCTAGTTATTATGATAAAAATAAAAATAAATTAAAATCATATGGTAAAAGTTTATTTCCAATGTTTGTCTGTGGTGTGATAGCAGCTTTAATATTTTTGGAGCCAGATTTAGGTACCACAATAGTTTATAGTGTAATAGTAGGATTAATTTTTTTAGCTGTTCCTATAAAGAAAGATATAAAATTAAAAACAGTTATAGTAGTTTTAGGAATGCTTATTTTTGGAATAGTTGCTATATTTAGTTTTGGTAAAAAGATTTTATCAGATAGACAGATGGAAAGATTTAATTTTACTAATCCGTGTGAAAGAATTTTATCAGATGGTAATCAAGTATGTAATTGTTATATTGCTATTAATAATGGCGGATTAACAGGCGTTGGTTTAGGAAATTCTACGCAGAAGTATTTGTATTTACCTGAACCATATACCGATTTCATTTTTGCCATAATAGTAGAAGAATTAGGTTTAGTAACAGGGATTATAATTATACTTTTATACATGTTTGTGTTGTATCGAATTTTAAAGATTGGACGAATGAGTAGTACTAATAGAGGAGCTGTTATGTGTTATGGAGTAGCTATATATATCTTTTTACATATAGCGGTTAATTTATTAGGAATATTTGGATTAATGCCTATGACAGGAGTACCTTTACCATTTATGAGTTATGGTGGAAGTTTTACGATATGTTTAATAGCCGCTTTAACTTTGGTTCAAAGGGTGAGCGTTGAGAATGGAATTATGAGAGAAAGAGCTAGTAAATAAAAGAAAGTTAAGATAAAAGTAAATACCTAAAAAGGGTGTTTACTTTTCTTTTATATTGTCGAAGTCCTTGCAATTTAAGAGACCTTGTGCTATAGTAAAAGCGTTTTATTAATAAAAAGAAAGGAATCAATTTAGAAATTGATTATGTATAGAAAATGAGTGAATTCATGATTGAATTAAGGCTTGTTTTAAGAAAAGAATGCAAGAAGGCTTCTAAAGTATTTATAATAGGTCATAATGATCCGGATTTTGATGCTTTGGGCTCAGTATTAGGGTTAGGTTATATAGCCCAGCAGTTAAATGATAATGTTTATCTTATTATAGATAAAGTAAAGGACAATGGTATAAAAAATATAAGGGATAGTTTTAAGGACCAATTTCAAATAATAAATGCTTGTCAATTTAATAAATTAAGAGATGATGATTCTTTAGTTATTATGAGTGATGTTAATAAAAGAGAATTGTTAGCTATAGATAAAAATATTGATAAAGTAAATAATATAATTATTGTTGATCATCATGCTTTAGGTCCAACAACCGTTAAAACAGATAAAGTTTTTATTGATACTACAGCTTCTAGTGCTAGTGAAATAGTAACAAGATTGTTAACTGGTTTTAAGTTTGCTTATCCTAGTGAAATTGCTAATTTATTGATGGCTGGAATTGTATTGGATACAGCACGTTATTCGAGAAATGTAACTTCTAAAACTCATGATGTAGCTGAAAAATTATATAAAATGGGGGCTGACGGAAGTTATGTAAATAGTTTGTTTTTAGAAAAATTTGATATTTATAAAAAGGTTCATAATTTAATAGTTAATGAAACAATTATAAAAAAATATAAGGATGAATTATTACCTATACAAGTGTCTTTTTCCTTAAATAGGAGTAAGCCTACAACTATTTATAAAAGAGAAGAGTTAGCTAAAGTGGTTGATAATATGATGCAGTTTGAGTTTGATGCCGCAATAGCGATAGGTTTTATTTCCAAAGATAGTATTTATATTTCTATTAGAAGTAAAGAAAATATCAATGCAGCAGAAGTTATTTCAGGGATTGGTGGAGGAGATTCAAGAAGAGCGGCAGCATTAGTAAAGTCTAACAATATTTTAGAGATAGAAAAACAGGTTATGCGAATAGTTGATGAAGCTATTATGCGTATGAAAAAAGAAAAAAAGGCTCTCCAAGAGGAGACTTTGATTTTGGAACTTGATGCTTCTTCTAAAGAAAAAGATGCGAATAAAGTAAAAGTTTTAAAAAATGTATAAGAAAAGTCGGAAGACTTTCTTTTTTTTGGAATAATAAGGTAGGAGGTGCTAAGGTGAGTTTTGGATATCGATATCGTAAACAAATTGTGATAGGAATGTGTTGTTTATTATTAGTGGGAGTTAGTAGTTTTTTTATTGTAAAACGCGTTATGAAGACTAAGAAGGAAGAGGCTAAAACAGAAGTAATAGCAAATTTTGTCAAGAAAAAAGAAACTTCTAATACTAAGGAAAAAAAGACCGAGACGTTATATAAGGTAGATATTAAAGGAGAGGTAATTAATCCAGGAATATATTCTTTAAGCAGTGATTCGCGGGTAATTGACGTTATTAATTTAGCAGGGGGTTTAACAGATAAAGCTAATACTTCAGTAATTAATTTAAGTAAAAAAATAAGTGATGAGATGGTTATTATAATTTATAGTAATGGACAAGTACAAGATTTTGAGAAGACCAAAGAGGTAGAAAAACAAGTAATTGAAAAGTGTCAACAAGTTGATAGTAATGCGGTTAAAAATGATGCTTGTATAGGAGATGATAGTAGTATTTCAAATAAGGTTATTAATATTAATACGGCTACTGTAGAAGAATTAATGACACTGCCAGGAATAGGAGAAGCTAAGGCTAAAGATATAATTAGTTATAGAGATAGTATAGGTGGTTTTAAAAATATAGAACAAATAAAAGAAGTATCAGGAATAGGAGATAGTGTCTTTGCTAAAATTAAGGACTATCTTGCTATATGATTATGGTTATTATTTGTTACTAATACTGGTTTTAGTTACAGTTTTAGTAAGAGTTAATATTACTAAAAAAGAAGTTTATCAGAATAAAAGACAAGAAATTGAAGGGATTATTACTAAGTATAATATTGATGGTGATAAACTTAGTTTAGAAGTTAAGGCTCAAGAAAAGTTGGTAGGAAACTATTATTTTAAGAGTAAAGAAGAAAAAGATAAAGGGGTAAAAATAACATTAGGTAAGAAGATAAAATTAGTTGGAACGGTAAAAGAGGCGGCTAAGAATACGACGAAATATTTATTTAATTACCAAGAGTATTTGAAAAGACAGGGAATTTATAAAATAATAGAAATTGAGGAGTATGATATAGAAAACAATAAAGTTCACTTGTATTATAAAATAAAGAATAAAATAAAAGAGCACTTAGGAGATAATCCTTATGTGAAGACGTTTATTTTAGGAGATAAGACGGGTATTGATAAGGAGGTAATGGTTAGCTATCAAGAAAATGGAATAGCTCATTTATTGGCGATAAGCGGGATGCATATTAGTTTACTTGCAAGTATACTATTGAAATTATTAAAAAAGATGAAAATAAAGGAAGAGACATCTTTTACGATAGTTTGTTTATGTTTAGGAAGTTATTTGCTGATAGCCCAATTTAGTGCTTCTATTTTAAGAGGCGTATTATTTTTTATTTTATTTGGGATAAATAAAAAGTATTATTTTTATATAAAACCTTTAAATATATTTTTAGTTGCTTTAAGTATAACTTTATTTATCAATCCTTATTTTATATTTGATGTTGGTTGTCAGTATTCATTTGTGATTAGTTTTTATCTAATATATTTAAGTGAAATATTAAAGAGTAAAAGCTATTTAGGGGGTTTATTAAAAGTAAGTGTCATATCCTTTATAGTTAGTATACCAATAAGTTTATATAATTTTTATCAAGTTAATTTATTTAGTCTTGTTTTAAATTTATTTTATGTACCTTTAGTTTCAATAATAATTTATCCATTATCGTTACTAGTAGGTGTTGTACCAAAACTAGAAGGTATTTTTAATATTTTGATTTATATTTTAGAAAAATCTTCTTTGTGGTTCAGTAAAAAAGATATGTTTAAATTATATTTTTACCGATTACCAGGAGTTGTTTATCTTTTATATGGCGTAGTAATTTTTGGGGGTTTTTGGCTTTTTAAAAAAAAGAAAAAGAAGATAGTATTTGGGATATTAGGAGGTATTTTAGTAATACATTACTTGCTTCCTTACGTTAATGGAGCAAGGATAGAGATGATTGATGTGGGACAAGGAGATTCTATTTTAATTTGTAATAAGAAAGAGGCAATACTAATTGATACAGGAGGGAGAAAAAGTTATGAGAAGCCTTTTCTTAAACGTAAGCAGCAAAATAGTATTGTTAGAAATACAACAATACCTTTATTAAAAAGTTTAGGTATAAAAAAGCTGAAATATTTAATTATTACGCATGGAGATTATGACCATATTGGAGAAGGTATAAATTTAATTAATAATTTTAAAGTTGAAAAAGTAGTAATTAATAGTAATCAGATAAATTTTTTAGAGCAGCAACTGATAAAGAAGAAAAAATACATTATAGGTGAAGAAGGATTAGTAATTACATGTGGTGATATAAAATTAATTCAATTAAATAAAGATTTAAAAGGAGAAAATGATAGTAGTTTAATTTTTTTAGGAGTTTATAATAAGAGAAAGTTTTTATTGATGGGAGATGCTTCTAAAAAAAGTGAAGAGGAATTACTAAAAAATTATACCTTAGGTAGTATTGATATTTTGAAAGTTGGACATCATGGTTCTGATACTTCTTCAAGTTCAAAGTTTATTGAGTCTATAAAACCAGAAGTTTCTTTAATATCAGTCGGTAAAGATAATAAGTATGGACATCCAAGTAAAGAGGTGTTAAAAATTCTAAATAAAAGTAAAATTTATAGGACAGATGTATGTGGTAGCGTTAGTATAATTTTTAATAAAAATAATTATAGTGTAGGATGTTAGTAAAGAGGAAGATTTTTAAAGTAAGGAACTAGACAAGTAAAAAAAAATTGGTTAGAATAATTATAGGTGGTGGTGGTTATATGAAGAAAATAAAAGACATGTATGATGAAGATTTAACTGCCTTAAAACATTCTTTTCAAGAGGCTTGTAGTAATAAAAAATTCAAAGACTATGTTTATAGTTTAGGTATAAGTGAAGATATAATGATGAAATATACATCTAGTTTAGAAGATAGTTTTGTCGAGTATGATAATTGCTTAAATTGTAAGGGATTAGAAAAGTGTCCGAATAAAGTTAAAGGTTTTAGATATAGTCCTATTAAAGATAAAGGAATTATTAGTTTTTCTTATGATGTTTGTGAAATTAAAGTTGAGGAGTTAGAAGATAATTCTTATCAAAAAAATTTAGATTTATTTTTAATGCCTGAAGAGATAAAAAAAGCCAGTTTTAAAACAATCTATAAAGATGATAAGATGCGAGTACCAATTATAAAATATTTTAAAGAATTTATGCAACAGTATCAAAAAGGCGAAAACCCAAAAGGTTTATATTTAACGGGATCATTTGGAAGTGGTAAGACCTATTTGATAGCAGCCTTATTTAATGAGATGGCTAAAAAGAATGTACATAGTTCTTTAGTTTATTATCCGGAATTTTTACGAAGTTTAAAAGCAGGATTTAATGATAATAGTTATAATGAGCGATTCGATTACATTCAAAGGGTTCCATTGTTATTACTTGATGATATAGGGGCTGAAAACTGTAGTAATTGGGCTCGAGATGAGGTGTTAGGACCAATTTTACAGTATCGAATGGATAATAATTTAGCAACATTTTTTACATCAAATTTAACGCTTGAAGAGTTAGAAAAATCCTTAGCTTGTACAGCTAGTGGTTATGATAAAATTAAAGCTCGTAGAATAATAGAGAGAATCAAACAACTTAGTAATGTAATACCTTTAGTTAGTGAAAATAGAAGGAGATAAATATGGATATTAAGAAAATTTTAAGAGAATGTCTTTATTATGAGGAACGAATAATAGATACAGATTTTTTAGATTATATAAAAGAAAACTCTTATGATTTTATTAATATCCTTTTTGATGTTTTTTATGAAGAAATGGAAGAAAAAAAGACTAAGAACTTTTTCTTTTATGATAACTTTTTATATTATATAAATTTAACAAAAAGACTTAATCTTGATGTTGATAGAAAATATTTGATTGATAAAATAATGGAGACCATTAATTATTTAGAAAATAAAAAATGTCAAAATGAGGGACAAACGAAGGCTGAAAGAAAAGATTTTAAAAGATTAGTCTTTGTTGGTAATGGATTAAATAAGATAAATAATGAATTGAAACAAAGAGAAATAACAGCCTATCAATTTATAAATTATTTAATTGAAGAAACAAGAAATTTAACTTATTTAGGAATTACTTTTAAAGAAATGCCATCTTTATTAAAAACACAAGATGAAGAAAAAGTTAGTCTTTTTCAAAATATAGTACGAAGATATTTAGCTAGTATTGAAGAAGAAGACCAAGAAAAGATTTTATATTATCAAAATGTATTGGCTTTGATTATAGCTCAAGATGACTTTCAATTGACAGAAGAATTACAAAGAAAATGTTTAATAGATATCGATGAATATGTTGATACTTTGTATTCTTATAGAAAAATAGCGAAGAAAAATAGAGAAAAATTAGCTAAAATTGCCTGCTTAAAAAATTTAGTTGTACCACCTAAAAAAGATACTATTTTAGAGGAAGTTGCGACAGCTTATAATATACCAGTTGACTTTGAGGAAGAGATATTAAATGAAGTACGTTTAAAAAGAATGCCTTTAAATCCTATGTATTATCCAAATAGAGTAGTAATAGATGACTATTTAATAACGATAGATGGCGAAGATGCTTTAGAGATAGATGATGGTTTGTCATGTAAAAAATTAAAGAATGGCAATTATTTATATGGAATTCATATAGCTTCAGTATTAGGCTATTTTCCGTATAATTCTTTGGTAGTTGAGGAAGCTTTAAAAAGAACTACAGCTATTTACTTGCCAAAATGTTATAGAAAAGATGGAAATGGTTTTCATAAGACAATACCTATGTTTCCTTATGATTTTTCAGCTAATAAGGGGTCATTAAGAGAAGATAATTATCGGTTAGCTAGAAGTTATTTTTATGAAATAGATAGTAAGACAGGGGAAGTAGTTAATCAAAAGTTTTGTAAATCAGTAATTAAAAGTGCGAAGAGAATGACTTATAAAGAAGTAGATCACGTATTGGAACATGGTAGTGAGGATGAAAGATTACAGGAATTATGTAATAATTTACAAATAGTTACTAATTTAATTTATAAGTATTATCATCCTAAAGCTTTATACCAAGAAGTAAAACAAAGTACTGATGATGTTGCGAATTTAAAGTTAGCTAACTTTGGAGCAGAGAGAATTGTTTATACAGCAATGACAATGAATGGTAATAAAGTAGCTTCTTATTTTGCCGATTCTAAAAGAGGATACCCATGTTTATATAGAGTACATAAAGTTAGTCATGAATTGACGGAAAAGATATCGGAAATGATAAAACAACTTCCGCGACAAGTTGATTCAGAAGAATATAAAACAGTTTTTAAATCAATAAAAGCTATGTATCCTAAGGCTTACTATGATTTAGAGGGTGGTCATGATGGGTTAGGTTTTGAGCATTATTGTCATTGTACATCTTGCCTTAGAAGAGCAGCTGATATAGTAGTAGAACATGCTTTAGAAGTGTGCTATGATAAAAGACCAACAAATCAGCAATTATATAATTTAGAAGAAGATATAAAGAAAAGAATAATTGAGATTAATTCTAAAAATAGTGTTAATGAATTATTTGTAAGTGAATATGCTAAAAGATATTTTAAAGAACACCATTAAAATGAGGTGCTTCTTTTTTATTTCCTTGACAAATAAGGAAAATTTAGATATTATATAGCTTTCCAGGGGTGATATTGTGACAAGGAAAGATATAGTTAATATTTTGATAATTATTGTGTTAATAATTTCTATAGGTTTAATGGTAGCGAAGAAAGAAAAGGATGATTTTCTTAATTTATCTTATGAATATATTAATACAAAAGATATGGCTATAACGGATATAAGTACAAAGAAAGATAATACTAATATCATTGATATATTATTTAAAGGAGTAGATAATAAGGGAGTCTTAGTAGAAAAAGAATTACCTGTATATCAAAAAAGTCAAGTTTTAAATACACAAAGAAGAGTATGGTATTTGCCAACAGAAGTTGGAACTATATCACAATATCCTGTTTATAATCATGTAGCTTATGATATTTATAGTCCTAGAGGAGTAAATGAGACTATTTTTCCTATAGCGAATGGTGTCGTTTCAGGAATGTATAGAGATGCAGCGGGAGCTAATATAGTAACAATTGCTCATAATGTTAATGGAATAAATTATACGTCACAGT
Source organism: uncultured Bacilli bacterium (assembly GCA_947626565.1). Lineage (GTDB taxonomy): Bacteria > Bacillota_I > Bacilli_A > RF39 > UBA660 > CANRGD01. Next base: position 22,974 of record CANQSQ010000005.1, read on the forward strand.
ATGTTCATTTAGCAGCTTATGCTAGTGGTTTATATGTCGGTAAAGAAGTAACAATAAATGATGCTATTGGACAAATGGGTTCAACAGGTATGGCAACAGGAGTACATTTGCATATAGCTGTTGTTGATTGTAAATTATTTGATAGTAATGATCCTAATTGTCGAGATTTAAATGGTTTCTTTAATTATGCTAATAGAAGATTAAATGAAGGCTTTAATGGTTTAGGTTCTGTGATGAATTTAAGTGGAAGTTGGAATAATCGTTAAAAGTGTTTGCTAAAAAAAATGAATAGTGATATATTAGATGTAGTGGAGAAGAAATACATTGATAAAAGGACATGATAGATTAAAAGTAATTTTAAAAGAGAATTCGTGGCTGGTGAAAACGAAGAAATTAATTAATTTATTACTCCCTTTTTAGTAGAATTAGGAAACTAATTCCGGTAAAACCGTTATCTAATTAAGATAAAGTAAGGATGGTACCGTGCAATCTGCACTCCTATATAGAGATATATAGGATTTTTTTTTAGGGGGAAAGGTATGAAACCAATAAAGTATAAAGATATGGATGTTCGCTATTTAATGGCCTTATTACAGCGAAATAATGGTAATTATGAAGAGATAGTTGAAGTTTTAGCAGAAAGATTAGATACACTAAAAATCAGAATTTTATTAGAAAAATGTAATAAAGAGAAGAATCCTTTATTAAAGGAATTGTTAGAAGTGGCGGTAGCTAGAAAATTTTTAAATTATATTCTAGTAGGTGACTATGAAATTTTTCCAACTTCTATTAAACAATATTTAGAAAATGTCTCTTCCTTAGATGCTTTATGTTTATTAATGCAAAGTAGAAATAGAGATATTGTAGTAATGGCTAGAAAGAAATATGAAGAGTTGTTTGATGCTTACTTAGAGACGTTTGAAAATGAAAATAGTGAAGAAGCAGAAATATTATATACAACTGAAGGTGATGATACGGAAATTATTTTCACAACCACAGCTAATAGTGATAAGATAATTCCGTTTATAAAGATAAAAGTAAAAACAGAAAAAGAGGGTTGAGTTTATGAAAATAAAAGTTTTTACCCAATCAGCTATACGATTGGAAGAAGATAAGGTTATATATTTTGATCCAATTAAAATAAAAGAAGATTTATTTGATGCTGATATGGTATTTATTACTCATGATCATTATGATCATTTTGAGGTTAGTTCTATAAAGAAAGTAATTAATGACCAAAGTGTTTTAATTGTACCTAAATGTTTAGAAGAAGAGGCTTTAAAAGTTACTGATAAAGTAGTTGTGGTAGAACCAGGAAAGAATTATACGATAGGAAATATTTCTTTTGAGACGATACCAGCTTATAATTTAGATAAAATGTTTCATCCTAAAGAAAAAGGTTATGTTGGATATAATGTTTTAATTAATAATAAAAAATATTATATTATGGGAGATACTGATGCTACAGAAGAAGCTTTAAATGTTACAACTGATGTTTGTTTTGTACCAATAGGTGGTACCTATACAATGGGTATGATTGAAGCTAGTGCTTATATAAATAAGTTAAGACCTAAAAAAGTAATTCCAATTCATTATGGTAGTATTGTAGGAGATAAAAGTTTAGGAGAAGAGTTTAAAGAAAAAATTGATAAGGAAATAGAAGTAGAAATATTATTATAAGGGGATGATTATGATGATAAATATAAAAGAAGATGAAAAGTTAAGTGTATTAAACCATTCATGTGCACACTTATTGGCTCAAGCCGTAAAACATTTGTATCCTCAAGCTATGTTTTGGGTAGGACCAGTAATAGAAGAAGGATTTTATTATGATATAGATTTAGGAGATGTCGTAATAAAAGAAGAGGATTTAGAAAAAATTGAAAAGGAAATGAAAAAGATTAGTAAAGATGGCAAAAGAATAGTACGTCATGAAATTACTAAGAAAGAAGCCTTAGAACAATTTAAGGATGATCCTTATAAGATAGATTTAATACAGAGAATGGATGAGAAGGAGCAAGTTATTTCGTGCTATTGTCAAGGTGATTTTACGGACCTTTGTCGAGGACCTCATGTTGCGAGTGTTAAAGAATTAAAATATTTTAAATTAATTAAATTTAGTGGAGCTTATTGGAAAGGCGATGCTAAAAATAAGATGTTGCAAAGAATTTATGGAGTTTGTTTTACCAACCAAGAAGATTTAGATAATTATTTGCATGAATTAGAAGAAGCTAAGTTAAGAGATCATCGTAAAATAGGTAAAGAACAAGAATTGTTTATGTTACATGAGTTAGTTGGTTCAGGTATGCCTTTATGGTTACCAAATGGAGCTTTGATTAGAAAACAATTGGAAAACTATATTTATGAAAAAGAACAAGAATTAGGATATAATCATGTTTATACTCCATGTGTTGGAACAGTAGATTTGTATAAGACATCTGGACATTGGGACCATTATAAAGAAAATATGTTTCCAATGATGAAAGTTGATGAAGAAGAATTTGTACTTCGACCAATGAATTGTCCACATCATATGTTAATTTATAAAAATAAAATGCATTCTTATCGTGATTTACCAATTAGAATAGGAGAGTTTGCAACTGATTTTAGATATGAAGCTAGTGGAGCTGTTAAAGGATTAGAACGAGTAAGGGCAATGTGTCAAAATGATGCGCATTTGTTTGTACGACCTGATCAAATTGGGGAAGAATTTAAAAAAGTAGTTAATTTAATATTAGATGTATATAGAGACTTTGGAATTAAAGATTATAAGTTTAGATTATCATTAAGAGATAAAGAAGATAAAGAAAAATATTTTGATGATGATGAAATGTGGAATGAAGCTGAAGCTAAGTTAAGAGAAGTATTGAACGATTTAGGAGTTGAATATTTTGAGGCTATAGGGGAAGCAGCTTTCTATGGACCTAAATTAGATGTAGAAGTAAAACCTGCTGTAGGTCCAGAAGTTACTTTGTCAACATGTCAGTTAGATTTCTTACTACCAAGAAGATTTGATTTAAGTTATATTGATAATAAAGGTGAAAAGCAAATACCAGTAGTTATTCATAGAGCTATTTTTGGAACTTTTGATAGATTTACGGCCTTTTTGATTGAAGAAACAAAGGGAGCTTTTCCAACATGGCTTGCTCCTGTACAAGTAAAGGTTATTCCTGTCAATCCAGAATTTCAAGGTGACTATGCAAAAGAGATTACTGATATATTGAAGAAAGAAAAAATAAGAGCCGAGTTAGACGATAGAAATGAAAAATTGGGTTATCGTTTAAGAGAGGCTCAAACGGGAAAAGTACCTTATACTTTGATACTGGGAGATAATGAGAAAAATGATCAAACAATAAGTTATCGATTATTTGGACAAAAGGATACAACGACACTTTCTAAAGAAGAATTTATTAAATTATTAAAAGAAGAAATAAATACGAAAGCCTTAAGAAAAAATGATTAATATTTTTTCTTTTTCTTTTTAAGTAAATGTGTTAAAATAACATGTATCTAGAGGTGGGGTTTAATGGATTGTAATTTAGAACAGGAAACAATTAGTAGAATAATAAAGTTAAAAGAGATAAAGAAAAAGCGCAAGAATAATGACTATAGAGTTGTTAAGGAAATAGAAGAATATTTAGCTCTTTATCCTGATGATTATTATGGAATGGTAGAGGCTGGAAGAATATACATGTATAATAATCAGTTTGAAAAGGCGGAAGAGTATTTAAAAAAAGTATATGAAAGTGAAGCAGATAATAAATATAGTGCTTTGGTGTTATTAGGTAGTTTGGAAGAAAGACGAAAAAATATTCCTTTGGCTAAGTATTACTATAATAAAGCTATTGAAGAAAGTCCTAATTTAGAGATATTTGCGGTACGGTCATTGGCAAAGTTTGAAAGACAAGAGGGTAATATAGAACAAGCAATAAGACTATTAAAATTAATAAAAGAAGTAGCGGGCGATTATTATGCCAGAGATATGGCAGATATTATGATAGAACAAAAAGAATATGACAAAGCTTTGAAGTATTTAGATACATTACCAGATGATGTAAATCATAATGTTATGCGTGAAATTAGCTTAATGCATGGTATTTGTATGGAAAAGATTGGCTGTTATGAAGAGGCTTTATATGATTTTGATATGGCCAAGATGGGAAAAAGAAAGTATGGAAATGATTATGTCTATTTAAAAGCTTGCTATGAAGAGGCATTAGTTTATTATGATTTAAAAGATTATGATAAAGCTTTAGAAGTATGTAAAAAAATTAATGCCAAAAGATATGTTTTAGTAAATTTTTTATTAGCGAAGATTTATGATGCTAAAGGGGAAGTAGAAAACGCTAAAAAATATTATGAAAAATCTTTATCTTTAGATAAAATGGTCTATCGAAGAGAAAGTGCATATTACATAGGTAATTGTTTAACTGAGATGGGACAGTATGATGAAGCCGCTCATTATTATAAAGGAATAATTGATAGTAGTGATTTCTTTTGTAGTGATGTTTATTATCGATTAGTGGCTGTTAAAGTACGGCAAGAAAAATATGAAGAGGCTTTAGAAATTTTAGAGGAAATGCTACAAAAAGATAAATATATATGTAATGAGGGAACTTATCAGTATATAAAATTTTTTATTGAGTACAAATTAGGTAAATTAAAGAATCTTGATTTGGACAACTTAACTTATCGGCAAAAACAAATAGTAAATTTTAGTTTAGATAATACGATTAATTTTACAAAACGGAATTATGTACATAGTAGATATAGAAATTTTGCAGAAGATGTTGATATAGAGGCTTTAATTATTTATGCCAGTGAAAATTTAGATGAAGAAAATAAAGTTAAGACAATGGTAATTGATACTTATGATATAGATTATCCGAATGTGGGTTATGATCATGGAGAAATATGTGATAAGGTAAGAGTTTTAACTATACCGAATACGAAAAATATTTTTAAAGTATTTCCTATTGATGAAGTTACTTTAAAAGATAAAATGAAAGCTGAGAAAAAAAGAGAAGAAAATAATGGGGTTAAAGTATTAAAAAAATAAAGGAGAATTAATATATGGAAGAAAATTATTATTTATTTAGTGATATTTTATTTGCTCTTAGAAAAGAGTATTTAGAAAATCAAAAGAGAATAAAAGTATTAAAAAATTATATTGCTTATGATGCGAAAAAAATAGAGGATTTTAATTTTAGTTTATTAACTAATAAAAGAGCTTTAGAGTTAATTGTAGATATTGAAAAAAGACAAAATAGATTGATGAAAAAAATTAATATGTTAAGAAAAAAATTTGGAGTTTTTATTTATCCAGCATATGATACCAAAATTGTCAAAAGAGATGGTAAATATGATTTTTATAATCAAGATTTAGGTTTAAAAATTAAGAGAGGGCAAGAGGATAATTTTACTCGACAAATAAAGAAAATAAAGAATTCTAATTTTGTTAAAGAAATGGGAAGTCAATATACTAGTAGAGTCGTTAATTCTTTAGAGTCAGCTCTTAATATTACTTATAATTTTATAAATTTATATATTCAAGAAGGTTATTTAGCAGATGTATCATGTGAATATTATGCTCCTAAAGATGAAATTGTCTTAGTAGGAAGTAGAAGAAGATTGTTAAATAAAGATGATTTAACAAGAATGCTAAATACAAGATGTCGTAAAGATTCATTAAGTGATTATCAAAGAGCAATAGTTGATAGTGAAGATATGTCTTCTAAGGCAATAGATATTGTTGGTGAGGCTGAAAATGTTGTAAAGGCTAGATTTGCTATCGATGAAGATGATATTGGTTATGTTTTGACAAAAAAGAAAAATAATTAATTGACAGGCATAAACATAATATTTATAATAAGTTGTTAACGAAAGGAAGAATAATGATGATTAGAAGTAATTTGTCTGTTTCATTTGGTGTAGATAAAGAAGTTCCTAATATTGTAGTTTTAGGTGGAAATGCTATAGATAGTAAGGAAGATGTTAAAGTACCTTTAGGAGAAGCTATTTTTGCTATAATAACGGAAACTTTTTATAATGATATGATGCAAAAAGAAAGAGTAGAAAAACATTTATATATTGTAGCTTCTTTGAAGAAGGCTCAAGAGGTTTTGGAAAGACCAGAAGAATATAAATTATATGAACCTGCGAAGTTTGTTGAACGTTGCCAAAAACTTCATGATGGACTAATGATAGAATATACTTCTTTAAAGGGCAAAAAATACGTTCGAGAGTATACAGAGAATGATAAAGTTTTTACTAACTCAGATGATTTAAAAAAAGCTGTAATGCTTTATATTGATGATTATATTCAAAGAAAGACAGCTGAAGAAAAAAATAAAGAATATGTTCTTAAATAAGACTGATTTATAATAAAAAGGAAATCAGTTTTTTTCTTGTAAAAGTAATTGTAAAGTGAAAGAGCATTTATTGAATAAAAAAGAAAATTATGCTATATTCAATCTGAAAGATAAAGACTCTAAAGGGAGTTTTTCTTTGGTCTTTGGAGGAAGTTATGGCAATTAATGAATTAGAATTACAAAAGGAAAAAAAGATATTAGCTAAAGTAGGTAAACTAGTAGAAGAAACTTTAAATAGTTTGGGATTTGATGTAAATAAAGAAGAAGCTGAATTAATAGAATTTAAGAAAATGATGTGGGAAAATGCTAGTAGTTTTGATGATGGTGAAGAAAGCCAAGTAATGTTAGCAACTAGTGAAGAAGAAAATAAAGCATTAATGAAAAGAAACTATTTTAAAAAATTATGCCAAATCAAAAAAAGACCTTATTTTGCTTCAATTGTTTTTAAAGATGAAGATGGAGAAATTTTAAATATTTATATGTCTTTAACTTATCTTAAAGATAAAGATTCAAATAATATTTTATATGATTGGCGTAGTCCAATTTGTAGTCTGTTTTATGATTATGAAACAGGTCCATGTGAGTATAAGGCTCCAGGTGGAGTGTTTCAAGGAGAATTAAAAAGAAAGAGACAATATAAAATAGAAGATAATGAATTAATAGGGGTTTTTGATAATTCGTTAAATATAGATGATGAAGTATTACAGGAAGTTTTAGCACAAGAGTCAAATGAAAAGATGAAGAATGTTGTTAATACTATTCAACAAGAACAAAATAAAGTTATTAGAAATTTAGATGATAATAATTTAATAGTTCAAGGAATAGCAGGTTCTGGAAAGACAACAGTAGCTTTACATAGAATAGCCTTTTTACTGTATCGTTTGGAAAATTTAACTAGTAATAATATTTTAATATTTTCACCTAATAATATTTTTACAGAGTATATTTCAGAAGTATTACCTTCATTAGGAGAAGCTAATACGTTACAAACTACTTTTAATGATTATTTGTCATCTTTTTTGACAGAGTATAAGGATGTAGAAAATTTTACTGATTTTGTAGCTCGTTATTATTCGTATCAAGAAGAATATCCGGAATTAGTTAAATATAAACAAAGTGATGAGATACTTTTAGATTTAGATGATTTTATAAATGAGTATATTGAAGCAGCTTCTTTTACTAATTCTTTTGTAGAAAATGAAGTAAATAAAGTTAATAAAGATGAATTAAATAAATTATTACATGATAAGTATGACCGCTTACCTTTATTTGAAAGAGTAGAGGAAATAGCTGATAAATTATCTAGTTCTTTTTATAAAGGTAGTAGTAAAAAGAAAAAGACTTTTTTAAAGTTGTTGAAGGAAAACGCTAATTTTGAAAAGGATTATAAAGATATATATAAAAAGTTTTGGTTAAGTGAGTATGCCGAAATAACGTTACCAGAAAAGACGATTGATGCTTTTATAAATAAAGATATTATTAATTATGAAGATGCTTTGATTATAGCGTATATTAAAGGAAAATTAGAAGGATTTTTATATGAAGGAACTATTAAACAAGTAGTAATAGATGAGGCTCAAGATTATAATAGATTACAATATATTATAATATGTAATATATTTAAGAAGGCTGATTTTACTATTTTAGGAGATATAAATCAAAATATTAATCCTTATTATAGTTATAATTCTTTAGAAGATTTAAAGAATGTCTTTAAGGGAGAAACTAAATATTTGGAATTACTTAAAACATATCGATCATCACCGGAAATAATTAATTATACAAATAAGATTTTAAATTTACAGCATGTTAATGCGATTAGGAAAGATAATAATAAACCAGTTGTGATTAGAAAAAACTTAGATAGTTTAAAAGATAGTTTAATAACCGATATAAAGACTTTACAGAATAGTTATAAAAGTACAGCGATAATTACCAAAGATAAAAAAGAAGCTCAAAAGATTTATGATTTAATTAAAGATAGTGTGGAAATTTCATTAGTAGATGTAGATACAGAGAAGTTTAAAAAAGAATTAGTGATAATTCCGGCATATACTGCGAAAGGGTTAGAGTTTGATAGTGTTATTATTTATAATGATCGTGATAATTCATATCGAAATAATGAAAGAAATTTATTGTATGTAGCTTGTACAAGAAGTCAACATGAATTATACATTTATAATTAAAAAGGGTTGTTTTTTTGAAATTATATTATATAATTAAAATAGAAAGGAGTATAAATTATGTTTGGAATAATAATTGTTGCTGTTGTTGTTATTTTAGTAATAATTTTAGTATTATGTTTAGGAGCATATAATAGTTTTGTAAGATTAAATAATAGAGTTGAAGAGGCTTTTTCAACGATGGATGTTTATTTAAAAAAGAGATGGGATTTGATTCCTAATATTGTTGAAACTATTAAGGGTTATGCAAAACATGAGAAGTCTACTTTAGAAGAGATAGTTAAACTTAGAAGTGAAGCTTATGATAGTATGGATATTAATGGTAAAGTAGATGCTAATACTAAATTATCACAAGGTATTACAAAATTGTTAGCTATAGCTGAACAATATCCTGATTTAAAAGCTAATGAAAATTTTAAGGATTTACATCAACAATTATCAGCAGTTGAAGAAGATATTGCTAACGCTAGAAAATATTATAATGGTACGGTAAGAGAATTTAATGATAAAGTACTAATGTTTCCTAGTAATATAGTTGCTGGTATTTGTGGTTTTAAAGCAAAGAAAATGTTTGAAGTTAATGAAGCAGAACGTGAAAATGTAAAAGTAGAATTTTAAGGAGGAAGAGGAAAAATGAAAAAAATGTATAAAATTTCCTCTTTTCTTATTCTACTTTTTTGTTTATTTTTATTACCTTATAAAGTAGATGCTTTGGCAGTTGGAGTAAATACTATTGAGGAAGATGTAGGTTACTTAGTTGATGATTATAGTCAGATGCAATTTTCTAATATTAAGTATAAAGATTTTTCGGATAGTACAGTAGCTCCAACTTTTGGTTTTACCGGTATTGTTTATAATGGTGGTACTAGTGATAATTCTTTTATAGCGACAGCTAAGTTTTATGCTGAAGATAAAGAATTAATTGCGACAATAGTGTCTAATCAAGTAGTACCTGCAGGAGAGAAGAATTCCTATAGTCAAGTTGCGAATGTCAGTGAGATTAGAAGTGGGTATAGTGTTAAAGATATAAGGTATTATCATTTAGAAATTATTATAACTAATAATACATATGGTTTAAATCCTACAGAGTATCGGGGTAGGGAATATATTATAGATAATTATGATGTTAATATTGATGTTAAAGAAAATAATGTTTTAGAAATAACAGAAAAGATAGGTGCTTATTTCAATGTTGAAAAACATGGTATTTTTAGAAAAATTCCGTTAAGAAATAAAGTACAAAGATTAGATGGAAGTTATTATTATAATAGGGTTAAAATTAGTGATATTTTTGTAGATAATGAGTATACGTTAAGTAATGGGGCTGGTTACAAAGTAATTAAGATTGGTAGTAGTTATGCGACTTTGACAGGACATCAGGATTATACTATTCGGTATAAATATAATTTAGGACGAGATCCGGGAAAAGATTATGACGAGTTATATTTTGATTTAATTGGAACAGAATGGGATACCATTATTGAAAATGTAAATTTTACAATTAATATGCCTAAAGAATTTGATAAAGAGAAGTTAGGCTTTGCTAGTGGAGTAGCTGGTTCAAGTGATAGTTCTAATATTAAGTATGAAGTTAATGGTAATGTTATTACTGGTAGTGTAGAAAAAAGTCTAAATACTGGTGAAGGATTAACCGTTAGATTGGAACTACCTGAAGGTTACTTTTCTAATGCAAGTAGTAATCTAGATGTTATGATGATTATAGCGTTATTAGGACCAATTTTATGTTTAGTGATTGCTATTAGTTTATGGTTTATATATGGTAAAGATAATAAACCGGTCGAGACAATAGAATTTTATCCACCAAAAGACTTTAATAGTTTAGAAGTAGGTTATGCGTTTAGGGGTAGAGCTGAAAATCAAGATGCTGTGTCATTACTTATTTATTTAGCTAATAAAGGTTATATTAAAATAGCCGAAAATGAAGGAAAAAAAGATAAGTCATTTAAAATTATTAAGATTAAGGAATATGATGGTAATAATATAAATGAAAGAATTTTTTTGAATGATTTATTTAAAGGAGGAAAAACAGAAGTTACAGAAAGTGATTTACAGGATAGCTTTTATATTACGATTAATGAAATTTTAAGTAATATGAATAGTAAAAATAATAAAGAACAATATTTTGAGAAAAAAGCTTCTTCTAAGACAATTATTATTGTTTTGATGATGATTATAACTTTTTGTTTAATTACAATTCCACCGCTTTATTACTATGGAGATATGGATACAATATTAATTGCCTTAATTTTCCCTGGTGTTGGTTTAGCGGTAATGCTTACTTTGCTTTTTGGAGGTCCACGGACTATGTATGTTAATGGTAAAGCAACGTATTCGAACTGGGGAACGAAAATTTTTGGTTTAGTATGGGGAACTTTATTTGGTGGTATGCCTTGGGCATTTACCGTATTACCAGCACTTTTAATAGATTATATATATGCTTTTATTTATGTTGTAGGAATAATATGTTTTATTGGAATGACTATTTGTTTAGTATATTTACCTAAGAGAACAAAATATGGTACGGAAATTCTAGGAAAACTATTAGGCTTTAAAACTTTTTTAGAAACAGCTGAGAAAAATAAATTAGAAGCTATGGTTATGGAGAATCCAACTTATTTTTATGATATTTTACCTTATACTTATGTTTTAGGAGTATCAAATAAATGGATAAAAAAATTTGAAGGAATCGCAATGCAACCACCAACTTGGTATGATTCACCTGATGTGTTTACTGTTCATTCATTTAATACCTTTATAGATAATACTATGACTTCGGCAAGAGATGTTATGTCTTCTTCTCCGTCAACTAGCAGTGGTAGTGATAGTTTTGGAGGCGGTGGCTTCTCTTCTGGTGGTGGCTTTTCCGGCGGCGGTAGCGGCGGTGGAGGAGGAGGTTCTTGGTAGATGCTTTGTCCTCAGTGTGGAAAAGAAAATAAAAATACTAATATAAAATGCGAGTATTGTGGGTATGAGTTAATTAATGGAGAAGAAATAAAAAATGATGCAACAAAGGCCTCAATTAAAATGGTTAAACGATTTGTAAAAATTATTTTTGGGGCTTTTTGTCTTCCATTATTAATAATTGGTGTTGTCTTTTTAATAATAGGTATTAAGGAAAATATGGCAGAAGTAACCCAGGCAAAAGATTATGTAGAGACAACAGGACATTTAAAAAATTTTATAAACTGTAAAGTGGATGATGGTACGGAAGTATGTGAAGCTATTTATGAATATCAAGTAGATGGAAAAACTTATACAGCTTCACCGAAAATGACGGGTACTAGGAATGCTTTTAAAAAAGAGAAAACTATTTTATATAATCCTAATAGACCACAAGAGAATGTAATTTATGCAGGATATGGTATTTTTATTATTGTTGGTTTATGTCTAATCATGGCAGCTATCGCTATAATATTTAGTAAAAGAAAAATTATTAAAAGATTAGAACAGGTCGAAGAACAAAACTTAGTTAATATAAATTAAAGAGACAAGATAATTTATCTTGCCTCTTTTTGTAAAGTAATATAAAAGTAAAAGTTACTACCATGATTTTTTTCAGATTTGACACCATATTGATAATGATGTAATTCTAAAATATTTTTAACAATGGAAAGTCCTAATCCAGTACCAACAACATTTCTTTTGTGTTGTTTTTTATTTTTATAGTATCTATCCCAGATATAGGGAATATCTTCGGGAGGAATACCTTCACCTGTATCAATAATTTCTACTAAGACGTGGTCTTTAGTTTTAGTAAGAGAAATAGTAACACTTAAGTCATCACCTGTATAGTTAATGGCATTATTGATTAAATTATAAATGACTTGTTCTATTTTTTGACGATCGGCCGTAATTAAAATTTTAGCATTTTTATGTAAAAAGGTAAATTTATAATTAGCTAGTTCTTTGTAAACAGAATATTTTTTTAAGATGTCATTAATTAGAGTTACTAAATCAAAAGTATCATAAGTTAGGTCATTAATATTAGATTGCATACTAGATAGAGTTAAGATATCGTTAACTAGATTAGTAAGGCGGTCTACTTCGGAAATGACAATAGACATATTTTCTTTTTGTTTAGCTTGATTATTTTTATGAAGATCAATAGTCATTTCAGCATAGGCTTTAATCATAGTTAAAGGTGTTTTTAAATCATGAGAGACATTAGCCATTAAGTCCCGACGAAGTTCATCCGTTTTACTTAATTCTTCTTTAGTATAGTTTAATGTATTAGCTAGTTCATTTAGTTCAAGTATATTACTATCGTTATTAAAGACGACATTGAAATTATTTTTAGCTAACTCTTTAGCGGCTGTATTAATTTTAACGATAGGTTTAGAAATATGATTAGAAATAAAATAGGAAATAATAAAAGATAAAAGTAAAATGATGATGGTAATAACAATTAATTGTTTTCTAATAATAGTGGCAGTTGTATCTATAGGATCTAGGGATGTATTAATAAAAGCATAATTATTATTATCTAGTTTTAGAGCATATATTAATATAGTGTTATTGTAGTTTTTATTTAGTACTTGATAAGATTTTTGATTACTATTACTACGAAGAAAATCATATTTATAATTTCTAGTTAAATTAGTATTAGAAAGACATCCTTTACCAAAAAAAGTAGAAGAATAAAGAGAATACATGTCTTGATTAATTATTTCGACACAAACTTCTTTTTCTAAAGCAATATTATTAATTAACTGTTTATAGTCAGCTCTCGCTTGTTTATTTTTTATAGTGTTAGCTACATCTTTTATGTCTTTAGTACGGACATATTTGTAATAATTATCTAAAAAAAGGACTTGAAATATCCATAATAAGCCCAGTATTAAAATGGAAAATAATAAAAAGTATCTCCAAATTTCATTATTTAGACTATTCTTCAGTTTCCACATATTTATAACCAATACTGCGTACTGTTACAATATTATTACGATATTTACCAAGACTATTTCTAAGCATTTTAATATGAGTATCTACTGTGCGATCATCTCCGAAAAAGTCATATCCCCAAATTTTAGATAATAATTGTTCACGAGAAATAGCAATACCTTTATTTTTAATTAAATAGGAAAGAATTTCAAATTCTTTAGGAGTCACATTAATTATTTTGTCATCAATTTTAATAGTATGAGCAGAATAGTTAAGTTCTAAAGTTTTAAATTTATAAATAGTTGGGAAATTATTTGAACTTCTTTTATTAATTGCTTTAATACGCGCAATTAATTCTTTAGGTGAGAAAGGTTTAGTTAAATAATCATCTATACCTAAATCAAAACCCATTAACTTATCATATTCTTCGGTTCTAGCTGAAAGAATGATAGTAGGAATTTGCTTATTCTTGGGCAATTCTTTTAACATAGAAAAACCATCCATTTTAGGCATCATAATGTCTAAAACTAATAAATCATATTTATTAGTAAGAAGTTTTTCTAAAGCCATTTGACCACTATCAGCTTCATCAGTAGTAAAACCTTCAGCTTCACAATATTCTTTTATGACGGAACGTATCATTTCTTCGTCATCGACAATTAATATGTTCATTTGAAATTCCTCCAATGAACATATTATACAATAAAAGTGTAATTTATGTGAAATTTGATAGTTATTGAAGATATTTTTTTACTTTAATTAAATCATAGAAAGTTACGATAAAGACATTTAGACTGATAGATATTATTAACCCCCATAAACCTATATTTAGAAGAGATAAAAGAAAGAGAAAAAAGGTTCTGGCAATTACACCGAGAGTAGTCGCTACAAAATTATCTTTACTTTTACCCATAGCATCTAAAGAAAAAGAAAGAGGTGATTGAATGTATTGGAATAGGCAAATAGGAGCTAAAATTCTAATGTAATTAGTGCCTTCAGTAGTATGATAAATTAAGTTTAAGAGAAAGGCTGGTTTTATAATAAAAAAGATAGTTACAGGAATGCCAATAAGTAAAGAAATAAAAATAGCTTGTTTAATTTTGGCTTTGACAAATTTGTAATTTCTTTTAGCATATTCTCTAGAAACAATAGGAAGGAGGGCTTGAGATATAGCTAAGGTAAAAAAAGAAGGGAGAAGTACTAAAGGCATAACATAGCCAGATAAAATACCATATTCATTAGTAATATAAGAATTAGAATAACCTAAACTTAGAAGGGTACTAGATAAGATGATTGGTTCAAAAAAGTAGCCAATACTACCTATTAATTTGCCTGTAGTATTGGGTATACCAATAGAAAGACTTTCTTTCATATAAGTTTTACTAGGACGTAAATCTCGTTTATGAATAGTTAAATTTTTAGGAAGAAATAAAATAAGAATGACAATAGAGATAAATTCACTAATAATATTTGATAAAACTAAGAAGCAAACAGCAAATTTTAGTCCTAAAGGTAAAACGAGAGGGATACCTATAAGCATTATAAGTAAACGAGTAAGATCTTCGATAATATTAGAAATAATATGGGGGAACATTTTTTCTTTACCAAAAAAATAACTACGACAAATACTAGATATACTAGTAAAAGGAATTACTAAAGAAATAGCAATGAGACTGAGATAAGTATCTTTATTATGAAGAAGATGATTAGCTAAAAAAGGAGCTATTAAAAGGATGATAAAGATAAGTAAAATATTGATAAAAAAACTAATGGGTAAAATAGAAAAAAATAATCTTATATTGTTTTTATTATCTTCAGAAACTAATTTAGATAAAGCAATTGGTAAACCAAATTGACTAAGTCCTATAAATAAAGAGAAGGTTGGAAGAATTAACATGTATAAGCCTAGTCCTTCGGTACCAAGAAGACGACTCATAATGATTTTTATTACCATACCAAGTATTTTGGTGATTAAACCACCAATTAGAAGAATAAGAGTTGATTTAATAAATTTTTCTTTCATAATAAAGAATATGCTAAAAAGATAAAAAAAAGATACCATATTTAATAGTTTTATGATATGATTTTTTTAGATGAAGATGAAGTTTTTATAGTGTAAAATTTGTAAATCGAACATAAGTATTTTTTTGTAAATGTTATATGTAAAACTTTATTTAATAGATTAATTTGACTTTGAAATGAATAAGACATGTGATATTCTTATAATAGAGGTGACAAAATGAACGGAATAATTGAATTTCTAACATCTAAGGAAGTGATAGTTGTTTATATTGTAGCAGCTATTGCCTGTTTTTTGGCCTTTATTGTTTATTTAGTTGATAAAAATTATACAAAGCACAAAAGAAGACAAAATACAAAAATGTTAAATAAATTAGTTGAGGAAGTTAATGAAGCTTTGGAAAAAGATAATGCTCAAAAAGAAGAAAAGACAGAAGTTAGTAAGAAACCAGAGGTTGCGGTAATTGAAAAGAAAGATACTAGTAAAGAAAACGCTAGTGTAAATAAAGAACAAGCTGAGGCAGTATTAGTAGCACCTATTAGTAATGAGCAAGAGAAGAGCGAAGTTATTGAAAAACAACCAGTGGTAGAAGCTAAAAAGGAAAAAATTACTAATGAAAAAACAGAGGTTGTTAAGCCACAAGAAGTAAGTAGTGAAATAACACCAATAGAAACAATTGCAGTAGAAGAGAAAAAGGCACCTATTAGTGAAGCTAAAGCTAGTGGAACAGTAATTGTTACGAAAAATGTAGAAACATTACAAGAGCAAGAAGAAGTAAAAGAAGCAGTAAAGGAAGAAGTTCAAGATAATATTGTATTAGAAAATCTTAATAAAATAGAAACAGATGATAAGACTAGTAAAGTTGAAGAAGCTATAAAAGAAGAAACATTAGAATATACAAGTGTTGAACCAAATCCAGAACAAGCTAAAAAAGAATTAGAAAAGATTGCTTTAGAATTAGAAAAGCAAAAAGATGGGGAAGAAATTATTGATTTAACTTCATATGAAGAGGAACAAGAATCTAATGCTATTATTAGTTTGGAAGAATTAGTTAGAAAAAGTAAAGAGATGTATGCCGCTAATGAGTTAAGTCAATATAAAGATGAAGGAAATGAGCCTATTAGTTTAGCCGACTTAGAAAATAGAAATATTACGCGAAAAGATAGTGCTGTTTATAATGAACCATTTGTTATTGAGAATGTAGTACCAGCTATTACTGATGAAGAAATTAAGGAAATGACAGAAGAACAAGTAAGTACAGAGCAACCAGTAATAATTCAAAATAAACCAATTCAATTGGCAGATTTTAATACAGTAAGTGCACCAAAAGTTGAGCAAGTAAAAGTAGAGGTAACTCAAAAAGTTGAACAAGTGGAAGAGCCAGCTCCAAAAGTAGAAGCAGTTAGAGAAGTAAAACCTGCTTATCAAGCAACGACGAAATTTAAGAGTAGTCCAGTAATTTCACCAATATATGGAATTGAAAAGACGGAAGCTGATCCTAACGATATAGAATTAGAAAATACCGCTAATTATGATAAATTAGATGAAGAAATTAGAAAGACTAATGAATTTTTAATGACTCTTAAAGAGTTACAAAAACATTTAGATTAAAAAAAAGAAAAGTACTTTAATAGTACTTTTTGTTGTGGTATTATTTTCTTTGACGACCAAATAATTTATCAATTGAAAAGGGTTTATAGAGAGAAATCAAGCCATAGATGAAGGCTGTGGGAATTATATAGGTTCCATTTTCATAATGAGAATAAGAAGCTTGATGAGTGTTTAATTTTTTAGCTAGTTGTAATTGCGTATAGTGATTGGCTTTTCTAAGAGTTTTTAAATTACTAGCTAAAATAGCTAAATTAATTTTAAGAGGATAATAGGCTGAGTTTTGTTTGGTGATACCAAAAAGATAATCTAAACTAAAATTATGTTTATTGGCATAGGAGATGAGACGTCTAATGGGAATAGTATCTTTACCTGTTTCCCAACCAGATACGGTAGTGTTACTTACATTAAATTCATTAGCAATATCAATTTGTTTTAGATCAATTGTTTCTCTACTTTCTTTAAAATTTTTTACAACCATGGATACTTCACCATCTTTATTATTTCATTTAGTTAAGTTTTTAAAATCAAAGTAGGGGAAATAGCATATTCTACAAAAACAAATAAAAACAATTTTATGATATTATTTTCTTGGAGATAAAAAAAGAAACTGGAAGGGAACAATTTATGGATTTAAAGAAAGTTGGCAAATTTATTGCGGAATTAAGAAAGAGTAAAAATTTAACTCAAGATAAGTTAGGTGAAATCTTAGGTGTTAATGGTAAAACTATATCTAAATGGGAACGTGGTATAAATGCTCCTGATATTTCAGTGCTTAATCATTTAAGTGAAATTTTAGGAGTTAGTGTTTCTGAAATATTGAATGGTGAAAGAAAATCAATAATTAAGATTGATGATATTACCGATAAAATAAAATACTATATTAAGAAAAATAGTGTTAAGAATATAAAGATAAGTATTATAATTATTCTGCTTATTTTAGCAATTTTTTCAGTTTTGTTTTTAATAAATAATTTTAATCAGTTTAAGGTTTATAAAGTTTCGAGTGATGAAAAAAGCAATTATGTAATTGATGGTTACATGATTTTAAATCAGAAAAGGAATTTTATTATAATTAGAAATATTGATTTACGAAAAAAAATTGATGGAACTTCTGATGAAATTTTTGTTAAATATTTAAGGGTAGTTTTGTATAATCAAGATAAAGTGCTATATGAAGTAACATTTGGAAATTATGAAGATTCTGTTTTGATAAATGAATATTTAATAAATCGCAGTATTTTCTTAGAAGAAAATATAGGATTGGCTAAAGATAAGTTAAAAAACATTAAAGATACTAATTTTTATATTTTATTAGAGTATAGTGAAGATAACGAGCAGATTGATAAAGTTAAAATTCCATTAAAAATTCAAAAAGATTATGCTAATAATAAAGTGATTTATTAAGGGACCGAATTAGCTACCACAACTCGCCAAATGGGTGGTATGAAAATTTTTAAGATTTTTGTATAAGTAAATTAGGTAAATGGAAGTTTGCCAAAAGAAGGTGATAGTTGTAGTAAAGAAGTAAAATAAAAAATAAAAAGGTATATTTAGTAGGAGAGTAAAAATGAAAAAAAATTTTAAGAAAATATTTTGCTTGCTAGTGTTGTCAATAATGGTATTGCCAATATGTACGTTGGCAAAAGAAGAAGAAAACTACGAAGTAGTAGCACAAGATGTAAAATATTACAAAACTGTTTCAAGTATTTTACCGGTAAGTTCAATGCCAACATATACAGAAGAAATTACAAAGGAAGAATATGATAATGCTCCGGAAGTTTCTACTATTGGAGAAGTTGAAACTTCTTATAAGAGATTAGTTTCAACAATTTATGCTATTTCTAATGCTTATCGTTATCAAGGAGATTTAACTTGGAAGACTATGCCAAGTTCTAGAAGTTATGATGTAATGGGAATTGGTTATTTAGCTAGTGTTAAATATAATTATGGATTAACTTTTTATCAAAGTTATTGTTTATCTAATGGTCAATGTGGTACTTTATCATCTTATATTCCAGTAGAACAAAGTGCTGGTACAGCAGCAGTATTTAATCTTCCAACTTCAAATCAAGTAACATCATTAAGTCAGACATTTGCTTTTAATGTTATTAAAAATACATCGTCTACAATTGTTACCCAAAAAGCATATGCTTCTTATTCACATGCTCAAAGAACTGTAAGTGAAGCTAATGCACGAAAGTTTACTATTAGTACTTCAGGAATTGTTTTCTATGATGGTATGAGTAATTATTATGATTCAATGAATGCCGCAGAAGCTGTATGGTATGGTAACTGGTAAAAAAAATTTAAATTCTAAATCAAACGCGTTAATTATAGAGTATTGTTCTTAATAGGGAACAATACTTTTTTAGGTGCTTTTTGACTAAAAAAAATAATTTTAGAAAAATAAAGAATAGAAATAAACAAATGTTTAGAAGAAATGAGAACAAAAAGAAAAATTACGTTTATTTTTACTAATTCATTAATTTGAAAGATTAGTATTAACATGATATAATACAAATGCAAAAGGAAGTAGTGATATTATGCGTAGCGTAGGAATAATGACTTTAGGTTGTAAAGTTAATACTTATGAAAGTGAATATGTAATTAATTTATTAGAAAAAGCTGGTTATCAAATAAAAGATTTTAATGACGTTTGTGATGTTTATATAATCAATACTTGTACAGTGACAAATAATAGTGACTCTAAATCACGAAAGATGATACGAAGTGCGATTAAAAGAAATCCAGATGCCTGTGTTGTAGCTATGGGATGTTTTATTGAAGCAAATAAAGATTATAATATTGAAGGTTTAGATATAATTATTGGAAATAAAGATAAGTCAAAGTTAGTTGATTTATTAGAAGAATATTTTAGTAAAAAAGAAACGATAACTAGACTATATAAAAATGAAGTTAATGAGTTTGAAGATATGTTTATAACTAATTTTAAAGATCGAACTAGAGCTTTTGTGAAAATACAAGATGGGTGTGAGAATTTTTGCAGTTATTGCATAATACCTTTTGTACGAGGAAAGTGTCGGAGTAAGGATTTTAATAAAGTACTAGAAGAGATACAGACTTTGGTACAAAATGGTTATAAAGAAATTGTATTAACGGGGATTCATACCGGTAATTATGGAGTTGATTTAAATACTAATTTTGCCACTTTATTAAAAGAAATTGTAAAAATAGAAGGATTAAAAAGATTAAGAATTTCATCTATTGAAATTACGGAATTAACTGACGAAGTTTTAGATATTATAAAAAATAATGAGGTAATCGTTAATCATTTACATATACCTTTACAGGCAGGTAGTGATGAAATACTTAATTTAATGCGTCGTAAATATAATTTAAAATATTTTTATGATAAAATAAACATGATAAGAAAGATACGACCGGGAATCGCTATTTCAACAGATGTTATTGTAGGTTTTCCTGGAGAAAATGAAGAATTATTTCAAAAAAGTCTTAAAACTTGTCAGGAGTTAGCTTTTAGTAAAATTCATGTATTTCCTTTTAGTGAAAGAAAAAAGACAAGAGCCGTAGAATTACCTAATAAAATAGAGGGTAATGTGAAAAAAGAATATGCTAAAAGATTAATAGAATTATCTGTAGAGCTAGAAAAAAAATATATGCAACAATTTATAAATAGAGAGGTAGAAGTTTTAATTGAAGAAGAAAAAGATGGTTATAGTTATGGACATACTGGAGAATATTTGCATGTAAAAATAAAAGGTTCATTGCCACATAATGAGTTTAGTAAAGTAAGAATTGAAGAAATAGAATATCCATATTGTATAGGAAAGTAGATGATTAAGTGGGACAGTATATAAAAGGACAATTTAAAAGAAGTATTTATCAAAATAATACTGGATATACTATTGGATTATTTAAAGTTAATGAAGCAAGTGATGATAAATTAATTGACTATGTAGGAAGAACTATAACTTTTACAGGGTATTTTCATGAATTAAATGATCAAGATAATTATATTTTTTATGGAAAATTAGTTAATCATGATAAGTATGGAGAACAATTTCAAGTAGATAGTTATGAAAGATGTAAACCGGAAGAAAAAGACGCTATAATTGAGTTTTTAACGAGTGGACTATTCAAAGGAATTGGTGAGAAAAAGGCTCAAGCAATAGTTGATGTTTTGGGAAAAGATACATTAAAAATAATTTTAGAGAATCCTGATAATTTAATTTTAATTCCAGGAATTACAAAAAGTAATATAGAAGTATTGCATACAAAATTAAAAGAATATGAAGCTAGTTATGAAATAATTTTATATTTAGGTAATTTGGGATTTTCAACAAAGGATTCAATGCTTATATATAATTTTTATCGTGGTAAGACACAAGAAGTAATTGAAGAAGATATTTATCAATTAATTAAAGATATAAATGATATAACTTTTAAAAAAATAGATCAAATTGCGTTAAGGTCAGGATTAGAAAAAGATGCCTTGATAAGAATTAAAGCTGCTACAATTTATATAATGAATGAAGTTAGTAATACTTATGGTCATAGTTACTATTATTATGATGAGATATTTAGTTTATTGCCTAGAGTATTGGGAGTTAGTATAATATCAGAGCAGTTTGATGAAGCAATTAGCAGTTTAAAAGAAGATGTCGATATTATTGTTAAAGATGATAAATACTATTTAAGAGATATGTATGAAGCTGAAGCGTTAATTGTAAGAAGATTTAATTTGTTAAAGCGAAAAGAAGATAATGAAGCGAAAAAGTTGGATGAAAAAATAAAAGAAATTGAAGAATTTTTTCAGATACATTATAATGAAGATCAATTAATGGCTATAAAGAATAGTTATACTAAAAATTTTTTGATTATAACAGGTGGACCAGGTACTGGTAAAACAACGATAATGAAAGCTATAACAGAACTTTATAGACAAATGAATAAGTTATCCTATGAAGCATTGATGGAAAAAGTAGCTTTATTGGCACCAACAGGAAGAGCAGCTAAAAGAATGACAGAAACAACAATGCTTAGAGCTTCAACTATTCATCGCTTTTTAAAATGGCAAAAAGAAACTAATAAGTTTCAAGTAAATGAGTACAATAAGAGTAAAGTAGAATTTGTTATTATTGACGAAGCAAGTATGATTGATACTTATTTAATGGCTAGTCTTTTAAAAGGTTTATCAGTAAATTGTAAAATAGTAATGGTAGGAGATGATCATCAATTACCATCTGTAGGTCCAGGACAAGTATTACATGATTTAATAGAAAGTGAAAAGTTAAAAGTAGTAGAATTAAAACAATTATATAGACAAGGAAAAGATTCTAATATTATTAGTTTAGCTTATGATATTAGAAAGGGAAAAATTAATAGAGAAATTTTTAATAAAGAAGAAGATTTAACTTTTATTAATTGTCCTAATAGTCAAGTTATTCCTAATATAGTAGAAATAGCTACTACGTATAAGGATTTATCATATAAAAATTTCCAAATATTAGCACCAATGTATAAAGGAATTACCGGTATAGATGCTATTAATGAGAAGGTACAAACTATTTTTAATCCAAAAGATAAATTAAAAAGAGAACATCGAATTGGAGAGGTTATTTTTAGAGAGGCTGATAAAGTAATTCAACTTACAAATATGCCAGATGATAATGTTTATAATGGAGATATAGGGTTAATAGATTTAATAGAAGTTAATCCTAAGAAAGAAATATTAATTGACTTTGATTCTAATGTAGTAAAATATACACCGTCAAATTTTGCCAATTTTCGTTTAGCTTATGCTATATCAATACATAAAGCCCAAGGTAGTGAATTTGAAGTAGTTATTTTACCAATAGTTAAACAATATAATAAAATGCTTTATCGTAAACTAGTATATACCGCTGTTACAAGGGCAAAGAAAAAACTTTATTTAATTGGTGATTTAGATGCCTTAGATATAGCTGTTAATAATACTATTGCGGATATTAGGAGAACAACAATAAAAGAATTTTTAATAAATGGTATAAACTAAAGAATAATTTCCATACTAAAAGTAGAGGTGAAATTATGAAAAAAGGAACAATGGCATTAATGATTATGGGAGGATTAGGAATGGCAGGATATATGTACATGATGAAAAATCCGCAAGTAATGAAAAATATGCGTCAAATGATGAAATCAGCAGCTAAATGTACTTATGATAAATTAGAAGAAATGGATAATTAAATTGGCGTGAGCCAATTTTTTTAATAATAAGTATTTTCTAGATAGGTTAAGTATGGTAAAATAGTTCTTTGTCGGGGGATAAAGTATGAATATAGTTAGAGGAAATTTTCAAACAGGTGAAATAGGTAAGAAAGAAGAACTAATTACAGAATTTACATTTGAGAATACAGATGATTTATATACTTTAATTTTAATAGCTAATGATAATAGTTATATAAATAGTTTAGGAAATCCTAGAGTAATTGATTGGAATTTAGATTTATTAAAAGAAGTAATAAGAGTTATAGTGGGAAATTTGGCTGATGATATGCAGGAAAATAATGTAATTAGTTTAATAGCTTCATATATTTTTAATATTCTGTGTTATGCATTAGTTAATGGAAAAGAACATATCGGTGAAAAAGAAATGATTAAGACTTTTCGAGACTGGAATTATTTAGAACATGCATTAAAGATGCAAATTTTAACTAAAATATGCGAAGAATTAGATTTTAATAGTAAGGAATATGATTTTTTTCCTAAGAGAAAAAGAAATGCTAAAAATAAGGTGGTTAAATTTAAAAAAAGATAGACGTTTTTCTTATATTAGAAGGGCGTTTTATTTAGGTTTAGAGAGTTCTTATTTTGTCAAATTAAGTAAATCAACATTGAAAAAAAAGTAATTTTCCTCTATACTTAGTATTAGCAAGATTAGGAGTGATAAAGAATGGCCCTAAAATATGATGAGTCATCTATAAAAATATTAGAAGGATTAGAAGCAGTTAGAAAAAGACCAGGTATGTATATTGGTTCAACCGATAAACGTGGTTTACATCACCTAGTATGGGAAATAGTTGATAATTCTATCGATGAAGCTATTAATGGTTTTGGTGATTATATCAAAATAACACTTCATAAAGATAAATCGGTAAGTGTAGAAGATCATGGACGAGGATTGCCAACAGGAATGCATGCTTCAGGTCGGTCAACACCTGAAGTTATATTTACGGTTTTACATGCAGGTGGTAAATTCGAAAGCGAAGGATATAAGGTATCAGGTGGATTACATGGAGTTGGTTCTAGTGTAGTTAATGCCTTGTCAAAATGGATGGAAGTTACCATTAAGCATAATAAAGAAGAATATTATATTCGTTTTGAAAACGGGGGAGAAGTTGCAGTACCATTAAAGAAAATAGGAACAACTAATAAATCAGGAACAATAGTTAGATTTTTACCTGATGATGAGATATTTGCTACAACTAATTTTTCATATACAACAATATGTGAAAGAATGCAGGAATCAGCTTTTTTATTAAAAGGAATTACTATTGAAGTAGTTGATGAAGAAGACGAAAGAGATGCTAAATTTCATTATGAAAGAGGAATAGAAGAATTTGTTGAAGAGTTAAATAAAGGAAAAGAAACACTACATAAAGTATTAGCAATTGTTGGTGAAAAAGAGAAAATTGAAGTAGAAATTGCGATGCAATATACTGATACTTATAATGAAAATATTGTTAGTTTTGTTAATAATGTTAAGACAATAGATGGTGGTTCTCATGAGGTTGGTTTTAAAACAGCTTTGACACGGGTTTTTAATGATTATGCTAAAAGTAATGGTTTTGTAAAAGAAAAAGATAAGGCCTTTGAAGGTAGCGATGTTCGTGAAGGCTTAACGGCAGTTATTAGTTTAAAAATACCAGAGGGAATTTTACAATTTGAAGGACAAACAAAAGGTAAACTTGGAACGCCAGCGGCTAAGACTGTAGTAGAAAATATTGTTAATGAACAAATGCGGGTATATTTAGAGGAAAATAAGGCTATCGCAACCGAAATAATAAATAAATCACTTCGTAGTAAAGTAGCTAGAGAAGCAGCTAGAAAAGCTCGTGAAGAAGCTAGGAAGGGAAATAAGAAAAATAATAAAGAAAGATCCCTTTCAGGAAAATTAGCTCCTGCGCAAAGTAAAGATAGAGAAAAAAAAGAATTGTTTTTAGTCGAAGGAGATTCAGCAGGTGGTTCAGCTAAACAAGGTCGAGATCGAAAATATCAAGCTATCTTGCCTTTACGTGGTAAAGTGTTGAATACGGAAAAAACCAAAGAAGATGAAATTTTAAAAAATGAAGAAATAAATACAATGATTTATACAATTGGAGCAGGATATGGTTCTAATTTTGATATAAAAGATTGCGAGTATAGTAAAGTTATTATCATGAGTGATGCTGATGAAGATGGTGGACATATTCAATGTTTATTATTGACATTTTTTTATCGGTATATGAAACCTTTAATTGAAGATGGAAGATTATTTGTAGCTTTACCGCCTTTATTTAAAATACAAAGTGGAAAAGAAATAGACTATGCTTATACAGTAGAAGAGATGCAAGATAAAGCTAAAGGACGTAAATGTGAAATTCAAAGATATAAAGGTCTTGGTGAGATGAATGCCGATCAATTGTGTGAAACTACTATGAAACCAGGAAGTAGAACGTTAATTAGAGTAAATATTGAAGATGCTCAATTAGCGGAGAAGAGAGTATCAATTCTAATGGGTGATGATGTACCTCCACGTAAAGAATGGATTGAAGAGAATGTTGAATTTTCTCTAGAAGATGATTATGAAATATAAAAGAAATAGGTGATGACATGCCAAAGAAGAAAACAGAAACAGAAGAAATAATTGAAAAAATATTCGATTATACTTTAGAAGACATAATGGGAGAAAGATTTGGAAGTTATTCTAAGTATATAATTCAAGATCGAGCTATTCCAGATGCTAGAGATGGATTAAAACCTGTTCAAAGACGTATTTTGTATTCCATGCATAAAGAGAAAAATACGTATGATAGAGGATATCGAAAAAGTGCTAAAACAGTTGGAGATGTTATAGGTAATTACCATCCTCATGGGGATACATCAATATATGATGCTATGGTAAGAATGAGTCAACCTTGGAAAACAAGACTTCCTTATATTGATATGCATGGTAATAATGGTTCAATTGATGGTGATAGTCCAGCAGCTTATCGTTATACGGAAGCTAGGTTGTCTAAGATATCAAATGAAATGTTAAGAGATATTGATAAGGATACAGTTGAGTTTGCTCCAAACTTTGATGATACTACAACTGAACCAACTGTGTTGCCAGCAAGATTTCCAGCTTTACTTGTGTATGGGGCTCAAGGAATTTCGGCAGGATATGCGACTAATATTCCTCCACATAATTTAAATGAAGTTATTGATGCAACTATTCATCGAATTGATAATCCAAATTGTAGTTTAGATACTTTGATGAAATATGTTAAAGGACCTGATTTTCCAACGGGAGGAATAGTTGAAGGTTTAGCAGGTATTAAAGAGGCTTATGAAACAGGTCGAGGAAAGATTATTGTTAAAAGCAAATATGTAATTGAAGAAGGGAAAAGTCAAAATTCTATTGTAATTACCGAAATACCATTTGAAGTTAATAAGGCTTTAATGGTAAAGAAAATTGATGATATTCGTATTGATAAGAAAATTGAGGGTATTATTGAAGTAAGAGATGAATCGGCTGCGGATATTAGAGTGGTAATTGATGTTAAGAAAAATGCTAATATTGATTTAATTATTAATTACTTATTAAAAAATACAGATATGCAAATAAGTTATAACTTTAATGTAGTATCGATTGTTAATAGAAGACCTAAATTATTAGGTTTAGCCGCAGCCTTAGATGCTTTTATTGCTCATCAAAAAGAAGTCGTAAAAAGAAGAACAGAATTTGATTTAAAACATGCTAAAGCAAGATTCCATATAGTTGAAGGTTTAATTAAATGTATTTCTATACTTGATGAAGTTATTAAAGTAATACGAGCTTCTAAAAATAAGATGGATGCTAAAGAAAATTTAGTAAAAGAGTTTGCTTTTTCAGAGGAACAAGCTGAGGCTATTGTTACTTTACAATTATATAGATTAACAAATACCGATGTAGTTGCTTTGCAAAATGAATTAGAGTCTTTAGAAAAAATTATTAATGGTCTTACTGCTATTTTAGGTAGTGAAGAGGTATTAAAATCAGTAATGAAAAAAGATTTACGAGATGTTAAGAAAGAGTATGAAACACCACGTCTTACAGAAATAAAAGATGAAATTACAGAGATAAAGATAGATACTGAGGCATTGATACCAAAAGAAGACGTAGTAGTTATGATTACTAAAGATGGCTATATTAAGAGAACGTCATTTAGGAGTTATAGTGCTTCTAATACAGAAGATTCAGTTATTAAAGAGAATGATTATGTTATTGGTTTGTATGAGATGAATACAACAGATACTTTATTAGTATTTACAACGGGTGGTAATTATTTACATATCCCTGTTCATATTATTCCTGATTTAAAATGGAAAGATATGCCAAAACATGTAAGTAATATTATTGAGTTGCCTAAGGAAGATAGTATTGTTGCTGCTATACCGGCTTATGATTTTGAAACAGATAAAAATGTAATTATAGTGACGAAAAATGGTATGATTAAACGTTCTAAGTTAAAAGATTTTAAACTTCTTCGTTATAATAAAGCTACATCATGTATGAAGTTAAAAGATGAGGATGAGTTAATTGAAGCATTTGTTGAAGAAAAAGATTGTCTTTTTCTAACAACGAACTCAGGTTATGGGTTAACGTTTAAAGTTGATGAAGTACCATTAGTAGGAGTAAAAGCTTCTGGAGTAAAAGCTATGAAATTAAAAGATGATTATTTAGTTTCAGTTAATAATTTTGCTTATGAGCAAGATGAGTTTATTAGTATTATTACTAATAAAGGTACTGGTAAGCGAGTACGACTACAAGAGTTTGAATTGTCTTCTAGAACTAGACGAGGTCTACAAGTAATAAGAGAAGTAAAATCAAATCCAAGTGAAGTTATAAAGACATTTATAGTAGAGTCAAAAAATCATATTGGAGTTAAGAATGGAGAAATTGAAATACTTAAATTAACAGAATTATCAATATGTGATCGCTATTCACTAGGTAATCAAATATCAAAACATAAACTGCAAACAGCTTTCTTGGTTGCTAATTTAGTAATGCCAAGTAGGGAACAAGCAACAATAATAACGGAAGAAAAAGATATAAAAAGTCTAGAAGAGCCGGTTATTATAGAGTCTAAACCAGTTTTAAAGAAAGATAAAATTTCTCTAAAAGAAATAGATGATAGACTTATGACAATAGATGATTTTATAAATAGTAATGAAGATTAGATAATGATAAAAAGCATTTTTAGAGAGTGATAGAAATGCTTTTTTTTGAGAGATAATTAAATAGGACTAAGTTAGTGATAAAATAATAAAATTGACAAAATTTATTATTTGGTGTAAAATTGTATGTGCAAAGGAGAGATAGACTATGAAAAATATTCGTAATAATGCCTTATATTTAGACTTATTATTAAACCGATTATGTAGTAATGGGTCTATTTTGAGTGCAATATAAGATATAAAAATGTGTAATTAAATAGAGTCAATACTACAAAGTTAAAGTATTGACTCTATTTTTTGATTAAGAAAGAAGGAAATGAAATGTATAATTTTAAAGAAGTAGAAAAGAAATGGCAAGATAAATG
This sequence comes from uncultured Bacilli bacterium, assembly GCA_947626565.1. Lineage (GTDB taxonomy): Bacteria > Bacillota_I > Bacilli_A > RF39 > UBA660 > CANRGD01. Next base: position 51,850 of record CANQSQ010000005.1, read on the forward strand.
GTTTAAGGAAAAAAGTTTTAAAGCGATAGATTTTCATCCTACTAAACCTAAATATTATGTTCTTTATGAGTTTTATAATATAAGTGGAAATCTACATATGGGTCATCTTAAGGGTACTATTCCGGCTGATGCTTTGGCAAGAATGAAGAGATTGCAGGGATATAATGTATTGTTTCCAATAGGTGGTGATTCATTTGGATTGCCAGCTGAAAATGCGGCTATTAAGACAGGTATTAATCCAGAAGATTTTGTAAAAGAAGGAATGCAAAGAGTATTGGAGCAATCCAAAAGATTGGGACTTTCATTTGATTGGGATAGGACTTTTGCTACTAGTGATGCTGATTATTATAAATGGACTCAATGGATATTTTTGCAATTTTTGAAAGAAGGAAAAGCCTATAAAGAAAAAGGAGTAGTTAATTATTGTCCAAATTGTAAAACAGTTCTTTCTAATGAAGATAGTCAGGGGGGAGAATGTGATAGATGTCATGGTCCAGTAGTACAGGAAGAAAGATGGGTATGGTTCTTAAAAATGAAAGAGTATTCGGAAAAACTACTTGGAAATATTGAAAGAATTAATATGAATGAAAACCTAAAAGAACTACAAAGAAATTGGATTGGTAAAAGTGAAGGTATGCAAGTAACTTTTGACATAGTAGATGAGGAAAATAATAAAGTGTCAACGGTAGATATTTTTACAACTTGTATTGAAACAATTTATGGGATAACTTTTTTGGTTATGGCTCCAGAACATAAGTTTATTAATGAATTTAAAGATAAAATAAAAAATATGGATGAAGTAGATGCCTATAAGAAAAAGACATCTTATAGAAGTGAACTTGATAGAATGGCTGATCAAAAAGAAAAGACAGGTTGTATTGTCAAGGGACTTTATGCGGTAAATCCTGTTAATAATAAAAAAGTACCAATATATTTGGCTGATTTTGTTCTAGTTAATTATGGAACAGGAGTAGTTATGGCAGTACCAGCCCATGACCAAAGAGATTATGAATTTGCTAAAAAATTTGATATACCTATGATTCAAGTAATTGAAGGAGATATAGGAAAACAAGCTGTTGAAAAATATGATTATTTGAAGAAAAATAGTAAATTGATGAATTCTTTAGAGTTTTCAGAAATGACTGTTAATGAGGCTAAAAAGAAGATAAGTGAAAAACTTATAAAGATGGGAATAGCTCAAAAGAAAATAAATTATAAGATGCAAGATTGGTCTTTTAATAGACAAAGATATTGGGGAGAACCTTTTCCAGTAGTATTTTGTGATAAATGTGGAACAGTTGGAGTACCAGAAGATGAACTTCCAGTTATTTTGCCCAAAACAAATGATTATATGCCTAGTGGGAAGGGAGATTCTCCACTTTCAAAGATTGATGAATGGGTAAATTGCAAGTGTCCTAAATGTGGAGGTCCGGCAAAAAGAGAAACAGATACGATGCCTAACTGGGCTGGTTCTTCGTGGTATTGGTTAAGATATTGTGATCCGCATAATGATAAAGCTCTAGCTGATTATGAAAAATTGAAATATTGGGGAAGTGTTGATTGCTACACTGGAGGAACTGAACATATTACAAGACATGTACTTTATGCTTTCTTTTGGCAAAACTTCCTTTATGAAATAGGAGCTGTACCTACTAGAGATCCTTTTATTAGGAAGATGGGTAGTGGTTTGATACTTGATGATACCGGTAAAAAGATGAGTAAGAGTTCTACAAACGGTGTTTCTCCTATGGAAGTTATAGAAAAATATGGTACAGATGTAGCAAGACTTCATGTTCACTTTCTATCGGCATATGAAGATGATACGCCTTGGACTTATGAAGGTATAAATGGTATTACTAGTTTTATAGATAAAGTTTGGAATCTGCAAAATATGATAAAAGGTGAAGAAGTATCTCAAGAACATATTTATGAAATTAATAATTTGATTAAAAAAGTGACCGAGGATATAGAAAATTTGAAACTTAATACTTGTATATCAGCCTTTATGAGTTTTATAAAGAAGGTTAAAGAAGATAAATTTATTACTAAAGAAGAACTTAGAATATTTTTGATTCTTTTAAATCCACTGGCGCCACATATTACAAGTGAAATGTATGAAATTGTCTTTGACAAAAATATAATTGATGAAAAGTGGGTAGATTATGATTCTAAGTATTTGGTAAAAGATGAAATTAATCTTCCAATTCAAATAAATGGTAAGATGAAAAAAACGATAGCTGTTAGTCAAGAAATAACAGAAGATGAGTTGATAGAAAACATAAAAGAACAATATCCAGGTCTTATAGTTGGAGAAATAGTAAAAGTAATTTATGTTAAAGGAAAAATTGTAAATATTATTTGTAAAGGATAGGATGAAGTAAAAGAAAAGCTTGAAGAAAAGAAATAAGATAAATAAGTATCCAAAAAAAGTTGAATTAGATGATATAAATTGCAAAGAAGTAGTAATTAAGTTGAAAAAGGCATTTCCATTAAGTGAAATGCTTTTTGTATGGAAAGGTGGAATATTGACAGGAAAAGCGTCGGTGGTATAATATTTTTATATAGTATAGGATGAGTGGTGAAGTAATTATGCCTTTAAAAAGTAAGCCGTTACCTAAAAGCAAAATGTTAATGATAAGTCTTTTGATAGTAGTAATTTTACTAGTAGGAGTTATATCTATTACTTTTGCGGAATTGACACCAGTAAAAACAGTTACTATTTATTCGGAAAAGAAAAACTATGATGATTATGAAGCTGGTGCTTGGAAAGTAGATAAGAGTGCTGAATGGGAGGATTATGGTAAGGCTGAAATTACATTTGACGTTTCAACGATTATGAAATCTGATACAGAGTATTCTGATATTTTCTTTGTTTTAGATATATCTGGTTCAATGGATGGAGAAAAATTACAAAAGGTTAAGGAAGATGCTACTTCTTTGATTTCATCACTATTGACCAATAAAAATAATCAAGCGGCTTTAATAACGTTTGATACAACATCTGAGATTATTGAAGAACTAACAAACGATGAAGAAAAATTAATAAGTGAAATATATGGTTTAGAGACTAAGGGTAATACTAATTATTATCAGGCTTTAGTAAATGTTGAATCTCTTTTAAAAAATTACAAACCTCAATCTAATCGAGAATGTATTGTTTTGTTTTTAACGGATGGGTATCCTAATGAAAATACTCCAAATCAAATAGCTCAATTTCAGTACATAAAGAATGCTTATCCATTTGTGACAATTAATGGGGTTCAATATGAAATGGGCGATGAAGTTTTAGAACCTATAAAAGAAATAAGTGATCGGCAATTTATTGCCGAAATGGAAAGCTTAAATAATGTTTTATTTGAGGCTTCCGTTGCGCCAATGTCTTATGAAGATTTTACGATAGTTGATTATATTGATACTGATTATTTTACGGTTGAAAGTGAACGAGATATAAAGGTAAGTCAAGGTAATGTAGAATTTTCTAAGGAAGAGCAAAAAATAACTTGGCATATTTCTAAGTTGGTATCCGGTCAAGGAGCTCAAATGACTATTAAGGCTAAACTAAAAAATGAATATTTAAAAGATGGTGGAATATTTCCAACTAATGAAAAAGAAGAAATTAAATCCAAAATAGACAGCGATGAAGAAAATGTTGAAAGTACTGAAACACCAATTCTTTCTAGTCACTATAATGTTATTTATGAAGAAAATGCTCCTGATGATTGTCAGGTAGAAAATATACCAAAACAAGAAAAACATGCTGTTTTTGAAACGGTAGAAATTAGTAGTAAAAAACCTAGTTGTGAAGGTTATCAATTTAAAGGTTGGGAAATTGTAACGGAAAGTGCAGAAAAGGTAAATGATGATTATTTTGTTATGCCTGGGGAAAATGTACACATAAGAGCTAAGTGGAGTAAATTACAGTTACAAAAGTCCATGAATGGAAAAGTGGTTAAAGTACAGACTTTATATAATATAATGAAGGATGCCTCAAAACAAGGAACAAAAGAAGAAGTGTTGGATACCAATGTTGATTTTAGTAGTGCACCAACTGATGATGATTCAGGTGTTTATAAAAGAAGTGGAACCGAAAATGATACATATCCTATATATTATTATCGGGGAAATATTTCTAATAACAATGTAATATTTAATAATATGTGTTGGAAGATGGTTATTACTACGAAAACAGGAGGAGTTAAATTAATTTATAATGGCTTACCATCTGAAGAAGGAACATGTGATAATACAAAAAGTAATGCTCAGGTAACAACGAAAGTTTTTAATGGCAGTTCTAGTTCTCCTGCTGATGTAGGATATATGTATGGAACTAGATATACTTATTCTGAACTCAGTATAAGGTGGCATAGTATAGTAGGAAAAAGTAGAACTTATCAAAGTTCGATGTCAAGTCATACGTATTATTATAGTAACACGGTATCATGGGATGGGGAAAAATACACTTTAGATAACCCAGAAGCTCATGTTTGGAGTAGTGACCGTACTCAATTATATGGTTACTATACTTGTAAAACAGAAAATGAAGAAAATTATACTTGTTCAACTGTTTATTGGGTTGATACCGATAATTCTAGTAGTAGTTATATGTATTACGTAGAGATGAGTAATGGAGAAACGTATGATAGTTTATATAATCAAGCAGAAAATACCACTTGGGAGTTTGGAAATGATGTTACATATAATGAAGAAACTGAGGAGTATTTATTAGTTGATTCTATAAAAATTCATCCTCTTAATTGGAGTAATGAGTATAAACTTGTACTTAATGCTCATCACTATACTTTTAGTGATTCAACTAGCAAAAGTTCCGTAAAATATTTATGTTATATAGAAAGTAGTTCTGTATATTATATAACTTTAAGTAACGGCAAAAAAGTAGAAGATGCTTTAGAAGAAATGTTTTCTAGAAATCAAATAAATTCAACTATGAAGACATATATAGAGGATACCTGGTATAAAGAAAAATTTTTAAATGAAGATGAAACACCTAACGAATATGCAGAAAAAATAGAAGATACAGTATATTGTAATGATCGTAGTATATCTAATTTGGGTAGTTGGGATAACGATGCTGCTTCATTTGGTTACTTAGATTTTGGTGCCAGCAATCGAGTATACGATACTCATATACCAAGTTTAGAATGTGATAAATTAGATTCTTTTACGGTAAGTTCAGAAATAGGTAATGGTAAACTAAAGTTTCCAGTAGGATTACTAAGTACAGATGAAGCAATGTTAGCAGGAGGAAGAAATTCAGCAAATTCAAAGTATTATCTATATACAGGTAGTAATTATTGGCTGTTGTCCCCTTACGGTTTCAACTATCGCAACGCTGAAGTCTTCCGCGTCAATTCTTATGGTAACTTGGACAACTACAACGGCTACGTCCGCGACACGTACGGGGTCCGTCCTGTAATTTCACTTATTCATGACACAATGACTGAAGGTGGAACAGGAACGGTAGATGATCCTTATACTATAGCGATGAATGTAAATGCTGATGAATTGGGTAACAGTTAGAAAATTTACAATGAAAGTTGTAAATTTTTTAGTCAAGGAATAAGAAAAGTATCATAAATTATATTAGGTGAAAGGTATGACAAAAGAGCAATTTAAAGAGTTTGCTAGAAAACATCCGGAGTTAGCTGTTAAAGTGATGCAGGGTAATACAACTTGGCAAAAACTATATGAGTTATATGACATTTATGGAGAAGAAGGTAGTGTGTGGGATAATTATATAACACCTATTTCAGCAGTCAATAATAATCAAACTAGTCAAAATCAAAATACACCTACAACGTTTAAAGAATTTTTTAATACTTTTAAAAATATGGATATGGATTCAATTCAAAAAGGAGTTACTAATTTACAAAAAACAATTGGTTTGTTGCAAGATTTAGGAATAGCTTCATTAGGAAAAGTTACTGGAAATACGGAAAAGTATCAACCACGTCCTATATATAAGAGGTTTGAAGACTAATGGATTTATATACAATTAACTATGTAAAAAGTAATCCCCATATTTATAATTATTTAAGAGAAAATTCTACTTGGTATAAATTATTAAATAGAGATCCTAGTACTTTAAAAGTGCTAGAAGAAAGAGCTAAAGAAAAGTATAAATTGCGCTTGAGTGATCGATTAGAAAAAATATCTAATAATATTAGTTTGATTTCATCATTTATGGATGTATTAAAATAAAAATTAGTGATAAAATAGAGGTATGGAAGTATTAAGAGAAAAAATTGATAATTTAAAAAGGGAATTAGATAAACAAGAAGAAGTTATGAGAATAAGAAAGCTCAATCAAAAAATTAAGACTGATAAAGAATTAAAAGAGCTTATAGAACAATATCGTACTCATAATTCTTTTTCGCTTGTTAGAAAGATTGAAGCTAATAAGTTATTTCAAGAATACAAAGAAAGTGAGACTAATTTAAATATTTTAATATTAAAAATAAATCAAAAATTGAAAGAAATAAATGAAGGGAACGCTAAAGATGAAAGTAATTAGTGGCTTATATAAGGGAAGAAAAATAGAAGGATTCGATATAGATGGAACAAGACCTACTATGGATAGGGTTAAAGAAAGTTTATTTGCGATGATTCAGGATTATGTAAAAGATGGTGTAGTATTAGATTTATTTGCTGGTAGTGGTAATTTAGCAATTGAAGCTTTAAGTGAACAAGCTAATTTTGCCTATTTAGTTGATAATAATAAAAAAGCAATTGAGATGATAAAAAAGAATATAAAAAATATTAATATTAATAATTGTGAAGTTATTTATAGTGATTATAGACAGGCTTTGAAAAGTTTTACTAAAGGACAATTTGATGTTATATTTTTAGATCCTCCTTATAAAACAAATTTTATTGAAGAAAGTCTTAAAATAATTGATGAAAGTAATTTACTTAAAGATAATGGGATAATTGTTTGTGAAAGTGATGGTTTGGATAAAATAGTTTATAGTGATCGATATAAAAGTTTTAAAGAAAAAAAATATGGCGATAAATGGGTAGTCATTTTGAAGTAAATATGATACAATTAATTGTATAATAGGTGAATGATATGAAGAAATTGAATAATAAAGGGTTTGCTATTTCAACAATGTTGTATGGCTTATCAATAATGGGTGTTTTAATTGTATTATTACTAATGAGTATAATGTCTTCTAATAGGATTAATACAGCTAATTTTGTAAATCAGATAGAAGATGATTTGAATCGTTTTAGTTTAACAGAGACAACTATTAGGTCATCAGCTGAAACAACTGGTGCCCAGGAATATATAGTTCCTTATGGACAAGCTGGCTGGTATAAGATAGAGTTATGGGGAGCATCTGGTGGCGATAAAAATGGACATATTGGTGGAAAAGGTGCCTATACTTCGGGAGTAATATATTTAGAGGAAAATACGCATTTATATTTTTATATAGGTACTCAAGGAACGACAAGTGCTGGTGGTAAAAATGGTGGTGGTCCTAGTAATTCTTCAACTGCTGGTGGTGGTGGAGCTACAGGAGTACGAATGGAAAATGGCAATTACGAGGATACGAGATCAGTTCAAACTAGAATTATGGTAGCCGCTGGTGGAGGCGGAGCTACTAATAGTGCCAATGGTGGCAATGGTGGAACTTTACAAGGTTATACGACAAGTGGTGGAGCTGGCTCAGCTACCCAAATTAGTGGTAATTTTATTACGAAAAGTGCTGGCGGTGGAGCCGGATTTCGTAATGGGGGAGTTGCTGAAGGTGGAAGTTCCTATATTTCTGGTTATGCGGGAGTTAGTTCTTATAAATTAAATACTAGTACTAATACTTTAGCCCAAGAGACTGGTTTAGTAGCCATTGATTATAAAGAGCCTATTTATAATACTGAAACAGGAGATTTTACAGGTAGTTATTATACTCCGGCTCGAGGTTATAGATTTATAAATGGTTTTATGGTAGCTGGAGCTAATAAAGGTGATGGAAAAGCTAATATTCAAAAAATATCAGAATCAACAGCTAATTTACCAACTAAGAGTAATTTAACAAATGTAAAAATGATAATTGATTGTACTAGTTCTGATGCAGCTGTTTGGCAAGAAGTTCAAGCTATTGCAAATGGCGTTAATGTAGTAAAGACAGCTAGTACGGTTAATACGTCAACTTCTAATAATGGGAATGTTAAAGATGGAAATTTAGCAACTACGGGTAATATTGCATCACCGACAACGCAAAACTGTTTAAAAATAACATTAAATAGTAATACTAATTTAGATGAAGTAGCGGTTTGGCATAAGAGTGGAAATATTAATAAACATTCGTTAAGAGTATGTACTTCAACAAGTGAAAGTAGTTGTAGATCTTTAAGTAATTTTGATGCTGTAGGTGATAGTGATCCGATAGTAGAGAGTGTTAATGGTTTACATTATTCGGCTTATCGTACTGATACAGTAGCTAAACCAGCTGATGGAGTTTATTATATTATTCCAGTAGTTGATGAGTCTGTTACTTTAACGACTAGTGATCCTAATGCAGGAGAGTCTTTAGTTACATTAAAAGGAATAGATGGAACAAGATTTCAAAAATGGAGTATTCAAAATCTTGATGGAACTTATTATAAGATATTAGGTACGCAAAATAATTATGCTTTTCAATATCGTGAAGGTACTCCGGATGCTGGAGAGTATTTGGTGGCTCCAAAAGAGTATTTTGGTAATCAGGAAGAAAAATGGCAAATCATTCCAACAACTAATGGACGTTATATAATTAAGTCACAATTGGGAAGTAAATTAAATAAAGATGGTAGTTATGTTAGGTCAGTACTCAATTCTTATACAGGCCAATCTACAAAATTTTATTTAGTTAATGTTGATTATTAGTAGTTTATTTGGACTACTAATTTTTATTTTTTAATCTTTTTAGCACAAAATATTGACAAGTGCTAAAAAATGACATACAATACAATTAGCACTCATAAATTAGTAGTGCTAGGAGGTTGTAGTATGTTGACTGATAGACAAAATAGAATCTTAAAATTAATTGTCGAAAGATACATAAAGGATCCGACACCAGTTGGTTCTAAAGTTATTTCAAAAAAAATGAAATGTTCTTCAGCAACGATACGAAATGAAATGGGTGTTTTGGAAGATAATGGATTATTGGAAAAGACACATACATCCTCTGGAAGAGTTCCCTCTAGTAAAGGATATAGATATTATGTAGATAATCTTATGGAACTTAAAAAGATGAATGCTGAAGATATGTTAAAGTTACAAACAGTATTTAAAAATCAACAATTAGCGTTATCTGATGTGATTGAAAAAAGTTTACAAGTAATATCAGATATGATGAACTATACGACAATAGTTCTAGGTAGTAATTCTCATGAGAACCTTCTTAAACAAATAGAGGTAGTTCCGATTGATGAAGATAGTATGATTGTGATTATTGTAACAGATAAGAGACATGTTGAGCATAAAAATATTAGATTGCATGATGTATCTTTAGAAGAGGTGAAGAAGACAGTAGGTCTAATTAATAATTTAATAGCTGGTACACCAATTGATGAAGTAAGTACAAAATTAGAGTATGAAATTAAGCCTATTATAGGAAATTATGTTAAACAACATGAACAATTATATAATGCTTTCTATCATGTATTTAATGATTTTACTAATCAAGAGGTTAATATTGTTGGTAGAAGTAAGATGTTAGAACAACCAGAGTTTAGTACGAATATAGACAAAATAAAAACAGTATTTAATAAGTTAGAAAATAAATCATTACTTCGAAATATTGAAGAAGATGATGATAATAATATTAAAGTTTATATTGGTGATGAGACAAATATAGATAGCGATGTTACTGTTATTAAAACAAAGTTTAAAAATGGCTATGAGGAAGGAACTATAGCTATAATAGGTCCTAAAAGAATGGAATATGATCGTGTTGTATCATTACTAGAATATATGAAAGAAAACATAGAAAGGTAGGTATTATGAATACTAAGAAGAAAGTAGAAAATAAAGCTTCTAATGAACAGCAAGAGTTAAAAATGAATGAAACAGAAGTTAAGAATGATGAAGTAAAAACGGAAGAAGAAAAAATTAAAGATGAAAATACGAAGTTACAAGAAGAAATAAAAAAACTACAAGATGATAATAAAGGTTTAGTTGAAAAAGTACAACTTGCTCAAGCTGAATTAATTAATTATCGTAAAAGAAAAGACGAAGAAGTGACTAATACTTTAAAATTTGCAAATCAAGATTTGATTATGGAAATTCTTCCTATAGTTGATAATTTTGAAAGAGCTATTAAATTGGATGATAATGATTTAACAGATGAGTTATCAAAATTCTTAGCAGGATTTAAAATGATGTATGCAACTCTAACAGATGTTTTAAAGAAGTTTGGAGTTGAGGAAATAAATAGAGTTGGTGAAAAGTTTGATCCAACTTGTGAACAGGCTTTGATGACTGATTGTGCCGAGGAGTTAGAAGATGAAGCAGTTATTGAAGTATTATTAAAAGGTTATAGATATAAAGGTAGGGTAATAAGACCTGCCTCTGTAAAAATAAATCAAAAGTAAAATAGATATATAAAAGGAGAGATAAATTATGAGTAAAATAATAGGTATCGATTTAGGTACAACAAATTCATGTGCAGCAGTACTAGAAGCTGGAGCACCAAAAGTAATTCCTAATCCAGAAGGAGGAAGAACTACACCATCAGTAGTTGCTTTTAAGAAAGGAGAAAGAATTGTAGGAGAGGCTGCTAAAAGACAAGCTTTAACTAATCCTAATACTTGCTCTTCTATTAAGAGATTAATGGGTACTGATAAGAAAGTTAAGTTAGAAGATAAAAAATATACACCAGAAGAAATTTCAGCTATGATTTTGTCTTATATTAAAGATTATGCTGAAAGTTATTTAGGCGAAAAAGTAACGAAAGCTGTTATTACTGTACCTGCATATTTTAGTGATTCACAACGTCAAGCTACTAAAAATGCTGGTAAGATTGCTGGTTTAGAGGTAGAAAGAATTATTAATGAACCAACAGCTGCCGCTTTATCATATGGTCTTGATAAAGAAGAAGGACAAACTATTTTAGTTTATGACTTAGGTGGAGGTACTTTCGATGTATCTATACTTGAATTAGGTGATGGTGTATTTGAAGTTAAATCTACTAATGGTAATAACCATTTAGGTGGAGATGACTTTGACCAAAGAATTATTGATTATATTGTTAAAGAATTTAAAAAGGAAAATGATATTGATTTAAGTGATGATAAGATGGCTATGCAACGTCTTAAAGAAGCTGCAGAAAAAGCTAAAAAAGACTTATCAGGAATGGTTTCAACACAAATTTCAGCACCATTTATTGCTAAGGGTGATGATGGAGAACCACTTCATATTGATATGACTTTAACTCGTGCTAAATTTGAAGATTTAATTTCTGATTTAGTTGAATCAACACTTGAACCAGTTCATAAAGCTTTAAAAGATGCTAAAATGACTAAGAAAGATATTGATAAAGTTATTTTAGTAGGTGGTTCTACTCGTGTACCAATGGTATATGATTTAATTAGTAAAGAACTTGGTAAAGAACCATCTCGTGAAGTTAATCCAGATGAAGTTGTAGCTATGGGTGCTGCTATCCAAGGTGGTGTTTTAACAGGAGATGTTAATGATATTGTTTTACTAGATGTTACACCTTTATCACTTGGTATTGAAACACTTGGTGGAGTTATGACTACTTTAATTCCTCGTAATACAACTATTCCAACTTCAAAATCAGAAGTATTCTCAACAGCTGCTGATAATCAACCAGGAGTTGAGGTACATGTATTACAAGGTGAAAGACCAATGGCTGATGATAATAAGACACTAGGTAAATTCCAATTAACAAATATTCCACCTGCACCACGTGGAGTACCACAAATTGAAGTTAAGTTTGATATTGATGCTAATGGTATTGTTAATGTTACAGCTAAAGATTTAGGTACAAATAAAGAACAATCTATTACTATTACATCAAGTACTAATTTAACTGATGAAGAAGTAGAAAAAATGCGTAAAGAAGCTGAAGAAAATAAAGAAGCTGATGAAAAACGTAAAGAAGATGCTGAAGTTAGAAATGAAGCAGAGCAAATGATTTTCCAAACTGAGAAAGCTATTAAAGATTTAGGAGATAAAGTTTCTAAAAAAGAAAAAGAGGAAGCTGAAGATTTAATAGATGATTTAAAGAAAGCTTTGGAGAAAGATGATATTGATAAGATAAAAGATAAGAAAGAAAAATTACAAGAAAAGACTATGGCTTTAGCTGCTAAAGTTTATGAGCAAGCTGCTAAAGATAGACAAAGTGAAGAACATGATGAAGATGGCGACGATGATGATAAGAAAAAGAAGAAAAAAGACAAGAAAAACGATGACGATGATGTAGAAGAAGCTGATGTTGAAGAAGATTAGAGTTAAGTAGTCTTAGGGACTACTTAATTTCTATGTAAAAAAGGAGTGAGCTTATGGCAACAAAAAGAGACTATTATGAAGTATTAGGCGTAGATAAAAATGCAAGTGATGCTGAGATAAAAAGTGCCTTTAGAAAAAAAGCTAAACAATTTCATCCTGATTTAAATAAAGATGATCCATCAGCTGCTGAAAAGTTTAAAGAAGCACAAGAAGCTTATGAAGTATTATCAGATGAGGCAAAACGTAAGATGTATGATCAATATGGTCATGCTGGAGTAGGTGGAGGTGCTGCAGGAGGTCCTGGTGGCTATTCGGGTGGCTTTAATGCTAGCGATTTTGATTTTGGCGATATTTTTGATACCATCTTTGGAGCTGGAGGTGGTGGCTTTGGTGGCTTCTCTGGTTTTGGTGGTAATAGTTCATCTTCACGCGCTAGTCGTGGTAGCGATGTTTTAATGCGAATGGATTTAGATTTTGAAGAAGCTATTTATGGTTGTGAGAAGAAATTTTCTTTAGATGTTGTAGAAGAATGTGACGAATGTCATGGTAATGGTGGCTTTGATAGAGAAGAATGCAAGACTTGTCATGGAAGTGGTACTATTACTTCTCAGCAACAAACTATTTTGGGGGCTTTTATGTCACGTACTACTTGTCCTGATTGTAATGGAAAAGGTGTTACATATAAACGAAAATGTAGTGAGTGTAATGGTAAAGGTAGAATAAAAAAGAAAAAGAATCTAACTATAAATATTCCAGCTGGTATTGCTTCAGGAGATCGTCAACGTCTTAGTGGAAAGGGTAATCCTGGAGCTAATGGTGGTCCTAATGGTGATTTGTATATTGAATTTGTAGTAGATGAACATGATTATTTTGAAAGAGAAAATGATGATATTTATTTAGAAGTTCCTCTTACCTTAACAGAAGCTATATTAGGCTGTAAAAAAACGATTCCTACTTTATATGGAAATGTTAAGGTAAATGTAGCTCCAGGTACTGATAGTGGAGATAAGGAAAGAATTAAAGGAAAAGGTGTAGATAATAAGTTTCATCGTCATAAAGGTGATATGTATATTGTCTTTAAAGTTGATTTACCAAAGAAATTAAACCGTGAACAAAAGAGTTTAATTGAAAAATTAGCTAATACAGATATGGACACAGAGGCTACTAAAGATTTTCAAAAGTTTGTAAGAAAAAATGATTAGAAGAGTAAAATCTTCTTTTTTTTTGAAAAAAATGTAATTTAGGACTAAAAAAAATTTTAAATATAGGTTATAATGATAATAGAGGTGATAAGAATGAGTAAGAAGGGTAGTAAAAAAAGTAAGCAAGAAACTAAACAAGTTACGTTGGTATTAGTAGCTTTGGCAATTGTATTAATTATAGCTATTATTTTTGGTAGTATTTTAATTAATAAGAATAATAATGATAACGTTAATAGTGACCCTAGTAAGGGTGGCGTAGTTGATGATTTACCTGATAGATTTAAAAATTAGAGTTTTAGAACTCTTTTTTTCTTGCGAAAAGATGCAATTCATTATATAGTTGAGTTAGGAGGTTAGAAATGGATATACAATTAATTGGAGCCTTAGACTATAAAAAGGTTGATAAGGTGCTTGAAAGTAAAATAGAGAATAAAGAGGATAGAGATGAGATAATTGAAAAATTAAAAAAGATAGAAGTTGCTAGAAGGAGTGAAATAGTTGCTGCTTCGGGTAGACTTTCGCGATTTGCTGGAGATGTTTTGGAAATATTAGGAATAAGTGAAGAGAAAACTTTACAACAAAATAGTAAATTTGCGAGTAGAGTTTGTGGCATGGGACATAATTCGATAAGTGATCATGATTACTATGTTTTGGCTTTAAAGAATGTTAGTCCTGTTATTGAACAGACAATTATCGCTGAAAGATTTTCATCTTTTACAATTAAGTCGAGAAGAGAAGTAGACTTTTCTAATGCGGGTTTTTATGTACCTGATTTCCATGATAAAGAGGGTAATGTAGTAGAAAATAATGCAGAAATAAAGGAAAAATTTGAAAAGCATACTAAGTATTTGTTTAATATGTATCAGGCTTTTTTAGAAATGGGTGTTTCTAAAGAAGATGCGAGGTTTGTGCTACCTTATAATTATAATTCTAATATTATAATGGGGGTAGATGCACATACACTTAAGGATATGATTATTAAATTTACGAAGACAAAGTATGCTAATATTGGAGAAATAAGAGAACTGGGTGAAAAATTATATGCTATAGCAAAGAAAAATTGTCCTTATATTATTGAGGAAATTGATAAAATACCAGTGCAAAATAAGGATGCTGTTGATGAGTATTTACAAGATAATTTAAAGGAAACAACGTATGAAGTAAGAGGTAAGACTAAAATATTAAATGCAACTAATGATAATGATGACGATATTTTAGTATCAGCTTTGATGAGACGAAGAAATCTTACTTTTGAGGAAGCTTGGGATGTATATGAACAGGCAGTGATAAATAATCCTAATTTCAAAAAAGAGCTAATGCGAAAAATAGTTTTTGAAGGAGATAAAGATGAGTTAGCACAAGTTAATTTTCAATTACAGATACCTATTTCCTTTGCGGTATTAACGCATTTGACTCGTCACAGAACTCATAATATTTTAATACCAGATTTTGTTCCGGTTGTTGATTTAAAACAATATAAGATACCTCCAGCTATTGCGAAGAATCCTAGTTTAAAGGCAAAGTTTGAAGAAATATTTGCGACTAATGCGATGTTTTATGAAGAATTAAAGAATTTAGGCATAAGAGATGAAGATTTAGTTTATTGCACTTTGTCTGGAAATATGGTTAATGTAGTAACTAATATGGATGGAAAAACTCTTGAACATATTTTAGCCTTAAGAGAATGTAATAAGGCTCAATGGGAAATAAGACAAGTTGCTAATGATATTCATAAAGAAGTTGCTAAAGCTAATAATAGTTCTATTTTGGCTAGTTTATTGGGTCCTACTTGTGTAACAAGAGGTATTTGTAAAGAAGGTAAGGAAAGTTGTGGTCGTTTAGAGGCTATAAAGAAAGGTGAAGAGAAGGGCTTTCAATATATTAAGAAATAATTATATAAAAGATTATATAAAAGTAATTGGTAAATTGTTATTACTTTGCAAATGATTATAATGTATTTTGTGAATGATTATAAATGTACTTTGATAAGAATTGAAATATAAATAAATGGTGTGGTTGAAATTACAATAAAGAAAAAAGTTTGGAAAGCCAAACTTTTTTTAGTACATAAATTTTTACTGGTAAATAAATCTTTTAGTATATGATTTTTTAGCAAATAACTTTTTTTAGATACAAACGTTTAGTAGATTAAGGTGTGGAGAATACGATCAGTGTTTTTGAAGTTAACTTTGGCAATAGATTTTAATTTTTCTTCACCATACTTTTCAACAACTTCTTCGCCTACCTTATCAACGTCACTACCGGCTCCTTTGGGAAGAGGTATGTGAATTTCATCACAAATTTTGTCAAATTCTTTTAAAAATAAATAACGGCTAATGATAGAGCCACAAGCAACAGCTAAATTTTTATCTTCAGCCTTGGTCATAAAAGTAATATTTTTTTGAATATGAGGAATTTCTTTTATATATTCATAGTATCTAGCTTCACGGGCAAATTCATCTACAATAATATAATCAACGGATAAGTTTTCTTCCGTCATTAATTGATAAAGAACTTTATTATGCATTATAGCTTTAATTTTATTCATATTAATATCTTTAGTGTATTTTTCATTGTATTCTTTGTTAGTTAAAATAGTACTACGGTATTTAATTTTTTTGGCAATTTCAGGCGCAATTTTTTTAATTTTACTGTCATCAATTTTTTTAGAATCACCAACTCCTAATTTTTCTAAGTAGGGAATATCTTCTTTAGGTACATAGCAGGCAGTAACAACAATAGGACCAAAGTAATCACCAGTACCAACTTCATCAGAACCAACACTAGTACAATAATAGTATTTTTCTTCTTCCTTTTTACGTTGGGCTTGTTTTTCTTTGGTATTTTCTAAAGCTGTACCCCACATAGCAGCATCTACATCAGCACTAACACCTTGAAACATGACTTTGCCTGATTCATACATAGTAATAACGGTATCTTCTTCTTGAGCTTGAAAAACAACATAAGGAATTACTTTATCTCTTTTTTTGTCCTTATAATATTCAATCATTTTTTCTTTAATTTCATCATTTACTTTAATTACGACATTCATAATAAACCTCCTTTTATGTAAAAGTAAAATTTTTTATAGCTAAAGTTAAGCTCTAAAATATTATAGCATATATTTTCCAAATAAGTTATAATGATTATAGGAGGAGTATATGAATGTATTAGATATTGGGATTATATTATTATTTATAATGAGTTTTATTATGGGGGTTAAGAGTGGTGCTATTAAGGAGATTTGTTCGTTAATTGGAATTATATTAGTTTTTACAGTTTCTTTTTGGCTAATGAGACCCTTTGGTAGTTTATTATGCAAAATTTTACCTTTTTTTAATTATTTTGGAGCATTTAAAGATTTAGAAATTATAAATGTTATAATTTATCAGTTAATAGCGTTTGTTATTGTTTTCTCGATATTAATAGCCTTTTATTTTACTTTGTTAAAGATATCAGGAGTAATAGAAAAATTGGTTGATTTTACGATAATTTTGTTGTTGCCTTCTAAAATTATAGGAGGGTTAGTATCCTTTATAACAGGGTATATTATGATATTTATGGTGTTATTAGTTTTAATGATTCCTTTAAAAAATACAGATGTTTTTGAAGAAAGTAAGATTGGTAATTATATGATTAATGAGACACCAATATTATCTAAGTCAACGAAAAATATTACAACAGCAATAGAAAAAATTATGACTTTGAGCGATAATAAATTAACTATGGAAGAGAAGGTTTTAAATACATTAGATATAATGTTGGAGTATAAAATCGTGAGTAAAGACACTATAAATGATTTACTTGATTCTAAAAAAATAACGAAAGTTGATGGAATGAGTAAAATTTTAGATAAATATGAATAAGTAATAAATTAGTAATTAAAAAGATTGTGAAAAATTGAAAAATTACTTGTTTATAGAAAAAAGAATTGCTATACTAAAAGTGTGTTTAAGAGGAGGAATAAAATGCATAAATACGTATACTTATTCAGTGAAGGAAATGCTGATATGAGAGAACTCCTTGGAGGAAAGGGAGCTAATTTAGCAGAAATGACTAATATTGGTTTACCAGTACCACAAGGATTTACAATTACAACTGAAGCATGTACTCAGTATTATGAAGATGGAAGAGAAATTAATGAAGAAATTCAATCACAAATAAATGAGTACATTGAGAAAATGGAAGAAATAACAGGTAAGAAATTTGGTGACAAAGAAAATCCGTTATTAGTTTCTGTTAGATCAGGAGCTAGAGCATCTATGCCAGGAATGATGGATACGATTTTAAATCTTGGTTTAAATGAAGATGTTGTAAAAGTAATAGCAGAAAAGAGTAATAATCCAAGATGGGCTTGGGATTGCTATAGAAGATTTATTCAAATGTATTCTGATGTAGTAATGGAAGTTGGTAAGAAATACTTTGAAGAATTGATTGATAAAATGAAAGCTAAAAAAGGAGTTACACAAGATGTTGAATTAGATGCAGATGATTTAAAAGAATTAGCTAGTCAATTTAAGAAAGAATATAAGAAAAAAATCGGTAGTGAATTTCCAACTGATCCTAAAGAACAATTAATGGGAGCAATTAAAGCTGTATTCCGTTCATGGGATAATCCAAGAGCTAATGTTTACAGAAGAGATAATGATATTCCTTATTCATGGGGAACAGCTGTAAATGTTCAATCAATGGCTTTTGGTAATATGGGTGATGATTGTGGAACAGGTGTTGCCTTTACTCGTGATCCAGCTACTGGTGAAAAGGGACTATTTGGTGAATTCTTAACAAATGCTCAAGGAGAAGATGTTGTTGCTGGAGTTCGTACACCAATGAAAATAGCTGAAATGGAAGAAAAATTCCCAGAAGCATTTAAACAATTTAAAGATGTTTGTAAAACTTTGGAAGAACATTATAGAGATATGCAAGATATGGAATTTACTGTTGAACATGGTAAACTTTATATGTTACAAACAAGAAATGGTAAACGTACTGCTCA
>CANQSQ010000006.1 GCA_947626565.1 uncultured Bacilli bacterium
AAATTTTTAAACTCCTCTTTCGAAGTATAACTAGGACAATCTAAATAAGTAAGATATGTATAATCACTCTTGGAATATTTAAAAATTTGCACATAAGACTTTTCCATATCACATTCATTATCATTATAATCTTTAACCGTTTCTGAAATATATTTAGATTCTAATAAATCTTTTAACGGAATTTTTACCTTTTGACCGACATTTTTAGGTAGTTTATTCCTATTTTTTTGACCATATGATTGCGCCGCCAAAGTCAAATTCTCTTTTTGTTTTTCATAAAATTCATTTCTAGCTTTTTCTAATAGTTTACTAACTGAAGTTATAGAAATCATCATTAATATTCCAAGTATTACAACAACAGCTAATAATTCAACCATTGTAAAGCCTTTTTTATTATTCTTTCTTTTCTTTTTAACATTTTTTAATTTCACACAAAAACACCTCGAAAAGTATATACACACTTCTATTCTTCCTATACTATATACTATATACTATATTAAGAATATTATAAAACTAAACAAAACTCTTGTAAATAAAAAAGTAACTTTTTTCAAAAAAAAGACCATCAACATGGTCTTTCTTAAGTAAGCCGACATTCTAGCAAGTTGGGGCTTACAATTCACTATAAAAATAATGAGTTAATCATTGGAAAAAAGTTTTAAAAACTCTTTCCTAACCAAATTATAACATAAAACAAAATCTAAATAAACATATACCAATTACTTTAACTAATATTAATCATAATAGTAAACTTTTTCAATTGAGCTACAACTAACACTTATCTTACTCAAAGCTGTACTAACTTTACCTTTATTAGCATTATTAACTACAAATAACTGACTTTCAACAGCTGACTCTACTTTACTACGTCCAGCTGCTCCCTTTAAATCACTTCTTTTACCCATCAATACTCCTGTATAAGTAGTATCTTTTATATGTTCCATCAACCTAACATAGTAAACATCTTCATTACTAACATTTTTTAATACTACAAATGACCTAGTAAAGTCATATTCTCCACCTCCAGGAGGTGTTTCAAATTCTGAACTTTCCAAATATTGTAAACTAATTACAATACAATTATTTATTTTAGGTCTTTCTAAATTATATTTTCCACTTCTAATTTGATAATCAACACTTGTTATAAACTTTTTCGCATCTTCTACATAAGTATCTCTTTTATTACTATCAACTACTTTTAATACCGTAGGATAGGCAAACATCATTAATATTCCCAATATAACAATAGTTGCTAGCAACTCAATTAATGTAAATCCTTTTTTATTCTTCATTTTTTCTCCACCTAACTTTTCTTTTTTTCTTTAAATATAAATAATTTACTAAATAAATAATTTAATATTATGACAAATACATTAGAAATTATCTTTGAAATCATCTCATTAGCTGACAACAATTGAATCATAACATACATAAATACCATATCAAATACCAAAGATAATATTCTAAAACCAAAGAAAGAAATTATCTCTTTACTATTTTCTTTAGTACTCTTACCTCTACTTTCAAAAACAAATAACTTATTTGTCACAAAAGCAAATAATACTGAAAGAAACCAAGCTAATACATTACTTACATATAACTGTAATTTTATTTTTCTTAAAATATAAAATACTAATATATTTATTAAAGTAGTACATCCTCCAAAGAATAAGTAAAGTAACACTTCTCTCCATTTATTGTACCACGATATGTGATTTTCTTCTTCAATATAATCACTTATTAGTTTTATCATATTATCGGTATTACTCACAAACTTTTTTGGTTTAAAACTTTTACTCTTTTGAATTAATTTACCTAATTGTGAAAAGTCTCTTAATTCCATAATGTAACCTTTTTTAGAGAATTCCTTAATAATTTGTTTCTGATGATCATTTGTATGTTCTTTATACTTAGAAAGTCTAGCTGCAGCAATAATTTTTTTATTTTTCTTAATACCTGTAAGTATTGAACCTGCTCCCCCATGGGTAATTAGTAAACTACATTCATCTACATACTTATCAAATTCATCTTCAGGTATTAAATCAAATATTTCCATATTTTTTGATTCATATTTCGTAAGTCCTGCTTGGACAACAACTTTTTCTTTTATCGTTCCTTTTTCGATTTCTCTATCTATAGCTTTCAACAAACGTTCAAAGCTTTTATCTTGTGTACCTAATGTAACAAAAATCATTAGAAAATCCACCCCCCAAATGTTGCTTCAGGATAAATTTCCTTCATACTTTCCCACTGAACAATAAACTTATCAGCTATTGGATACAATAATCTACCTGTAACCGTTTTACTAGTCATATTAGCAAACGTTTCTATATAAATAATTTTCGTCCCAAGCATCTTTCCAATACAACATATTGGTCCCGCTGTATGTACTCCTGTTGTTACGATATAATCAGGATGAATTTTAAAATATAAATATAAACTTTTAAAGCAATTATATAATAGTTTAAAAGGATAACTAAATGGATGATCCTTAGTACCATAACATAAATAATACACTCTATTTTTATATTTATCTTTTAAATACATATTTGACTTAGTTTTTTCAGTAATTAGACTAAAGTCATATTTATCAAACATTTTTTTTAATTGTAATAATTCATTTAAATGTCCTCCTGTTGAAGCAACAAACAATACATTTCTTTTACTCATAGTTATCACTCTCTTCTAATAAATTATACCACTTTGCTCCAACCACGTCACTTGTATAACTTTTTACTCTTTTTCTAGCTTCTATACCTAATTTCTTTCGCTGTTCTTTGTTTTCAATTAACATTTTTATTTTCTTTATCATTTCTTGACAATCTCTATTTTTTACTAAATATCCATTTTCCCCATCTTGGATTATTTCACAAGCTCCCTCAGCAGAATCATAAGCTAAACAAGGAATTCCATGAGACATAGCTTCTAACAAAACTATCCCAAATGATTCTGTATAAGAAGTCATTACATATAGTGAAGATTTATTTAATACTTTATCGATATATTCTTTATCTTGAAAACCATGTAATGTAACCTTATTTTCTAAATTATGTGTTTTTATATACTCTTCCAAATTATTTTTTAAAACGCCATCACCTATTATATCTAATACCCAATCTGGATAATCTTTCACTAGTAAATCATATAACTTTAATAAATCCATAAACCCTTTTTCTCTGGAAAGTCTTCCTACCGATGCAATTCTTTTTTCTTCTAATTTGGAAACCTGTTTAGGAATATCCTCCAAAACATTTGGAATATAATAACACCTACACTTATAAGTCTTTAATTTTTCTTTATAAAAAGCGTACAAATCATTAGAAACTAATACAAAAGCATCTAAGTCTTTTACACTTTGAACTATTTTATCAGCATATTTACTATTACCATGATGATGATTATGTTCCCAACCAATTTTTATTGCTGTAGTTCTTCCATAACGACCTAATAAAGTATTTAAAAAATCTCTCGTTGAAATTATGTAATGACTATCACATGATTGTAAATACTTTTTCATGACTTT
This sequence comes from uncultured Bacilli bacterium, assembly GCA_947626565.1. Lineage (GTDB taxonomy): Bacteria > Bacillota_I > Bacilli_A > RF39 > UBA660 > CANRGD01. Next base: position 3,524 of record CANQSQ010000006.1, read on the forward strand.
TTTTCTTTTAAAATACATCGTTATACTATCATAAGCATCTTTACAAAACGTTCCTATTTTTAATTTTTTAAAATAGTCATTCCACAAAAGTTTAAATAATTTTATAAATCGTCCTTTAAACAGCAATAATTTATATTTCTCCATTTTCTTGGCTAAATTACTATTTATTAAATATTTTATTTTTACTCTTTCATCTAAATAAAAAGCTTCTTTTTCTTGTAATTTATATATACATACAATTTCTACTTCGTATTTTTTTATTAAGATGTTTGCTAAAGCTGCAATCGATTTTTCTATACCGCCATAACCAAAATGTAAAGACAAAATTGAAACTTTTTTCATCTTACCACCTAAACTAATTTTATCAAATTCTCTTCAAATAGTCTATAAACAAAGTATTATTTGAAAAAAAACAAAAAAAAAGAAATTATAAAATCTCTTTTCATTACTAATAATTATTGAATTACTGGTGGCACTGTCGTCGTTGGAGCAGCTTCTATAACTGGAACTGCTGGTGCACTTGCTTCCATTACTGGTGCAGGTTCAACTACTGGTGCAGCAGGTGCTACTTCTGGTGTTGTAGCAACAACAGGAGTACTTTCAGCAACCGGTGTTACAACTGGTATAGGTTGTGTATTTTGCAATGGATCAGCTCCACCATATATTTGATGAGTTGTATTTTCTTGATTTATATTTAAGTCTGGAACAATTGGACTAGCTCCACCATATATAACTGGTTCTGCTGTTGGTGCAACTTCAGCTACTGGGGCACTTTCTATAACTGGAACTACTGGCGCACTTGCTTCCATTACTGGCGCAGCTTCAACTACTGGAGCAACAGGTGCTACCTCAACTGGCGCAGCTTCAACTACTGGAGCAACAGGTGCTACCTCAACTGGTGCAGCTTCAACTACTGGTGCAACAGATGCAACCTCAACTGGTGTAGCTCCAACCACTGGTGCAACAGGTGCTACCTCAACTGGTGCAGCTTCAACTACTGGAGCAACAGGTGCTACCTCAACTGGTGCTGCTTCAACCACTGGTGCAACAGGTGCTACCTCAACTGGTGCAGCTTCAACTACTGGTGCAACAGGTGTTACCTCAACTGGAGCAGCTTCAACCACTGGCACAACAGGTGTTACCTCAACTGGTGTAGCTTCAACTACTGGTGTTGCTGGAATTGTTGGTACAACATTAGTATCTACTCCACTAACAGCATTTGAAACACTCATCGGATCTACAACTGGAACTCCTGGCATACCTACTGCTGCAGGTGCCGGACTTACCTCAACTGGTGCCTCAGTTGGAGCAACTTGAGGAGCATTAGCATCAACTGGAGCAACTGCTGGTGTAGCTGCCTCTGGAGTAGATGTTCCACTAGTAGTCTCAGTCGTTCCTTCATTATTTTTATTTTTCTTAGCTTTTCTTGTAGTAACAATCAATATTATTAAAGCAATTAATAATATTACAACTCCTCCAGTAATTAACATTCCTGGAATAGTCAAAAACCAATCTAAACTAAATTTCATTTTACTCAGACTCCCTTTATTCTATAATCTATTATTATCATAGCAAAATTTTTTTTCAATTGCAAACATTTTATGTCTTTGACATTCTTTTTACAATGTAAATTTTGTCCAATCATCTTTTTTTTCTGGTTTTAAACAAAAACTTAACTCTTCTTGCGTTACAGGATGTCTAAATTCTAATTTATAAGCATATAAACAAATTGGTTTTTTATCCTGCTGTCCATATCTTTGATCCCCACACAAAGCATAACCTCTACTAGCAAATTGAACTCTTATTTGGTGATGTCTTCCTGTTTTTAAGGAAACCTCCACTAAACTACAATCCTCTTTAACATTATATTCTAGCACCTTATAATCTAAAACAGCTTCTTTTCCCTGTTTAGATACAATACTTTTACCATCATCTAACCGCTCAATTTTATCTACAAATCGTCCCTCATTTTCCTCCAATCGACCATGGCATATGGCCAAATACTTTTTTACTACAGTATGTTTATTAAAAGCCTCACTCAATCTCTTAGCTGCTTTAGACGTCCTAGCAAATACCATAATACCACCCACCGGCCTATCTAATCTATGAACCAATCCTAAATAAACATTACCTGGTTTATGATATTTTTCTTTTATATATTTTTTTACTAAACTACCTAAGTCTTCATCTTGAGTATTATCGGCTTGACTTAGCATATTGCAAGGCTTCTCTACCACAATTATATGATTATCTTCGTACAATACTTTAATTTCTTTCATTACTTTCCCATCTTCCATAAATACCACAAGGTAACACTAAATTATTATTTTTTATTAATAATCCTACTTCTCCACAACTAACTACTCCTGAACATTTCTTATTCACAGTTAAATTAAGCAAATTTTTAAGTACTGTTGCCGATAACCCTGTCGTATACGAATTAATAACAAAGAATAATGGCTCATCACTCAGTATTTGAACACAAAGTTTCACTAATTCATATAAATTCTTTTCAATATCCCATACTTCGCCATTAGCTCCTCTGCCATAACTAGGTGGATCCATTATAATCGCATCATACTTATTACCACGTCGTATTTCTCTTTTTACAAATTTAATAACATCATCAACTAAGTAACGAACTTCTGCCTTTTCATAGCCACTACTTTTTACATTTTCTTTACACCAATCAACCATTCCTCTTGACGAATCAACATGACAAACACTTGCTCCAGCTGCCAAGCAAGCCACAGTAGCCCCTCCAGTATAAGCAAACAAATTTAAAACTTTTATTTTTCGACCAGCTGCCTTTATTTTTTGCATCATAAATTCCCAATTGACAGCCTGCTCTGGAAATAATCCTGTATGCTTAAAACCCATTTGTTTAATATTAAAAGTTAAATTAGCATATTTCACTTGCCAACTAACTGGTGTTTCTTTTATATTCTCCCAATAGCCACCACCTTTATTGCTTCGATGATAAATAGCATTTATTTTTCCTCTATATTTTTCCTCTAAATTACCATTATTCCAAATAATTTGTGGATCTGGTCTTAGTAAATAAATATTTCCCCATCTTTCATATTTCATCCCATCAGAAGCATCAATTATTTCATAATCTTTCCACTTATCAGCCACTAGCATCCATAAACACCTCAATTCCTGCTTAGTATAACATATCCCTTTAAAAGAAAAAAGACTAAAAAGTCTTCTAAAAAGCTACTGTAAACATTTTACCATATGTCGTAATTAAAGTACCACCATTATAAGTTAAAATTTTATCTTTATGCGTTTTAAATAACTCATCCTCTTTCATCTCATACTTACAAGTAACATCCGCATACTTTTCACATTCATCTCTATTTTTTGCCCTCATCCGATAAACACTATCCTCTGTTTTTACAAAAGTATTCAAATTTTCTCCATAATAGGCAAAATCAATAATATTACCACTTAAATTGCTTTTATCAAAAGCAATATCTGAACTAACAATTTTATATTGGGAATTAGAATTTTCTTTAGTAATTATATAATTATAAACATTTCCATCTTTCTTTAAAATATAATAACTACCCGTATTATTATCTACCTTTTGTACTTTTAAATTATTTGTATCATCTAACAATAACTTATAAAGTGCCAAGGAATTATCCGTATCCTCTACAGTTGTATAAGCTTTAGCATTATTTTGAGCTGTCAAATAATAATATTTTCCATCATTACCCTTAGCAATATTATCAAATACTGTATCTACTTTAAAGTCAATCTTCGCTTTTTTGCAATAATCACCATTTGAAAACTTCTTATCAGAAGAAATTTCATAAATATCCCCATTTTCCGTAATAACATAACCATCTCTATAATATTTAATCTTTTCATAAGTTGTATCATCTTCATTATCAGGAACTAACACATCACATTGAAATTCACCACCAAGTGTAAAACCTCCATGTCTAATATCTCTCGTCACATTACCATCACAACCACAACAAATAAGTATCAAGCCTACTAAAATCATTAATTTTACTTTTTTCATAAATCATACCTACCTTAAATAGAATATATCAAATTTTTTATCTTTTTTCAACATTACTTTTTATTATTCATACTCTTTAATTTCTTTTTTATTATAAACACTAATTCCATTGGTCCATTAATCATTTGTAATACGATTAAAGCATCTTGTAATTTTGTTTTTACTGATGCCTCTTTCCGTATTTTTTCAACTTCTTCATCATAATCTATGTTATCTAATGGATTAACTTCTAAAAAGTCTCTTAAATATTTTTCTATATCCTTTAACACATAAAGTTTTAATTCATATTCATCAACACTGTCAACTCCCATATAGCCACCAACTAAATAACGAAACTTATCAACTAATTCTTCATTTCTATCCATTTATATCACCACCTTTATCTTATCATATTCTTTTTTAAATGTTTAACTATTTTTAATGTCTACCTTTACTAAAATCCCTATTTAATGATAAAATTAAAATAGAGGTGTAAAATGACATATCTAAATAAAAAAATAATTCGTAATATTTTTATTTTTAGTATATTTTTATTTTGTTTACTTTATTTTTTTAACTTATCAATTGCTAAATATCGTAAAGTAGTTGAAGGAAACGTTGATGCCCAAATTGCTAGTTGGCGTATCAAAGTAAATGATGAAGATATAAAAAATAAGAAAACTTTAACCCAAAAAATTATTCCTGTCTTCCCTGGAGATGAATATACAAAACCCAATGTTTTAGCTCCTGGTAGTATTGGTTACTTTGATTTAATTATTGATACATCTGCTGTTGAAGTTAATCTAAATTATGAAATTACAGTTAATAATTCTCCTAGTTCTAGTATTGCTGATTTAAAAGTTACTTCTTATACTCTTAATCCTGCAACTAGAGAGGAACAAATACCTTATGAAGGATTAATCTCTGATGTCATTCAATATAACAACGAAAAAACAACTATTCGTGTTTACATTGAATGGGATGACAATGAAGAAACTTCTACTATGACTAATGAAGATGATACAAATGTTGCTGTCAATGATGCTTCAAAAGCTATCATTGATGTCAATTTAAAATTCAATCAAATTAATAAAAAAAGAGCTGGTACATAACCAGTTTTTTATTCTACTTGTGTTACTTTTAAAAGTAATTTTAAATTAAGACAACGGCGTCCAGTCCTTCCTTGATATTCAGCACAAGCTTCTCCAAAGAAACTATCAGCATCATCTTTTTCAACATACAAATCTAATTTATGTTGTTCAAAACTATTACTACTTATATCATACGGATAATATTCACCCTCACTCAATTGATAATATACTACTGAAGGATCAAAAGTAAAGTGCTTTGTTAAACGATGAAATTCTCCAACTTGTTCATAACTCCAATCTATAGTTAACACAAATTTTAAATTATCATCTTGACCAAGCTTATCTTTATCTGCTTCCAATCTTATAACAAAGGGATAATCATTTAATAATGAATTAACTTGTTCTTCGTTCGTACCATCTTCAATCATTGAATCAATTCCCATAATTGAAAAACTTTTTACTATATACTCAAAGTTAGCTTCTGTCTCACTATTATTATTAACATCTATTTCTTTAACATAAGTATCCATTCCAGGATATAACGTTTCTACAATATTAATTTCTTTAACTTGCTGGGGTCCATCAAAAAAATTAACATCCCAAGCTACAACATCAGCATCTAAATTTACATCAACCTGTGTAATATAAATAAACCAAGCAAAAATATTAACTCCTAAAAAAAATAAAGCTAAAATGATACTTCTTTTCTTTATTTTACTACGATTTTTTTGTAGTATATCATAAATTTTCTTAGTCTTTTTTTTATATGATTTCTTCATCAATAACAACATCCTTTTTTAAATTAGATGATTCTTTTTCTCCCTCATTTTTCTTTTCGTTAACTTCTTCTTTTATCACTTCACTAACGGTAGTTTCTTTTTCTTTCTCTTTTTCTAATTCTTCAGTACTACTATCATCTTCGTCATTAGAATTAATATCTACTAATTCCTCTTTATCAATTTTTATCCTAATTACCGTTTCTGCTATTTCTAAAGAAATAACTAGTACTAAAGGACAAAATATCAAGAAAAAGAAACCATACTGATTTTTAGCTAAATGATTAATCTGATTAATTATAGGAATTTTTCCCCCTATCCGTCCTACAATCTGATCTTCTGTTATTGACGGATCTGGATTTTCATTATTAACACCTTGCGTAAAGAAAATTCTTCCTGTACTTCCTTGTTCAATTTTAATTATTCTATGACTAACTAATTTTCCTTCTAAACTTCCTCTCGTACCATTATAAGCTATATCATCGCCTACTTTTAAGGTATCAACATCAACATCCTTAACATATACCACATCATTAATCATATATGCTGGTTCCATTGAACTAGAAGCTACTGTAAATACCCTATACCCAAAAATACTTTTATTATTGCCAATTCTTTGAGCTACGACAAATAACAGGTATAAACATATTATAACCAACAAAATAGATTCAATGATATTTATTCCCATTTTTACAAATTTATTATCCAGTATCTTTCTCATTCTATACCTCACTATTAAACAACTCTATCCCCTGTTCAATAAATTTTATTTCTCTATCAAATCTATCATCAAAAATATTAAATATAACTTTGGCCTTTTCCCTATTACGCATCTTTATATTTTGAATTTGCTTATTAAATGTCTCTTTTAAATCATCTTCGGTAATAGAACTATCACTATCTAAAATATTTTCAATTAATCTTTGAATCATTTCAGTAATAATCTTACTTTCACTATCTAAACTACCATTTTTTCCAATTACCCTATTAGCAATATAAGCTAATAAAGCCGCATGATTATACTGATTCTTCAAAGCTCCATTATCAAAATAATCTTTTTTATCATACTCTTTTTTATCTTTTGATACAAATGTCTGAATATAATTCCATAACTCTTCAGCTTTTCTAAAATTGGGATTTTTCAAAATAACATTTGTCTTTCTAATAGGTGATCTAACAGGCGATACATGTAATCTACTTAACGTTTGATATAACTCTGTTCCCGTAAAACCATCCAACTGCATCTTTATTCTTTTTAATCTATCAGCATAGCTTAATCCCTTTTCCTCCATACCACTAACATTTTTGTCCACTGCATGAATCGTTAAGGAAACCTTTACTACTTCTGTACCTACTCTAGTATTAGCCTCATAATTAGTATTCTTTTTGTCTAAATAATATGACTTATCACCAGATGCCTCTACTCTTTGTTCAAAAAAATTTCGAGCATTATTAATTAAAGTATAAATAAATCTATTTTCATAGGTATCTAAACTTTCTTCACGATTTATATTAAGTATCTTAGATGGTTTAACATCCCCTGTTTTTTTATCTATATCTTGTATTAAATTAGTATGTTGTGTTAGATGGATAACACTTTCAACCGTTACTCTTCGAGCAAGTTCTACTTTTACAACTTCTTCTTCATTAACAATGAATCTCTTCGGATTACGTAATATATTATCAATATAAGGAATAACATCTTCTAACTTTTCTAACCATTCATGGTCATATTCCATTTTTTCATAATCTCTTTTTACATTCAAAGTTGAGTTCATATTACTCAAAAAGTAATCGTCTTTATTTAAGTCATTATCGTTATAATTATCCATCTAACCACCACCTTTTTATACCATTTTCTTAAGTCTTAATAAATAATCTTTACATTCTTGAAAATTTTCTTTACCAAATGATTTATCCAAAAATTCAATAAAGCCATCTATTTCATCCCTAATATAAGCCAAATTTAATTGTTCAAACTTTCGCAAAATTTTTCTAGCGATATAATAATCTACTCCATCAACTTCCGTACCACCGCACTCAACATATGTAGCGACAAAATCCTTCATTTGTTTAACAATACGGTTACCAAAAGCAATACGGAAATGTTTAATTACATAATCATCCATATCGTTTATTTTCTTAGTCATTTCTTCACTCAAAGGATTATTCTCTTTAGCCTTATTAAATAAAGATTCTAGATAAGAACTATTAATATTCATCGAATCAGTCTCAATAGGTTCAAAGACTTGTCCTTTATCATTAATATCTATTGGCATAGCACGGTCGTATACTTTATCAGTAACAGCAAAAGTTGAATCATCGTTATTGATTGTTCCAATATACCACATATTATCAGGAATTTTCAATTTACCAGCATTCAATCTTACCGGATCAGTATCCCACACACTAGGAACTAATTCAATAACCCACTCATCCCGACTAGGCATTTCCAAAATAGATAACATTTCAGCAAAATAGTATTCAACACGAGCGATATTCATTTCATCTAGTACCGTTACATAAACATCATCTGTATAACCTGCTTCATACATCTTCTTTAATACTTCTGTCTCATTAAACTTTTTCGTAAACTCATTAAAATATCCAAATAACTCTGTTCTATCTCTCCAAGATGGTTGTACTGAAGCAATAATAGCATCTCTTCTAATAAATTTTCCCCAAGCATAGGCAAGCGAAGTTTTACCTGTACCAGAAATACCTTGTAATATAACAAGTCTTGTTGCCGACAAAGCTGAAATAAATAATCTAATCATATTCGTTGTATAATATAATCTTAATTTACTAGCGGCAAAATTTCTAAATAATTCAACTAATTCTTCTAATGTAAAACTATTATTATATTTTTGAACAACATAATCTTTATATTCTACATCAATAGCATGTAGTTTAGAAAATCTGACATCGGCTAAATCCACATCATCAACATTACTTTTCTGACTACCATCTTCAGCTGTAGCATCTTCTTCATCCAAAATCTCTGCTTCTTCTCCTGGTTTTAACCCTAATTGCGAAACTTTCATAGCTAATATTTTTTCTTTTTCTTCTACTAATTGCTTCACTTCATTATTAAGTTCCCCAATTTCTTCTAACATAGACTCTTGTTCAACTAAAGTCTTTCTAAACCTAATATATTTCCTTATAACAAAATAAATTAATAATACTATAAGTCCTAATAAAACAACTAAAACAATAATTGCTATAACGACTAAAATCCATTCACCTATTCCTAAATCTTTTTTATAAAATTGAATTAAATATAGATATTCACTTACATTAAACATTTGTATAATTCCATTGAAAAAGCCCATAAATATCATCGCAATACCACTAAAAAATACAGACATAAATTCATATAAAAATCTTACAAATGTATTCATATTTATACCTCCTTATCTATAATTAATTCTTTTATAGTTGTTCCTTGGAATTTCATAAGTGCCTCTTTATCACTTACTTTATAATCTCCCACCACAACATATGAAAATACTCCTTCATTATCTAAATTACTCAATTTAGTAGCAACATCATTTATATGCATAAAATTTTGATAGCAAGCCAAATTATACTCTCCATCTATTAGTTTCATTTTTTTACTTGTATACGTATTATAATCTACTAATAATATAATATTACTTTTTACTAACGGATTTTGCAATAAAGCTTCTAATAAAAATTTATTACGTGTAAATAACTTTGGAGTTATTTTCACTAGATATTTATCTATTTTTTCTTTACTTAAAAACTTTCTAAGTATTTCTTTACTAAGTTTTTGGATAATGACAATCGCCTTTTTTTCATCCAATTTATCATTTTCAAATATTCTTTCGATTAACGCTTTTTTATAATTAATTTCTAATACTTTGATTTGTTGCACTAACTTAACATAAATTACATCATTTTCTTCACTAACTTTTTTATAATCTAAGCGATAAAAATCATCTGTCATCTTAAAAAACTTATCCATTTTATGATAATAATTTTTAAATAACTGTATTAAATTATGCATATTATCCCCAAGAAATTTCAACATCTCATTATTATCGTTGACAAAACTAATAATTCTTTCTTCTAAAAAATCATTATCATTAAAACTCAGATTATCTAATCTACTTACAAAATAACTTACCTCTTTACTTTTGTCAATTAAACTAAGATGATATTTATAATCTTCATTTGAATCAATCAACTCATTAGCGGCATATTGTCTCATGATTTCAATTCTTAATCCTTCTAATTCTTTTTGTAAAGCAACATAATCAAATACTTCAATTTTATTTAATGTTCCTAATGTATGATATATAAAAAAATTAATATAAGTTTGAAAATATTCTTCTAAAAATTCTTCCACTAAATTTAGGTCTTTATCACCAAAAAAGAAACAAAGACCACATTGTTTTAGAAATTTTATTTTAAATTCAACATAACTATCAATTACATTTATATTCATAAAATACCCTTTATCCTACTTTTCTATTCTAAGCCATTATATCATATATCTTTTCATATATAAAGATTTATAAGTGATAATTTTTATTTAGCCGTCACAACATCTACCGTAACAATTGATTCATCATTACCTATTGGATATAAAAAATTATTCTTCCTATTCTTCTTATAAAAAATTATTTTTACATTTGATGTTGCCTCCATTTTAAAAGAAAAACTCGAGACATAATCAAAATTATCAATTTTTACCAATTTTTGTGAATTATCCATTCGATGCAAATAAGCACTAGCTGTCATATCTAAAAAAATTATATTAGGATCAAACGTCAATGTTACTTTAGCCGAAAAACACTTAGCTTTTTCATCATCCGTTAAAGCATCATACTCTTCAAGAGAAACATTATCTCCTACTTTAAAACTACCAAACGCTTCTTCTACTTCATAATAAGTAACAGAATTCAACATACTTAAAGTCATATATTTAGAATTTTCATAATCATCAATACTATAAGTAAAATTAGCATTTTGAATACCAACCAAATAAGTAGCTGCCATTTTCTTTTTATATGGTGCTGTTGACATAACAGAGGTCCTAACTTCTACAACCTCGTTTTCTTCAAATTCCCTTTCTGGAATAATAGTAATTCTATAACTATCACTATCTCTATCCTTATATAAAATACTAGACTCTTTACTTAAAGTACAAGTAATCCCTTCACTACACTCCACATATATTTCATAAGCAATATCAGCCGTTGTTTTAACAAAGGCATTTTTTCTATTATTTAAATCAACCGTTAATGTATAATTATTAACACCATCCCAATTAGTAACACTATACTCTTTATTATCAATTGTTAAAATAGAACTATTAAAGTAAAAACCTTTTGTCTCTAAAATATAATTATTTATAACCTCATATAAATATCTACCAAAGGTAACACTTACAAATAGAAAACATAAAAGAACAACTAAAATTATGATACTAATTTTTTTATGATTTCTTATAAATTGCATAATGTCACCTCCATTTTTATATTAATTGTCTTGAATTTACTGTAATTTCTATATTCTCAATACAATCAGCATATGTTGTATCTTCAGCATAAATTTTAGGAAAAACAACTACTAATGTATAAATATCTGTCACATTTTGATCAAAGGGCATTTCAAATTCTTCCGATGGCTTATACGTCCTATACCATGCTCCATCAACATCTTGTTTAATAACAGCTCCCCCTAACAAATTAGTGGGATTACCTTCACCATACACTTCATTTCGATAAAGTTCAATAGTTAATGGTAAATTAGTTGTCGTTCTAACATCTACAGTATAACTAATATCAACATCACTATCTTCTTTATCATCAAAATTAGAAATACTAAATTTATAAACAAATGGATCATCCGAAGGAACAATCCTATCCGGCTCCAAATTAAAAGACATTTTATCTTCTCCTAAAACATATAAAGCCCTATCAATTGAAGCATTAAGTTTAACATTTGTCTGATATCTAGCATAAGCTCTTTCGAGTAATGAACCTGCTAATAAAAAAAGACATAATAAACCCAACGCTAAAAGAAGAAAACGCATCTTTTCTTCTAAATGATTGATTCTCATGATTTTTTTATAAATTCTTTTTATCATAAAGTCACCCTACTCAGAATAAGCTACAATTTCTTCTCCCCTATACTGTACAGCTGAAAAATTAATTTTAAAAAAACTATCTAAATCAAAATCATTCCCCTCTAAGTCATTTACATTATCATCATTTTCCCATTCAATATCCATTTGTACAACCGGCTTTATACCCTTATCAATCATATCTAATGTTAATACTGATGTATATGTATTAGGACCTGTTCTGATAAGTTCAACATCTGATTGTGTGATATTTTTTACAGTTAAGATAGTCTTAGCATCTACCTTTTTATCTACAACTTCCAAATCATACTTAATAGCTACTTCCGTACCTGTAGGATCTATTTCAATATTCATCTTTCCCACACTACCAGGTGCCACTTTACCATCTTCGACTCTTGTTCCTTCCCAAGAAATATCTTTAATTTGAATATTTTTTTCCTCAACTGTCGTAACTTCTTCTTTATCTATTTTTATATGCCAACCAGCAATTTTTGAATCCGCTTCACCATTAACTTCCGAACTATAAGACGTATATGTACCTTTAGAATGTAAATACCATAAACATAAAACGACTATTACTATAAAGGCTAATAATTTCCATTTGTCTCTATTTTTCATCTTACACTCCTCTAGTTTAATTATATCACACTTTAGAACAAAGTGATTTATAAATAAAAAAGAAAAAAGGCTATTTCTAACCTTTACAATAATTCTATATCATCGTCATTTTTCGTTTCAATAACCTTTACTTCTTCTTTATAAGTTACAACTTCTTCATTACCAGCTTCATCAACCTGCTTATGAGTAATTTCTTGGGTTTTATTTTCAATAACTTGCTTAGTATCAGATTGTTCTTGTGAATCATCTTTTACTTCTTCTACTTCTTTTACTTTCTTTTTAGAATCATCTTCATCATCGTCATCATCATCAGAAGTATTATTTTCATACTTAATTACTATTACAAAACGATATATTTGATAAATAAAGACTATCATTATAGGAAGTAATACCAAAAACAAAAAGCCAATTTTACTTTCCAAAATATCTTTAATAGTTCCTAAGCTTTTATACTGCTTAGCCTCTGTACCTATAGCTCTCGTACTACTAATGGTCTTACCTCTATTTCCTAAAGATATTAAATATTTATTACCATCTCTTTCAATATTAGTAACTTCTCCAATACTAACCACATACTCTTCAACATCAGGAGCATAGTAATAAATAACATCACCCTTTTTTAAAACACTAGCTTTTTTTAAAACTAATAAATTTCCCTGTTGTGTTTCCAAGTTATTAGCTCTAATCTCATCTAAAGATACTAATACATAATTACCAAATTGTGTAAAACCAAACTTATTTCTAGAGATAATACATAAAGTCATAAATATAACATAACAAACTATTAATACTTCAACTACACCCCATAAAAAACTTCCTATTTTCTTTATCATCGTATCACCACTCTATTTTATAATAACATTATTTACGAAACTATTCAACAATTTTCTTTTTAACTATTATATATTCATAGTCTTCTTCAATAATTTGATCATTATCATATAACTTAAATACAATCTTATAAGTACCACTCATTATATTACTATTTAACGTAAAGTTAATTGCCTGCGTAGCATTGAAATTTCTTGGCAACATTTTTTCAAATTCACTAGCAGCTACATATCCACTACTATCAGGATTAACCAAATTAGTAACAAATAAATCATTAAAAGGGACTTCCGTATATAAAACTGTATCAGCAGTATCTATATCTCTTTTCATAACACTAACCCGTAAATTAGGATTTTCCAAAACTGATTGATATTTCATAATATATGTAATCATTCTACTCTTTTCTTCTGTCATTCCTGTTTCACCGTCTACAACCTTAGCCTCATCATTACTTGTAACTGAAATAGCATTATTGTCACCAACGACTGTAACTTCAATATCTTCAACAACTCCATCCTCCAAAGAAGCGTTATGCAATCCATCCGATGAAGCAAATAACACAAAGCGTAACGTATAATTACCAGCCGGCAATAAAGTATCCGCAACAAATTGAACTGTTTTAGTCAAATTCGATACTTTACCAGCCAAATTAATTCGCCATATACCATCACTATCTGCAAAATAACTAACTCCATCCATAATAATCGTAGTTCCTAACAACATACTAGAGCTTGCCTGGTTACCAGCTTCATCAATCAATGAAACATTTAACCCCATTGCATTAGATTCATAATTCGTATTAATAATAGCTTCACGATTATCCGTCTGACCATACGTAACACTACTTGATATATAGAAATTAGCTGGTACTTCATGATACATATAAGTAGAATCATACGTAATTTTTTCTTGTAAAACTTCATTACTATTATTATATAAACTATATTGCATTAAACCTTGTCTAATACCAAGAACCGTAACAATAGCTCTATCTTCTGTTGTTCTAAGTTCAAATAACATTTTCTTTTCCTCAACTTCTTCTGAAGTAGTTGTTTCCTTTAAATCGAAAATAAATAAAAATTCTTCTATTGTTCTTCCAAATTGTTCTGAATAATATTTATTATTTGCAATCTTATCATCATATGTATTATCTACACTTGTACTACCCATTCTAATAAAATCACTAAGTCGATAAGTAACTTCATTATTATTTTGTAATTCTAATACTGAATTTTGATATACATCTTCTGTTATATTAAAATAATAATAATCAGGATTTTCCTCTGAAACACCATAATCTAACATTGTAATTTGTGTTCCTACTGGTAAAGCATAATCTGTTACTAAAACATGATAATTACTATTATCTTTACCATAAAAATCATCTATTTCTTTAGCCGAAGCAATTATCGAATAATAAGCTGTAAATTGACTTCGATTAGTAATTTTAACAGATGTGGCTGAAGGCATCTCATATTTCTTATCATACGAAATACTAGCATCGTATGCATCACCATCATCATAATTTTTAGCTATCAAATCGATAGTAATTGTAACTAAATTAACAGTATACTCAATATCATTAATTGGTACCAAGGCCTGCATTGTAATAACTACCGTACCCAGTTCATCATCCAAAGAAATGTTTTTAGCATGATACAAATAAAACATTAACGATGGCGCTGTCGACAATCTATCTGTTACATACACTGTATCACCAGTATAAGAGCCTTTATTAGCACTTAAAAGTTTTGTTGATGCATAACTAGTCCACTCACGAGTCTCACTCTTCATAGATAAACCTAATAATTTATTAGCTTCTTCTTCCGTATCCGTAACCTTAGGAACTAAATCGGAATCAATTAAGTCAACACCTTCTTTTAAACCTTCAACATTAAAGCCTAATAATTCAAAAGTCGTATTACCTTCAGCAAAATCCATCATTGAAAGTTCATAAGTACCAAGTGAAGAATACTTAGAAGCTGTAAGTGTAAAACGATAGTTAATAGCCGATAAACCAATTATCCACCGATAACCAGTATCTCCAACTGGTGTTGGGTCTATATATTTAGTTTCAATCATTGAATAATCTTCACTCAAATAATTAGAATAAAAACCATCCTTCGTAATATCATGATTTAAACTATGAAGACCTAAAACATAAGAACCACCAATAATAGCATCTCCTGCATTAGCCGCATCACCATATTCGTAATCTCTTCCATAAATACCATATGCTAAAGAACCAGAAGAATATGAATTATACATTCCAAAAAAGGTCATTCCTGTAACTTTACCATACGTCGTAGCAGCTTGGTTAGTAGTAACATTCAAATTATTATTAGGATTTATATATAAACGATTATCCACATTCTTTGTTAAAGTTTTAGTACTATCATCAATATCAACTGTTGCTGGTACTACTTCACCACCACTGTCAACTCCTGAATAAAATTCTTTCAACAAGTTGGCATTTCTTTGTAATAATAAAGTTGTTCCATTCTTTATCGTCAATTTATCTATCTGATTAAATGAATAAGGAATATCTGAATACTCATTAGTTCTATCCTTAATACCTTCTAATTCCATACAACTATGATCTATTACTAAATCATTTGTTCTTTGAATAGAAATATTTCTACTTGGATTATCCACTGTACCTAAGTTTTTAATATAAATAGATGATGTACCTTGACTTGAAGAAGCATTTCCAGAACCAAATATTGAACCAGTCATCAAAAATTGATGATTATTATCTAAATAACCTGTACCATCAATTGTAATATCTATTTCATCAGTAACAGAAATGAAGTCCCAGTCATATACTTCTGAACCACTGGCGTTAGCTTCTCCACCACCAAAAACAGTTCCTACAATACTTATATCTTCTTCAACTAAATTTTCTACTGAAACAGCCTTTGTACCAATATTAGTAAATGTTTTACCATAAACTACCGATGTATTAGCTCCACCATAAACATTACCATGTACTATAGCTCCTACAATATTAACTGTCGCAATAGAATTATTAGTATCTTCTGCTCCTGTGGCTGCGGCATTTCCTCCACCAAACACACAACCAGCATCTGGTGACTTTGAAGATGTTGTTCCTACTTCTGTAGTACCATCAATAGTAATAGTTGTATTACCACTAACAATAGCCGTAGCTCCATTTCCTCCAGCATAAGCACTTCCAGCAATTTGACAATTAGTAATATACGTTTCTGTATTACCAGTAACTACTCCTTGATTTCCACCACCATAAACATTTGAGGTTAAAACTGAATCATCAATATCTAGAAAAGTATCTACATTAACAGCGGCCGCGTTTCCTCCACCATAAATATTAAAGATTTCTGCATTAATTACTTTTACATCAGTTTTATTTACTGGAGCTTCATTTCCGCCTCCATAAAGATCTGTTATTTTACCATAATTAACATCTACATTGGTAGAACTAGTAGTACCACCTTTATTATTTCCACCATAAACATTAGTTACATTAATATTACTAGCTTTAGATAAAGTACCAACTAATACATTAGATTGATCTATATCTCCCGAATTATTAGAACCACCAAAAACATTAGTAACAGTACCACCTAAAATATTAACATTAGAAGTTTCTAGACCAGCCTCATTTCCTCCACCAAAAACATTGGTAATTTTGCCATCATTAACTGTAACTTTTGATTCTAAAGACTCTGCATTATCACCGCCACCAAAAACCGAACCAATATTTCCATTATTTATGGTTACATTAGTATTATTCGTCATTCCACCACGATTATTTCCACCATAAACATTCTCTAAAGTACCACTTTCAATTACAACATCACTTGTCTGAACTTCTCCTGATATGTTAGAACCACCAAATACACTTTTACCTGTACTACCTTTTATAGTAACCGCAGTCGTATCAACACTGGCTTGTTCACCACCACCATAAACATTATTAACTAGTGGGGCTGAAACCAATACATTAGAATCTCCACTATCAGCTAAACTACCGCCACCATAAATATCGCCACTAATATTAACACCAGTAACCTCAACATTAGTAGTTGTAGCTAAACCTCCAATATTATTTCCACCATAAATATTAATAACATTACCTGAAGTTACAAATACATTAGTCTCATTAACCGTACCAGAGGCATTGGAACCACCAAATAAATTATTTAAAGTTGACCCTTGTAAATAAATGTGAGTTGCCCCTTGACCAGTATCATTACCACCACCATAGGCATTACCTATGACACCTCCAGTTAAATATACTGTATCAACTCCATTAGGACTACCAGCTGCATCATTTCCTCCAAAAACATTACCAATATTACCCCCATTAATATTTACATCAACACTTCCTAAAACATAAGGTGTATAATTTCTTCCACCAGTAGCACCACCTTTACCTCCTCCAAAAACAGAAGAGCGAATTGTACCACTATTAACCTCTACACTCGTCTTATAATTCGCAACATTGGTACTATTAGTTGTTCCATTTACAGTACCATAAGCACTACCACCATAGACAGAACCATCAATAGTAACTACACTATTATCACTATCAATATTTCCTATTTTTACATTAACATTTTGACTAACGAAAGTTCCACTAGTTGTACTATTAACATAACCACCTTCGCCACCGCCATAAACATCAGTATTAACAACACCACCTAATATATTGACATTAGTATCTCCATATACAATACCTTTTGTTCTAGAACCACCAAAAACATTTCCTTCTACTCTACCATTATTCATCGTAATATCAACGGTTGATTTTACGGAAGTACCTCCTGAACCATTATTATTTCCACCACCATAGATAGAGCCACCGACATCACCGCCTAAAATTTGAATATTTGTCTTAGAAGAACCACTAGCCGATGTTCCTACAGCACCATAATTACCCCCACCATAAACATTTCTTAATACTCGAGCTGAACCATCAATTATTACATTTGAATTCAATGCTGTACCGATAGTAGAATAATTAGCATTACCATTACCTATTCCAAAAACACTTCCAGCTTCCGCTCCAAACAAAGAGCTATTACCACTTACATTAGCATCAGAACCAATTTGTGCATTTCCACCTACATACACAAACGTACTACCCGTTAATGTACCACGGTTATTACTACTATTATTACCCGAATAACCATTACTACCACCAAAAAGAGCATACTCTACTAAACCACCAGTCATACTAATAATTCTATTACCATAAGTTTCTGTACGACCAGCTCCACCTATAATCATACTAATAGTTCCGCCCTTTATATTCATATAGATATCGTTAATATTAGTTCTATTATCACCACTTAATGGTCCACCTACTAAATTATAGATGCTACCTCCTTCAACAACAATCTCCCGAGCTGCATAATGTCTTCCTGTATTCTGACCACCTACATAAACACCCGTCGAATAATCATATTTACTACTACCAAAAGTACCACTCTTAATAATTGTATGAATAGCCACTCCTGTTTGGGCTGAAGATGAATAAATATTACTACCAAAACTACCACTAGCAACGTAATAAATAGATAAATTGGCATTATTTTCTACAACTCGATCATAATCAGAACCATAAATAGCTGTTCCGTCTATATAAACACTTCCACCAGCAGAACCACCATTTACTACAGACAAAGAATTATAAACACCTGACTCTACAATTAAACGATATTTCGTCAAACTGCTAGTACTTCCAGAAGAACCATTACTTCCCCCTAAAACAGCATAAGCCGTCTTATTAGAAGTAGTTAAACCTCGACCAATCTTTAAATTATAAAAATCTCCATAAATATATCTATTCGTTGTTGTACCACTACCTGGCACAGTTGTACTATTGGCCGCTCCTGAATTTATTCTTATATATTCAATTCGTAAATCTCTATTAGCTTTAATACGTGAACTACTAATAGTATATGTAGCACTACCTTGATAACTAGTTCCATTATTGACACTAGTTAAAGTCAAAGGTTTAGTATTTTGTAAAGCAGCTGTAATATTAGTCCTAAGAACTACAATATTTGTATCTCTTGTTACTAAATAGTAATATGCATCACCCTCAGCATAAACATTAGGATTACCATTACTATCATAAAATTGCATTAACTCATAATAAGTACAAGTTGCTGCATTACAAGTTCCACTTTGTTGATAAACTCCTGTATTATTGTAATAACCTACTAAAGATGCTCCTCTTCCTAAAGACACTTGTTTAAAATAACCAGCCGGATTATCCCCTTCATTAATATAAGGACCTGGTTCATAACCAATTATTTCTGGAACATAAGCAGTCATTCGATTATTTACAAACTTATAATATAAAGCATCCGGATCATACGTTGAATCAGTAAATAAGTGATAGTAATAACATCCACCTGAAGTTGTACAATAACCACTTAAAGTACCACCTGTACTATTAAGAGCACCAGCTGGAAAATAAGTATATCTTGGCGCTGTTGATCGCATATAAGTTGTCTCTAAATCTAATTCTTCATAAATAGGATCACCTAAAGAAATAGAATGCATTCCCTCACTATCTAAAGCCGCATAAGCCCTAGTCCAGGAACCACCACTTGTATAATTATATGTAGCACTATCCATCCAATTAGCATAAAAAGTAATTGATATTGGATTACTTACATCAGTAACTGGAATAGTTACACTTCTAACATAAATATCCATATCCAAAGAAACTTGGGCCTCTGGATAATCTGTAACCCATCCATTAAAAACCTTATCATCAGGTCTATCTGCATATGGATTATCAATAAGCTCAAAAGTAACATAACCATTTTTCACTGGATAATATTTATAATAAACAAAATCTCTAACTTGTTCATTTAAACTCAAATAACCAACTTCATCACTATGATTAAAATCTTCCCCGCTATACTTTATATATACTTTTACTAAATTAGCATCACTATATAAATTTTTATTTACTCCACTAGGCAAATTACCTGTATTTCTTTCATCCGTATAATTAAGACCTAAGTAATAATTATAATCACTTTCCAAATCATTAACATATAATGTATTTCCATCTACTCCTGAATCATGCAATGGTATAGGAGCACTCATTAATCCAAACGCAAATTTTTTTTCTTCACTTATCGCGATATTTTCTACAGCGTTTATTTTATTTTCTTCTCTTCTTTTTATCAACAATAAACCATCTGTAAAATCCCAATAATATTTTTCCTCTAAATTTTTATTTATTATTTTTAATAATTCATCACTACTAATTATTTTTTCATCTTGTGAAATATCATATTCATTTTCTCTTTTACTAATTAAATAAGGTTTACTTTCAATAGCTTCACCTTCAAAATATTTAGCCTCACTCTTATAAACTACAATATTTTTTGCATCTACTAAACTATTTCCAAGTACAACTTTATATTTACTATCGCCACTAAATTCCCCTTGAAAAAAAATATTATAAATATCTACATTCTTTAAAACATTACCAATAACGCCTCCAATAACATTTCCTTCTATTTCTTTAGAAAAGATTTTAACATTATTAAAAGCTATATTATTAATACTACTAGTAACTTCTCCTTCTAAAATTTCCCCTGCTAAAACACCTAATTTTACAGGAGAATCTCCTTCATTATTAATTTCTATTCCTTCAAAATTAATATTTTTTATCGTCGTATTTTTCAAAGTACTAAAAAGTCCATAATTATTTATCTCATCATTAGCATTTTTTACTATCTTAGCATTCTTAATTGTATATCCATAACCATCTAAATGACCTTCAAATATTTTAGGTTCTTCTGAATTTATCCCAATACTTTCAAAGTCATTATTACCTAAATCAATATCACTACCTAAGGCATAATATTTATCTTTATATTTTTCATTATCTGTCTCTATAAGTTGTTTAAAATAAGCCAAATCAGCTCCACTAGCTATTACAAAAGGATTATCAACTGTTCCATTACCAACTGAAAAAGAAGTAGAAATACTAACTCCATCCCACTTATTTTCAAAAACATCAGCATAACTAGCTTTACGTGTCATAAGACTAATTACAGAAAAAGCAAAAATTAGTAAAACTACTACACAAAAAGCATTTAAAATAAATTTACTTTTCTGTAATTTTTCTTTCACGCTTTATCCCTCCACTACTTATTAACACAACTTTTTATTTTTACAATCTTTTCTATTCTTTCTAATTCAAAAACCTTTTTATTATCATATTTTTCTGATACTTTCTGCATAAAAACAACTAAATTTTTCAACTGTTTTTTAGCATAACTATCTGTTTTCTTAACCATTCTAAAATAGTTTTCTTTATCTATCTGTACTTTATATTTCATTATTTTATATACTCCATCAAAGAATTCTTCATCATTATATATAATAGCAAATACCAATATTCTTAAAAAAGTATATATAGGCATATCATAAATTTTATTTCTTAATGTCTCATAAAGTCCACATCTATCTAAATCATAATCATATATTTCTTTGAATGGCGGATGGCTTATCTCTTCAACTAGCTCTTTTTCATCACAATGAATTAATATTTGAGCCAATCTATATACATATTGAAACTTTACTAACCATTTTTTATTTATCTTTGTCGTAACTAATTTATCTTTTTTTATTTTCAATAAATTATTAATTTGCTCTAACAATTCTTTTTCTTCATCTTTAGTACTACTCTTTGCATTTACAGTCTTTTTAGGCTCATCTTCATCTAAAACTTCAATTAAATCTAAAATTTCTATATCTTCATCAGTACTCATATCTTGCTTTTTTTCCATTTGAATTATATCTTTAAGTGGAATATCCACTGTCATACCTGATTTTTCTTCATAATCATTTTTCTTACTTTGAAAAATATCTTTTGGCACATTCGTTTCTGTTCTTTTTTCAGGTTTTACAATCCATTTTTGAAAAATTTTATCAAAATTAAGAAAAGCTAGTAAGATGAATAAAATTATTAAAATAGCCACACATTTAAAGATAAAACTAGGCGAAATTACTAAACTAACTTTACCTATTACACTTTCTTTTGTAATAGGTTCATCTTGTGTATTATTTTGATCTCCTTGTAAAATTAATTTATCTTTTATTTTTTGAACTAGTCGATGTGTTATTATTTCATTCTTTTTATTTTTATAAATAACTATATCATCAACTTCCACATCATCCGTTATTTTCACAAAAATAACGTCATTAACTTCAATTGTTCCGGACATACTTCCACTTGAAACAACAAAATATGTATATCCAAATACATTAGCATAGTCTTTTTTTAAGATGTCAGTCATTACAAAAGTATAAAGACACAATGATACTAACAAAAATAAAAAAATATAAGCTATAACTTTTAATACTCTTTTTATAACTGTCATCTTTCATCCCTCTACTATTCTTCATCTTCCATTATAACATAATCATTTGTAAATAGTAAATTAATATAAAAAAAAAGGCCAATTTTTCTAACCTAAATAAAGCAAAAAAAATAGTGAACAAAAATAGTTCACTACAAAATTTCTTGATCATCTAAAATAATATCTTCTGAAACATCAAAATCTGGCGTAATAGCCTTGAAATTAAAGATAAAATGCATATCTTTAATAGGTAACTTACTTCCTTCAATATCATAAACTAATTTATTAAAACTTACTGTTTCAAAAGTCTGCTTAATAGTATCTTTTTGAACATCTTCCTTAGTAATATTTAAACCTAGCAATTTATATTTATCTGCTATAATATCCGCAATATCATAATCTGTTAAACCATTAATTTTTTGTAAAAACTCATTATAAGGAGAATATAAAAATCTAAAATACCTTAAAAATTCCGCTTCAACATCAAATGACTCATCCTTATTCTCCTCCGCCATTTTAATAAACTGTTTCTTTAAATAAGTAAAATTCAACAAACTAGCTGTATATAAACAATATATACTTGAAGCATCATTTAAATTATCTAAATCTACATATATTCTTAAATCATTAAGTTCTTCATACAAATCTCTTAGTTTCTTAATTTGAGCATTTAATTGTAATTTATATAATTTTATCTTCTCTGGATCTTCTTTAGCTAAAAAACCAACTCCTGTTGCTCGTAAATATTTCTTTAATAAACCCTCGCGAACTTTCTCTTCTTTATTAATTTCTTTTTCTTTATTCTTATAATTAACAATAGAAGTAGTTCTTTCTTTAAATTTGGCTATTAAATCTTTAATTATTTCCTCATAGCGATAATATTCTTGTAATTCTATTAATACATGATAAAGCTCAATAACGGCTTCTTCATACTTCTCTTTCCCAACTCGATCTAAACTACCAAAATCATTATTAATCGCAAAATGATTAAAATTATCTGTTCTAATAGCTGCACCATCTAAATATTCAATAATATTTTTCTTTTTCTCTAAAAAAGCATTTAAATTATTATATTCATCCTTCAATAATAAATCTTCTAAAGAAGTTCTTTTCGTCAAATATAAGTCTTTTATTTTTGTCTTTTCAATATTTTTACTAATTAAATAATTATCTAATTTTAAGGTAACACTAGCATTCAATTCTTTAAGATATTTCTTTATTATAGCCATTAAATTCATTTTCAAATGTTCTATTATATCAGGACATTCAAAATATATTTCTTGAAAAATATCATTAGTTTTTTCATCTAAATCATTATTTTTATAATTTTCTAAAAAAACTTGCATATACTTAGAAGCAAACAAACTATAATTAAAATCATCTATAGTTAGTGCTTTATTCATATCTTCAAAAATCTTAAAAAACTTAACCAACAAGCTATTTAGTTTATTTAAAGATATTTCATCATTAATTTCATACAATAAGAAATCTAATTTTAATTTATAAGACGAAGTATAATAATCACTATTTAAAATAACTAATTCTTCTAGTGCTTCCATCTCCGCTTTCTTTTTCGCCAAGACTTCATCTTTTTGTTTAGGTAATAATTTATCTACTCGTCTTTTTAATTCCAAATAAATTTTCTTTTTATAATTACTAAATTCATCTATTTCTTTTGTTACGTATTTATTTCTTTCGATAACTGCATTTTTATGAAAATTTAATTTTACTTTTTTTGTTCCTTCTTCAGTTTCTAAAGGATAATTGGTAATATGATTTGTATTTATATCTACTTCTTTTTTTATTACTTCTAAAAGATTACTCATTTTTCTTCTCTTCTTTTTCCGTTGTTTCCTCTTCTTCAACTAAAATATTTTCTTTCAAATACTTTAAATGTTCTTCTATCTTATTAAATACTTCTAATAATTCTTCATTAGTTGAAGACTCCAACAACTCTTTTGTAATCAAATCACCCATTTTTATCTCTCTCCTTTAGAATAAAAGGTCTTCCTAAGAAGACCTAACTATTTTATTGCTTATCTAAAATACTGAATTGTAAACTATAAGTTAAATCACTACCAGAGGCATCATTTTCACAATCAACATCTTGTCCTTCAATCCACATATATACTCTTACTTTTGTAATACCTGCTTCCAAACGGAAACAATTTAAATAAGCCGTTGTAGGTATTCCATCTTTATCACTTTGAAGAGCTGGTGTAACAAGCGTAAAATGCTGAGGATCTTGTGAATCAAGTTTTATATTAGCATCAGAATCAAATTCATCTTTAACACCATACATAGCCGTATCTGTTGAACCATCCGTTATGGTCTTTTTATATACATCGTTTGCATGAGCTATAGCTGCAGCAGTATGTCCATTATTATTTGGTTCCCATAAAGTTACTGAACTTGCTGCATGATATCCGCGAAGAGTTGTTGCATCAGTACCATTAGGTCCATTACCTTCTATAACAAAAGCTACTCTAGCTGAATTCTCTATACCTTTACCATCTTGTGACGTAACAGCTGAACTACTTGTTAAATAAATCTCTTTAGCTTCAGTAATTTGGAAAAATAAATCAAATGCTACAAAGTCACCACTACTAGTAGTATTTGTTTCAAGAGATTTTGTAGAAGTTAAAATGTTATCACCATCTTGACCAGTAACAATTTCACCTCTATACATATTCATAAATCCTGTATCACCATTAGCTTCTCCTACCGTTGACACTGGAACCATTGTATTTGGAACTTGATTAGTTGCTCCAGCATAACCAGTAATTATATCATCTTTAGATATGAATGGTTTCCATGTAACGGCATCCGCAGAAAGTTGCAAACCGTTACTAGCAGCAACGTTAACTTCAATATCTTCAACAGTAACTGTTTGGTTAGCTGTAAACCATGCATATGTACTTGCTGTTAAAATAACGCCAGTAAAAACAATCATTAAAATCAATATGAATAATTTTCTTTTTCTATTTTCTTCTTCTTTTTTCTTTTTATCAACTTTGCTCATCTTTTTCACTCCTTATTATTTTAAATGCTCCTCAGTGAAATCCATATGCATTTTTATCTCACCACCAAGCAAGTCATTCTTACACTCAGGATCGTCACCCTCAATCCATACTACCACAGTATATCGATCTTTTTTATTTGGTCCAAATTTTTTTCTTTGTTCAAGCACAGCAATAGACTTGGAATAAAAGGCTTTTGTATCAGGTTCAGCTTTTTTTGTAACTTTGCTCTTTTTAGCATAAACAGTTTTTTCACCATTTCTATAAATCATTATCCGTATAGCTTCATCAACATTTTTTATAGTATCATCTATATCTATCTCATACCAGTAATTTACTGTTTCTCTACCATTATTAACAACATAAAAGGTATAAGCTATATAATTTTCACCATTATGTGACCCCGTCGCCTCTGTATCTAAATTATCAGGTAACCATTTAATAGAAATATTATCCATATAATCTATTGTATCAGCACCTAGTTTTCTTATTCTATCTTTCACATCACCATCTTCAGATAAAAACACATTTTTTTGATTCTGCAAATTTTTATCTAAAGTAACTGTAAACCTTCCACCATCATAAATGATATATAAGAATAGATACAAAATTGAAACTAATACCAATAATAAAAGAAATATAATGTGCACAATTCTTACAAAAAGCTTTCGCTTATATACCGTTTCTGCACTGACTTCTACTTCTTTATGCATCCATCACCACTTTCCTTTCAAAGTGGTCGAACATCAACCTATCCCTTCCACCTTTCCCATCCTATTAATTCAATTATATCGACAAAAAAATATTTTTGCAACCACTTTACATAAAATTATTATATATTTACATCTTAATAAATTAAACATTTCTTGTAAAATTCAAACCAATGTGTCAAAATAAGCGCAACTTTATTTATAGTATCACCATTTTTTATCCATATACTCTTTTTAAATATATTTTTTTATTATCAACTACTAAAATTATCAAATCATTATCATCTGCGTCTTTTATTTTTCTTCCATAAGTACTATCTAATTGATCAAAACTTAAAAGCGTGTTTTCTTCTCGTAGTAACTTTTCACTCATATAAATAAAATCACCCACTTTAATTTC
Source organism: uncultured Bacilli bacterium (assembly GCA_947626565.1). Lineage (GTDB taxonomy): Bacteria > Bacillota_I > Bacilli_A > RF39 > UBA660 > CANRGD01. The sequence continues at coordinate 30,480 of CANQSQ010000006.1, forward strand.
CTCTTGGACATTAAAGAACTCCATATTAAAGTGATATACTCTATTATCATCTTTTAATTCATATTGATACTTATTTATTTTTGTAATTTCTAATTTTTTCATTTTAATCCTCTCATATTACCTCTAACATTATTCTCATTAAATATTGCATGTTCCCTTAAAAACTCACGGCCTACCTTTTCTAAATTAGGAATATTTACCTCTTCAATAACCTGATTACGAGCTAAAAATCTATTACCAGCTTTTTTTAATTTAGGAAAGTCTACCTTCTTTAAACCTTCATTATCACATAAGAAGTCATCTCCTACTTCTTCTAAACTGGGAAGGCTCAATTTTAGTAAAGAATTTACATAAGTTAAAGAATGATTACCAATCTTTCTTAATTTGGGACACTTTATGGAACGAATCGCCTTAGTAAATCCTACTAAAAAATTATCCCCTATTTCCTCTAACTCTGGAAAATTAATATCTTGTAAAGATGAAGTATACTCTAAAAAATGATTACCAACCTTTCTTAACTTTGGACAATTTATAGATTGCAATTTATTATACCTAAAAACACCACTACCTACTTCTTCTAAATTAGGACAATCCAACTCTAGCAAAGAAGTTAAAGCTCTAAAAGAACCATCCTCAATTACCTTCAACTTTGGACAATTTAACTTTTTAATAGACCTATTTTCTGATAAAAAATAAAAACTTGTTTCCTCTAACTCCGGAAGATTAACCTCTTGCAATGAATTATTATATCTTAAAAAATTGCCTTCTACTCTACGCAATTTAGGAAAAGTTATTGTTTGTAGTGAATTGTTTCCCATACAAAAATCATAGCCCACTTCTTCTAAATTAGGTAAACTTATTTCTTGCAAAAAATTATCTGTTAAAAAATCATTACCAATAACTTTAACATTATTATTTACTAACTTAATCATTTGATTATTAGCATTTAATACAATAATTACATCTTCTTGATTTTTTATTTTTAATTTTATTGTTTTTTCCTTTCCTTGCTTTTCTATTTCTATTTTTTCTATCTCACCTAAAGTATTAATAAAAGCATCTTTTTTTGCCCCATCAGCTCTTTTTATTTCTCTATTCACTAAATCTAATATAAAGTTATCAAATACTATATATTTTTCCTTTTCATATTTTCTTACATTAAAATTATTTATTACTATGTTATTTGGACAAAAATAAATATTACCGCGCTCGAAATTATATTTATAAAATTTTCCATCATTTGCTAGCACATAATTATTCATCTCAAAACAACCATTTAAATGCTGTTGCGATAGTCCATATTCTCTTTCAAAGCTTTCTGTCAAACCTTTAATAATATTATCTAAATTATTTGAAAATGTTGAATCTGGATTATTTACACGATGATTATATCTATTTTTTATTGACAGTGTATGAGAAATATCTCTTGTAAATTGAATACTTATTACACTAGTTCCATAATCATCTTGTCTTCTAGGCACTTTATAGTCTTCTCTTTTTATTTTATCTACATCTTTTTTTACCGCAAAAAATACTATACACTTATTAAGACGACCACCTCTAAAAGTGCATAATTCTTCTCCTTCAGCATAATACTTTTTAAATTTTTGTATATCTTCTTCACTATGACATTCGTATAATTCATAACCTGCTTCACTTAGTAGTTCTTGTGGTGTTTTTTTAGTATCTACAATATTTTCTTTTTCTACATTTACTAAACTATAAATATATCTTTTAAACTCTTCTTCTAAATTTTGTGTTAAAATGTCTTGACATAAATCATGATTTACTTCAAAATTATCTAAAAGTAATTTTGATAATAAACCTTCTGTTTCTAATAAAGTTGGAAAAAGCTCTCGACACAACTTAGCCATATCTTCGCCGTATTTTTTCTTTATTACTTTCAAATCACTATTCACAATATCACCCTAATGTAATTATAAATTTTACAGTTTGTTTTAAACAATTATTTTTAATCTGTATTATATTTATTTACATATGTATTTACATTTTCCAAGTCTATTTATATGTACCCTTTTTTAATATATTTTTCATTATCAACTACTAAAATTATAAAATCATTATCTTCATTCTTCTCGTCGCAATTCATCACTTATATAAATAAATCACCTATTTTAATTTTCTTTTTAACCTTAAAAAGTTCAATGTTAAAGTAATACCATCTTTTAATTTAGATTGCGTATTGGAATTTCTAATTTTTTTATTTATGACCTCCACACTACTTCTAAAATTATTTTCATCAAATATTTTATGTTCTCTTAAAAAGCCAACCCCTATTGTCTCTAACACTGGAAGATTAATTTTTTGTAAAGAATTATTAGAACCTAAAAAGTTAACTCCTACTTTCTTCAATCTAGGAAAATCTATGAACTCCAGTAAAATATTTCTCATCAAAAAATTATTACCTACCTCTTCTAACTCTGGAAAACTAACTTCCTCTAAATCTTTATTTTTATATAAAAAGTTATTTCCTAATATACGTAATTTAGGAAGTTCTATTTCTTCTAGTGACCTATTTTCTTCTAAAAAATCATTTCCTACTTCTTCTAAATTTGGAAGATTAACTTCTTGTAAAGTCTCATTATAACCTAAAAAGCTACTTCCTACTATTCTTAACTTAGGAAAATCTATTTCTTGTAGAGAATCATTACACTCTAAAAAAGCATAGCCCACTTCCTCTAACTCTGGAAGATTAATCTCTTCTATATCATCATTCCATTTTAAAAAATAATCTCCTACTTTTCGCAATTTAGGAAAATCTATTGATCTCAACATCTCATTTCTTAATAAAAAGTCATTTCCTACTTCTTCTAAATTACACAAAATTATGTCTTGTAAAAAATTATCCGTTAAAAAATTATTTCCAATAACTCTGACATTATTATTTACTAACTTAATCATTTGATTATTTTCGTTTAATACAATAATTACATCTTCTTGATTCTTTATTTTTAATTTGATAATTTTTTCTTTATTATGTCTTTCTGTTTCTATTTTTTCTATTTCACCTATTGTTTTTACAAAAGCATCGTCCTTTTCTCCATCAGCTCTTGTTATTTTCTTATTTACTAAATTTAATATAAAATTATCAAATACTATATATCTTTCCTTTTCATACTTTTTCACATTTAAATTATCTATTACCACATTATTAGGACAAAAATAAACATTTCCTCGTTCAAAATTATATTTATAATATTTTCCATCCTTACCTACCACATAATCCTCTAAATCAAGACGACTATTTACATGTTTTTGAATAAGTCCATATTCTCTTGCAAAACTTTCAGTTAAACCTTCAATAATATTGTCCAAATTATTTGAAAATGTTGCATCTGGATTATTTACACGATGATTATATCTATTGGTTATCTTTAATGTGTGAGCTTCATCTCTTGAAAATTGAATACTTATTAAACTGGTACCATATCTATCTTGTCTCTTAGGTACTTTATAATCTTCCCTTCTTATTTGATCAACATCTTTTTTTACCGCAAAAAATACTACATTTCTATCAAGACGTCCACCATCAAAAGTACATATATACTCACCCTTAGCATAATATTTTTTAAATCTTTGGATTTCCTCTTCACTATGACATTCATATAAATAATAACCAGCATCACTTAATAATTCCTTTGGAGTTTTTTCAAGTTTTGTTCTTTTTTCACCTTCTAAATTAAAAAAACTAAAAATATAATTTTTAAATTCTACTTCTAGATCTTGCTTTATAATATCCTGATATAAATCACGATTTACCTCAAAATTGTCTAAAAGTAATTTTGGTAATAAACCTTTTTGTTCTAATATAGTTGAAAATTCTTCACGACAAAACTGAGCCATATCTTCGCCATATTTTTTCTTTATTATTTTTAAATCATCATTCATACAACTACCCTAATATTCACCTCAAATTGATTAGAAATCGTCTTTTCATAATTTACCACCTTTTTCATTAAATCAAATGATAGATAGAATTAAAATGACTTTCTATTGTTAATTTATAAGCCATCTTGATACTTTCATATTAAAACAAGACCTTTTTGCAAGTTCTCTTATATTAAAGTTCTAACAAAATATCACGGGTGCCCTAAAGAAGAAATATAGCAACTTTTTTAATATTAAATTTTGGATATTTTAAGGCATCCCTAACTAATGTAGACTTTGTTAAAATCTACTTTTAATTTAATTCACTAGACCTAGATTTATTTAAAATTAAAATTGCTTGTATAAAAACAAATGTTTAATACAATGTTTCTGGAACTTCAGTTGTTGAGTGTCTACCTCTAATCTTTGTAGAGAGGAGGTTTGATAAAATGAAAACTAAGACTTTTGTAGTAAAAGTCCTAAAACTCATTGCAATCATTTTATTTCTCCTTATCATTATGATAGTAGTTATAAAAAAATGACACTTAATTCGCATCTGAATTAAATGTCTTCCTAAAAAATATTGGGTAGACATTCAACTTGGAAAAACTGAATGTTCCCTTTTTTATTTTATGCAAGTTCCCTTGACAAATACATAATATCATAAAAACGACCTTTTTACAAGTCGTTTTCCTATTTCTACTCGAAAAGTTCGAGTTTACTATCAATCTGGTGCTCGTATCCGGACTTGAACCGGAACTCTATTGCTAGAAGTAGATTTTGAGTCTACCGCGTCTACCAATTCCGCCATACGAGCAGCTACAAGAAGATTATAACAAATCTTCTTTATTAAAACAATCTTTTTTTAACTAATTTTCCTTATACTTTGCTTCATATAAATCCGTTTCCCCAACTTCATTATTACTTTCTTCCATAAATTCACGCATATCTGGTAAATCATCTATTGTAGCTAAACCAAAATAATCTAAAAACTCTGAAGTCGTTTCATATAATATAGGTCTTCCTGGTAAATCACTTCTGCCACTTTCCTTAATAAATCCTTTAGCAACCAATTTTCTAAGTACATCTCTCGAACCAACTCCCCTAATTGTATTAATTTGCACTCTTGTAATTGGTTCATTGTAAGCAATAATAGCTAACGTCTCCAAAGCCGCCTGACTCAAAGTATTTGTTTCTGGATTCATAAGTAACTTTTGATAATAATCCCGATGTTCATATTTTGTAGTTAATTTAAGTTTATTACCTAAAAAGTCTATTCTTAATCCTCTATCATCACTCTCATAATCATGACGTAAATCCTTCAAAATATTTTTAACCTCTTCCTCTGAAATCTCTAATACATCTCCTATTTGTTCTAATGTCAAGCCGTCTTCACCAACTACAAATAATAACCCTTCCAGTATCGCCTTATTTTTCATGTGCCACCTCACAAATAATTTCCTCAAAAGTATTATCTTGTTTAATAATTAATTCCTGATTTTTCGCCATCTCTAATACCGCTAAAAATGTTGCCACAATATACTCTTTATCATATACATCAAATAAATCGAAAAAGGAAACCCTACTTTTACTCTTTAATATTTTTCTAATCTCATATCTTCTTGATGATACACTTACTTCATTTACCGTCACTTTCGTCTTTAAAGGTTCATTATCCTTTTTTCTCTCTAAATACTTTTTAAAAGCTTCAATTAAATCATCCAATGATACATCAACTTTTATTTCCTTTTTCTCCTCTAAATAGTTTTTAATATTTTCAGGAGCCTTTGTATAAATTTCACTGCGTAAATTTTCTTTTTCCTGTAACACTTTAGTAATTTCCTTATATGCTTGATATTCTAAAAGTCTATTAACTAATTCCTCTCTTGGATCTTCCTCCGTCTCTTCTTCCTCATCATTCTTATTATTCGGTAAAAGTAATCTTGACTTTATTTCCAATAATTCCGAAGCCATAACTAAATATTCGCTAGCAATTTCCAAGTTCATTTTTTCACATACCGCTAAAAAATCCATATACTGTTTAGTAATTTCTTCTATTTCGATATTCATAATATCCATTTTAGCTTCTTTAATTAAATGTAATAATAAATCAAGTGGTCCTTCGAAATCATTTATTTTAAACTTCATGTTACCCACTCCTAACTATAAAGATTATACCATAAATTTGAAAAATTTACAGAATTACTATATACTATAAATGAAATGAGGGGTAATATGAAAAATTTTGTTATGAAAGACGAAACTTTTATTTGTGAAAATTGTGGTCAAAAAGTTCCTAAACTCAACTATAGTGCCCGTGATCATTGTCCTTATTGTCTTTATTCTAAACATGTTGACATCAATCCTGGTGATCGTCAAAATCTTTGTCAAGGTTTATTAAAACCCATTTCTCTTGAAAAATTTAAAGATACTTTTAAAATTATTTATCAATGTGAAAAATGTCATCAATTTCATAAAAATATCATCGCTACCGACGATGATATGAATTTAATTATTCAATTATCAGTAAAAAATTAGGTTCTAGACCTAATTTTTTGGTTTAAAGACTAAAGCAAATACAAAAGAAAATATAATTGCTGCTGTAATTCCTGTAGCTGTTAAATCAAACATTCCCATCAAAATACCCATAAATCCCATTGCATTAGCTCTACTCAATGCTCCATGTATCAATGAATGACCAAAGCTGGTTATAGGAATTAATGCTCCTCCCCCTACAATTTCTATTATTTTATCATAAATACTAAAGGTATCTAAAAAAGCCCCAATAACCACAAAAATACTTGTAATATGTCCTGGTGTTAATTTACTATTATCCAAAATTATTTGCGCTAGTAAACATAAAAAACCACAAAACAAAAATGAATTAAAAAATATCATTACACCGCCTCCAAACTTATTGCATGTGCAATTGCATAAATATTTTCTTTCTGATACACAAGAGTCGGTGAAAATAAGGCTCCCGTTGCTACTACAAGTACTTTTTTCAATTTCTTTTCTTTCATTAATTGATAAATATAGCCATAGCACACAAGAGCACTACACACAGGACCTGATCCTCCGGCTTTTATTTCTTTTTGCTTTTCTAAATCATATAACATTACTCCACAATCATTATAATTATCTCCTAAATCAATATTATAATCATTCATCATATAATCTTTTAAGATTTCTTTTCCATACCTTCCTAAATCCCCTGTCACAATTAAATCATAATAATCTGGTTTTCTTCCTGTTTCGGCAAAATGGGTTTTTAACGTTTCTATCGCTGCTGGAGCCATAACTCTTCCCATATCATTAGGATCATTTTGTTCATAATCAACTATTTTTCCTAAAGTTGCACACTCAACTCTAATATTTGTAACTTCCTTTGTCAAAAAACAAGTAGCTGCTCCTGTTGCCGTAAAAGTTGCACTATCAGGTTTAGGGGCTCCATACTCAGTAGGATTACGAAATTGTTTCTCACTACTCATATTATGTGATGAAACCAAGGTAACAGCGTTATTAACTCTTCCCGCATCAATAAAATTAGCCGCAATAATCATTGCTAATACACTACTACTACATGCTGCATAAATTCCAACAAAAGATTTACCAACACCACAAGCACCATACGTAGAAGCTGTAATCTGATTTAATAGATCTCCCCCTACCACTAAATCAATATCATTTTTTACAGTAGACGTTTTTTTCATTATCATTACTAAAGCATCTTTAACTAATTTTATTTCTGCTAATTCCCATGAATCTTCCCCAAAATATAAATCATCATATGTTCTATCAAAATACCTCTTAAGTGGACCTTTCTTTTCGTAAGGTCCCGCTATTGTCGCCGTATCTTTAATATAAACATTATTATATTTAAATGTCATGTAGCACCTCCAATAAAATATCTAATCATTCCAAAAAACCAGGCTGCTACCACTCCATATAAAATAACTGACCCTGTCAATTTAAAAATATTAGCTCCTATCCCATAAATAGGACCTTCTTTTTTATAATCTAATGCTGCACTTGTCATCGAATGAGCAAACCCTGTTATTGGTATTAAAATACCACATTTAAAAATATTAGCTAATTTATCAAAAAAACCTAACGCTGTACTTAAACTTCCTATAAATATAAATATTACAATCATAAAACTAGTCGCATCACTTCTCGACATATGAAACTGATAACATAAAAGTTCTATAACACCCTCAGCTAAGAGTCCCATTACTCCTCCTGATAAAAAGGCAATTACTGCATTCTTTCCTCTTTTCTCCTCTGGTTTATGAAAATCTGCTACTCTTTCATATTTTGTATTTCTCATTTTTATCACCATTATTATTATGTCTTAAAAATTTTTCCTCATACAAAAAAAATACTAAGCCTAGTATTTTTATAAGCTACTTCTTAATTTTTGTAATATTTTTGCTTCTTTTCTTGATACTTGCACTTGACTAATTCCTAATTCTTTACTAGTTTCCATTTGTGTTAATTCATCAAAATATCGTGCCTTAATTAATTCTTGTTCCTTATTATCTAAATTATTTAGAGCTTCTTTTAAATCTAATATGTCAGCCTTCATTAACTCTTCATCAACTTTAACAAAGTTATACATTTCTTCACTCTCTGTTTCTTGATAATCTAAACTCTTAACCTTTTCTAAAGCCATCAAGGCCATATCTACTTTTTCTTCTTCAATCTCTAAAAATAAAGCAATTTCTACATTAGCAGGTTCTCTTCCTAATCTTTGCTCCATAACTTCTCTCGTTTTCAAAATACTTTGTCCTAATTTTATTAAATCTCTACTAACTTTTAGACTACTATTTTCTCTAATATATTTATTAACTTCTCCTACAATATAATAATATGCATACGTGGAAAACTTTGTTTTTAAATCATCCTTATAGTTCTTATAAGCTTCTATTAATCCCAGCATTCCAACTTGATACAAATCATCTCTATCAAATCTTTTACTATATCTATTAATTACACTATATATTAAACCATCATAATCTAATAAATTATCCATTATCCTCCTTAATAAAAATAACTAATTGCCTCCTTATAATCTTCAACAACTATATTATCTCGGCAACAATATTTTTTAAAAGTCCTATTTTTTAACCCACATAAAATTACTTTGCCACAAGAAAGAAAAATCTCTACTAATTTATTTTGTAACAAATGAAACATAGTCTTATCCACATAAGAAACATTTCCAAAATTAATTACAAAATAACACATCTTTTGTTTATAAAGTAAATAATTAATATTACTTTCTAATTCTAAAAATGTTTCTTTATTTAAATCCCCTTCTAAATTCATAACTATTACTCCTCGACATACACTAGTATAAATATCTAACATTTAACCACCTCTCAGCCCCATATTACCCTATTTATTTTTAAATGACTAGTAATTCGACAAAATAAGTCAAATAAATCGTTCGACAAATTTCTACAAATATAAAAAAAACTCTTCTTAAAAAGAGTTCTAAACAAATATATTTACTTAAACTGTCTAGCAATTAATTTAGCATGTAATACTACTTTTTCCCAATTGTTGTAGCAAGTTGACAATGTCAAAATCCTATCACTACTCGTAACATTATAATCAAAATTATAAAGACTTCTATCTTTCAACATCTTTAAAAATTCTTCATAATCACTATCACTTTTAAATCCTGTTTTTATATAATCATCCGTAGTTTTTATATGATAAACACTAAATACTTGATATAGTAAATTATACTTTTTAGTTGATATTTTTACTACATGATTATCTTTATTTTTCAACCATTCATCATTAAAAACATTTTTTAAAGTTCCAAACATTGACCCATCTACTCTTCCATGGGCATATATTATCGTATTAGTATCAAAAAAATCTTTACTATTACGATAATCTAAAAACAACCATCCCGCATCACTATATTTTTTATCAAAAGAATGAGTTAAATAGTACTTATTATCTTTATGTTGAACAAAAGGATAATTAATATTTGTATTTGGTACTTCTATCCAACCACTAACTTCTTCATTAGTCTTTTCTAAGTCCGTAAAATCAACATCTAATAATTTAATTTCTGGACATTTGTCTGTACAATATAACTCTGTATTTTTTATACCTGTTACCTCATCAATATTAACTAAACTGTTTATTTTTTCTATTTGTTTACTAGTATTATAATTATCCTTTACCCACAAAATTATCTTAAAAAGAGAAAAAAGCATAATTACTATTAGAAAAATTAACATTATCTTTAAACCTAAATTTTTCTTCTTTTTCATTTTTTCCTCCTTTTACAGAAAAAGATTTAGTATAACTAAATCTATAATACTTCATTATTTACATTAGAATCTTTATTTTGCTCTAATTCATTTATCCCTGAATTATTTTGATACATTGCATTTTGTACTGGCAAAGGTGTACTTATGCCTTCGCTAGTCTGATTTAAAGGGCTTTGTCCACTATTTACTAATTCATTGCCATAACTACTTTGAGCTATTGGAGCTTGATTAGTAGTTTGTTGATTCAAAGTATTTTGTCCATTATTTACTAATTCATTGCTATAACTACTTTGAGCTACTAAAGATTGATTAACATTAACTGGATTAGTAATTTGTGACCCATTACTTGGCGAAATATTATTACTTTGACCTGCTTCACTTGTATTATGATTTGCTTTATTAGTTTTATTTTTATTTAATTTAACAATAAATACTATAAAGCAAATAATTATTATTAAAGCGAAGAATAAACCAAAATAAAATATCAAATCAGGTGTTGAAACACTTTTATTAGAATTAATTAAGCTCTTATCTTCAGCTAAATAAGATGTTCTTACACCACGTACTAGTAATCGATGTGAATTTATCGCATAAGGAGTACAAGTTACCAAAGTAACGTAGTCATATCCTTCCTGAAGAGCTAAATCTTCTGTTTTTTGAGGCTCTACAACTTTGATTTGATCAACAACATAAGCTAACTTCTTATCTAAAACATAGATATAAAACATATCGCCTTTTTCTAATTGATTCAAATCAGTAAATAGTTTTGCTGAAGGAAGTCCTCTATGAGCAGACAAAATAGCATGTGTACCCTTTCCACCAACTGGAAAAGAACTTCCTTCTAAATGACCAACACCTTTTCCTAGTACTTTAGAACTTGTACCATGATAGATAGGAATTCTCTCATCTATCTTTGGAATTGATATATATCCCATTACACCATTATTATTAACATTTAAAATATTTTTATAAACAGTTGATTTTACTTCTGTAGGATTACTAAAAGCATCATAAATCGTTGTTTGGGTAAGAGAATTATTGTAATCAACTGCCTTTTTTATCATATCATTATCCTTAGAATTATCATAATCAGCCGCTATTTCTTTATATTGCTTAATTACTTCCCGATAATCCTTTTTATGAAGACTATTAGCATAAACAGGATAACACATAACTGATAAACCTAAAATGAATAATATAATGAAGACATATAAATATAAATTATCTTTTAAATTCTTTTTCATTATTCTTGATTTTGTGCTTTATTTTTTTTGCGATAAATAACTATTACATAAGCAGCCATTCCGATAATAGCCATACCAACAACTGTGTAAATTACTGTACCAATACCACCAGTACCTGGTAAATTAAAGAAGGCAAGACCTTTTTCGTTTTCAATTTGGATCATGTAATAACCTTCACCTTTTGAACCATCACTAGTACCTTCATTAGGTCCTACTTTTACTTGGAAAGGTTCACTAGCCAAACGATAACCAACTGGAGCTTTTGTTTCTTTTAGGAAATAAGTACCTTCCCCAAGTCCATCAAATGAACCATTTCCTTCTTCTCCAACTGTTATTTTACCAATTGATTCATCTTCACAATCAAATTGTTTATGAATTTCAAATTCAGCTCCATGTAATTGAACACTATCACCTTTTGATACTTTATAAACAACTAATCCATACGTATAAACATCAGCAACACCATCATTATCTCCTTCAACATCTGGATCATTAGGATCTCCAGTGGTACTACTTGTTCCTTCTCCATATGGATTATTTGAGTATTCCAATGATGCAGTATTAGTATTCTTTTTTCCAATTTGAGCTTTATCATTTATTGTAGCTTCATAAGTTACTTTAAGAGCATTTGTTTTTACATAAGTAACATCAAATACTATTTTAATTGTTGGTCCTGTTGTCTCACCATTACCATCTTCTTTTGTAACAGTTGCAACTGTATGACCTCCATCATCTTTAAAGACATTACCATCTCTAGATAGTTCATCTTCACCATCATAAATTCTCATTTTTTCATCGCCAGCATAATCAAGTCCTACTGAAAATTTATCGGTAACAGTATAAGTTTTATTTGTAGCATTTACTGGATAAGTAGGTACTGTTAAATCTAAAGTATAAGTAAAAGGTGTACCTACCGTAAATGAACCTTCACTACGTCCACTATCACCAATTGTTTTTTTAACACCAGCATCATCTACTTTAGCTGTAATTTCACTAGTTTCGATTGTCCAATCATCAGTTACATTATTTGGACGTAATTCTACATTACCAACCATTACTCCATATACACGAACTGTACTTGTTGGATAAATCAAATATGCTCCTACAGGAAGAGTAGCAGTCGCAACAGCTGTAGTTCCACTTCCCATAACTGACATTGCAGTACCAGAAACAGTATTTGTTTTTATATAAGCTAAATAAGCCGTAGCTAATTTATCAAGATCTGTACTAGAAGCAGTATCACCTTGTAAAAGATTTCCACCTTGCAACTTAACATATTGATCTACTGTCATATTCTTATAAGTATCATTATCTGAACCTTGTTGAAATTTCTTAAAATCACTTGTAAAGTCGTAAGTTAATTCATGAGTATCTTCATCATAAAATGCATCTAATATTTTATATGCTGCAAACTCATCTTCTCCTCCTACATTATTAACTTGAATTTGTCCTTCATTACTCAACAAATGTGAAACATCTTGAGTTTGAGGTGTTACAGCTTTAACTTTGTACATTGATACAAATACTAATGCCATAACTAAAACTGTATAACTTAATATTTTTTTAATTTTTTTCATTTTTCATCATCCTTCCTTTTTGATTTTTTTATATAATAAACAACTACTCCAATTCCAACTACAGCTACTACAAAAATACTTAGATAAAGTATTATTGCATCAAACGTATTTGGAATCCCCTCATCGTTATTACCTTTATCATTGCCACCTGTCTCATCGCCTGTCGTTATTTCTTTGGCTTCAACTTTTAACATAGCAGCAAATTCATATACATAACTATCATTTATTTCATCAAAAGTTGGTAGTAGCAATAGCTGTGGTGCTGAAATATATTCATAATTATCATCAACTACACTTTCTGCTTTAACCAAATATAAACCAACATTCAAGTTCTTAAATATTAAAAATCCTTGCTTATTAGTTACTCCACTATCTATTGGTTCAATATTATTAGTCTGTATAGTATCATACATCTTTCTAGCCAGCTCATCAATTTCCGAAGCTTTTAACTCTTCAAAAGTTTTACTAACTGTCTCTTCTTGTAAATCGTCATTAGGACCATTATCAAGATCTTCACCACCTTCAACTGATCCTCCAGTATCTTGATAATTAAAATCATCTAAATAAGTAACATGTCCATTCTCATCAACAGAACCAACTTTGTAAATAGCTATATTAGCATTTTCAAATTTCAAATCAGCATACTTTAAATCCAGTTCAACCTGTCCTATTACATTAGTATCAATGGTTAAAGCCTTAGCCCTTATGCTAACTAAAGTAAAGAGAAAAATTATAATGCTAAAAAATATTCTTCTTTTTTTCATTTTTTCTTTTTCCCCTTTCTAAACCAGTAGCCACAACCAAAGGCTGCTATAACTATTATTACTAGTCCACCTATTACAAATGGTACATTTCCTACTCCACCTGTATTAGGTAATACATCAATTTTTTCATTAGCTATATTAACTGTTGCCACGCCATCTACATTGGTTACTTCATAACCAGCTATTGATATACTTCCAGCTTCATCTACACTTACATATAAAACTTTATTTAGTTTCACGTAACCATATGGTACTTTTGTTTCTTTTAAATAATAGGTCTTACCTGGAGTCAAGCCTTTAAAACTCATTCCTGTACCATAAACTGTCTGGGTACCTTCATCTTCATAAAGGGTAAACTCTGCACCATTTAATTTTTTGCCTTCACCACTAACTTTATTAATATTCAAAACAACATTTGATACAACAAAATCTACTGATGATGTATATTCTCCCTCAGCTAACGTATATTTATTAGATGCAATAGCTCCTACTAAGCTAACCTTATTTGTTACTCTTTTTACTGCATCTTTTTGAACAACATATTTAGCTTTAATAACCAAGCTTTCCAAAGGATCCATCTTAGGTATTTTTACATAATTTTCATTCAATACTGTATATTTATTATTCTCATCAGGAACAAATTCTGCTCCCTCTGTTTCTTCTTGAATAAAGACATCATTAATTTCAAAATTTGCTGTATTTTCTACCGTAATACTAAAATTAACAACATCGCCTTCTTGATAGCTAACCTTTTCATTATCAATTACTTTCGTTATCTTTGGTGTAAATGTTCCTAATTTTTCTTTCCACTCTCCTGTAATAACTACATCCTCTTCTGGCATTTCGAAACTCTCAGCTTTATACCAACCTAAGAATTCAAAACCTTCAGCTACTGGATTAGGTGCTACTTCAACTATATCTCCTGGATAATGTCTTGAAGCCTCTGGTATCAAATTTTCCCAACTAGGTGGTAAAACATTGCCTTGAAATTGATAAGATACTTCATAATCTATTCTTTCAAAGCTACCTCTTAATTTTACATTTCTAGGAGGCATTACAAATATTCCAGAACCCTCTTCATCTTCACTATCTTCAATTAAAACGTCATCATCATCAACAACTTTCCAACCTAAGAAACGATAACCATTAACTATATCACCGACTTTTAGGGAGTCAACAACAACATCATCACCTTCACCATATTTTCTTTCTCGAGGTGGCTTATAACCTTCTGGTACATCATCACCTTCTATTTCATAAGTAACACTATATGTTTCTTTAGCTGTAAATTTTCCTTTAAAGACTACGTTACTCTCTGGCATTGTAAAGGAGCCACTCCCATCAACTGTAACACCTGGGGTATCGGTTTTCCAACCACTAAATGTATAACCCGCGACTTCAGCATTACCACTAACTGCTACTGACGTACCAGCCGCATATTGCTGCTCATCAGGAACAGCCGGTGCATTTTCAGGAACAGGATCCTCATATTGATAAGTAACACTATATAAAGGTTCTTCTTCTTTACCCATAAATACGTGAACTGTATTAGATCTTGTTGAAAAATCATTTTCTCTTGCAAAAGCTGAATTATAAAAATCCATTCTTGACTTATCTCCTAAAGATGGAGTTGTCGTCACTATTCCAACCGTAACTTTACAACCAGCTTGTAAGTTTCTAACTTTAAACTTAACCGTTCGTGTAGTATCTTCATATTCTATTCCGTCACTTCCACCTACTACATATCCAACACAAGACAACTCTGGATTATTTTGTTGAACAGCTCCAATAGTACCATCTTCACTTTCAACAAAATTCTTAAAAATCAAACCATCTGGTAATTTATCTTCTACATAAATGTAATCACTAAAAACTCTTACTTTAGTTGTTCCATTAGAAACAGCCTCTGTTTCATCCTTTCCATCATACATTACATCTATATAATAAGTTAAGTCACTATTTTCCGCAACTCTTACATCATCATCTAATAATTCAGAAAAAGATGGAGCTAAAAAGCATAGTAATAACAATATAAAAACAGAGATTGCACTAAAAATGATTATTTTTCTCTTCTTTTTATTTTTCATGTAATCACCACATTATAATCCTCTATTCTACCTATTCAAATTTAATTATAAAAGATTTTTTATTTATTTTCAATATGTTTTCCGTAATTTAGCCAAAAAAACAGCCTATACAAACATATAAGCTGGTTTTTCATAATGATTAACTTCTTTCTCATTCTTATATTTTTCAACAAGAACTACTTGTCCACTTTCAAGACTCTTTTTCACATCTATAATACGTTGATTTCTTGATCCTTTAAAATATAAATCATAGCTTTTTTCTTCTAAAATGAATTTTCCATCCACTAACACATCAACATTATCTAATAAGCATCTATGTTTAGGATTTCGAATCATTTCTTCATATGTAAAGCCTGTATAGCACCAAACATTAAGACCTAATTCATGAGCTGCCTTAGCTATTTCTGAACAAGCTTCACTTTGACACACTGGATCCCCACCTGATAGAGTTATACCATCCTGATTTTTCAACGTTTTTAATTCATCGATGATATAATCAACATCAACTAAAGCGCCTCCATTAAAATCATGTGTCGTAGGATTATGACAGCCTTTACAATGATGTGGGCAGCCTTGTGTCCACACCACTGTTCTTATTCCTTCTCCATCAACAATGGAATCAGTCTGTAAATCTGCTGCTAATCTAATTTTCACAGTCTTTTTCTTCTTTTTCCAAATTATTTAAACCGCTATGCTTTACTCTATCTCTTTCTTCTGCTCTTTTTCCATTATTAAATCTTGAAACATCTCCTGCTAAATATCCTGTAACTCTTCTTATTCTTTCGAACCCTTGACCTTCTCCAACAATTTTTTCCATATTAAATTCTCCTTTTTTTCTTATTTTTTTCTATTCTAAACTATTCACAACAACCATTATCAATAGTAGTTACTTTTTCCATTGGAACTCCTTCGAATTCCTTACGTCCACAACCTGGACATACATCATTTATAACTCCAACATATCCACATACTGGATCTCTATCTACTGGATGATTAACAGCTCCATAACCTATTCCTGCTTTGCGCATCGTTCTAATTACACTTTCAAAAGCATCAACATTAGAAGCAGCATCACCATCTAATTCAATATATGAAATATGTCCTCCATTAGTTAAAGCATGATATGGTGCTTCTGTATACAACTTATCATGTATACTTATATGATAATAAACTGGTACATGGAAAGAATTAGTATAATACTCTCTATCAGTTACGCCTTTAATTTTTCCATATATAGCTTTATCAATTCCTGTAAATCTTCCAGACAATCCTTCAGCAGGTGTTGCTAAACAAGCAAAGTTTAAATGATATTTCTCAGCGTATTCATCACATTTCTTACGCATGAATTTGATTATTTCAAGTCCTAATTTTTGACTTTCTTCACTTTCTCCATGATGTTTACCAGTTAAAGCTTTTAAACATTCAGCTAACCCTATAAATCCAATTGAAAGTGATCCATGTTTCCATACTTTTCTAAGTCTATCTGTTGGTTTTAACTTTTCTCCATTAGTCCAAACTCCTTGTCCTAATAAGAATGGAAAGTTATAGCAACGTTTATTACATTGAACTTCAAATCTTTCTAGTAATTGATCTTTTACTGTATCCATTACTTCTTCTAATTCTTTATAAAAACCTTTTATATCAGCCTTATCTCTTTCTTTTAAAGCAATACCATATTTAATACCTAATCTTGGTAAATTAATAGTTGTCCAAGAAAGATTTCCTCTTCCTACTACTACTTCATTATCAGGTGCTGTTACATCTCCTATAACTCTTGTACGACATCCCATATAAGCAATTTCTGTAGCTGGATTTCCAGGTTTATAATATTGTAAATTAAATGGAGCATCAATAAATGAGAAATTAGGGAAAAGTCTCTTAGCTGACACTTTACAAGCTAATCTAAATAAATCATAGTTAGGATCTTCCTTATTATAATTAATTCCCTCTTTTACTTTAAAAATAGATACTGGAAAGATTGGTGTTTCTCCTTTTCCTAGACCTCTATCTGCAGATAGTAAAAAGTTTTTAATGACCATTCTACCTTCTGGAGAAGTATCTGTTCCAAAGTTTACTGATGAAAATGGAACTTGAGCTCCTGCTCTTGAATGCATAGTATTCAAATTATGTATAAAAGCTTCCATTGCTTGTTGTGTTGCTCTATCTGTTTTTTGCATTGCTTTTTCATAACTTTTTTCTAATATCTCTTTAACTCTATGAGATCCTTTTTCATAGTCTGTTAATGTTTTTATATCAAAATCAATACTTTCTTGTTTATCAATTTCTCTAATAATTCTATCAACATTTATATGTTCTAAGAATCCTTCTAAATCTAAGAAATCATATACTGTTTGTTTTAATTGCTTTTTAAATGTTTTTAATACTCCTGGAGCTAAATAATAATCAAGTGCTGGTATAGCTTGTCCACCATGCTGATCATTTTGATTAGCTTGAATTACTATTGCCGCAAGAGAACCATAAGTACTAATATCTTGTGGTGGTCTTACATACCCATGTCCTGTATCAAAACCATTTTTAAATAATCTTGATAAATCTATTTGACAACAAGTTGTTGTACCCATTGCTAGGAAATCCATATCATGAATATGTATTGTTCCTTCATCATGCATCTTAGCATATTCTGGCTTCATCAAATAAGCTTTCGCAAATTCTTTGGAAACTGTTGCTCCATATTGTAACATTGTACCCATTGGTGAATTACCATCTATGTTAGCATTTTCTCTTTTCGCATCTTCTTCATTGGCTGACTTTAATCCTAAATTTTCAAGTGATTTTAAAAATTTATGAGTCTTTTTATCAGCAAAGAATGATTGTCTTGATTGATTTCTTCTATCACGATATTCTGAAAAACTCTTATGAACATCTTCATATCCTTTATTTAAAAGTTCTTCTTCAATAAAATCTTGAATTTCTTCTATTTGAATTTTATCTTTATCTTTTGCTTCTTTTTCTAATCTTTTTAAAACAGCTTGATAGACTTTTTGGACATCTTTACTAGAATATTTTCTTTCTTTTTCTTCTTCATCATCGTCTTCTTCAACACTATCAAAGCCCTTTTTTATGGCTAAAGCAATTTTCTTTCCATCAAAATCAACTTTTTTACCACTTCTTTTTATTACTACTAAATCTTCTAATATTTCGCTTACTTCTGCCATAATATTTACACCTTTCTTCTTTAACTTTCTAAATTTATTCTAAAAGCAATTTTTCTAAAAATCAATACCATTTTTAGGTACTTTTTTGTCCTCTTTTTTACTTCCGTTGATATACAAAGAAATAGTCAAAAAACTTTTTTTGTTCGATTTACGACAATTTACATTTTTATACAAAATTAGAAAAAATAAAAAAATCATTTTTTTATTTTTTTGATTTTTTTATTTCTAAAAATTTAATATTTCCTTATTTTTCAACAAATTAGAAAAAATATTTTTCTTTAAAATCTATTTTTTTACAAAAAGCATTTTTTCTAATTTTCCTTTTTTTCATCAGTTGAGCCAAAGCCGCCTTTTCTTTTTCCACCAGCTATATCATTATCACATACTAAATATTTAGTAAACATTACCTGAGCTACAGCATCGCCCTTTTTAATATGCAACTCTTTATCTGAACAATTGAAAACTTGTACCATAAAATGTCCATCATTATCTGGATTTTCATAATAGTCAGCATCAATTAATCCAAATCCATGTGGTGTCAGCAATCCCTTCTTAGGTCCTCCTGAACGACTTATTAAAAAATAACATTCATCATCTTGACAATAAGCTTTTAATCCCGTTGGAATTAATGTTGGTTTTATACCTGGTTTATATACAGGAATAGTAACATCTTCAGCTGCTTCAATATCATAAGCTGCTGCATGAGCTGTCTTCCTAACCGGCAAATTTATCCCTTTATCTTCCCAACCTTTCGCAATTTCAAATCCTCTTTTTTTTACTTTCATGCTTTTTCTCCTTCTATTATTTTACTATTATCTATATACAATATTTTCTTCTTTTTAGCTAAACTTTTCCTTACATCTATTATACATTGATTACTACTTCCTACATAATGTAATTTTTCTAAGGCTAATTTTAAGACAAATTTACCATCTAATAAAACATCAATATTATTTAATATTTCTTCTAAATTCTTATCTTCCTTCTTCTCTTCTAGCAATTCTTCCCAAGTATAACCTGTATAGCACCATATTGTTTTCTCTGGAAACTTTTTTCTTATTTCCACCACTAATTTAGCTATTTCTTCCCTATTATCTTTAAATAAAGGATCGCCCCCTGATAAAGTTATTCCACTACACCAATCTTGCTCTAATTCGTGAAATATTTCCTCTTTAGCGGTCTCATCAAAAACTAATCCATCATTCTTATCCCAAGTAATGGCATTCTGACAAGCTACACAATGATGACTACACCCACTTGTCCATAAAACCACTCTAAGTCCTTCCCCATTAAGCATATCTGCTTTAGTGATATTGTGATATCTCATTACATAGACTTCCTTTCTGATATTTCTACCATCTTAGCATTACTTAACATAGTATCACCATGTACTCGAGAATAAGACAAATAACCATTCATTCGATCAATCTTTGTTAAATCACTACTACCACATTCTGGACAAACATCCATATCCAATTCTTCATGACCACATGAATTACAATAAGCAAGTGATAAATTAACTCCCTCATAAAAACCTTTTTCCATAGCTCTTTCAACATAAGTAAGCATAGCTTCCGTATTATAACTTAAATTGTATCTAACATATTGAATACGTCCACCTTTAAATAATTCCCAAAATCTATCTTCCAAATCTTGTTTTGTAATTCCTGTAATATCCTCCCAAACTCCACAATGAAAACTATTAGAGACATATTCTCTTGAACTAACCCCTTCAACAACACCATATTTTTTTCTAAACTGCTTTACTTGTAATCCACATAAGTTTTCTGCTGGTGTTCCATAAATAGCATATAGAATATGATCTTCTTCTTTAAATTCTTGCGTCTTTTTATTAATATATTTCATTACCTCTAAAGCAAATTCACCATCTTCTACAATACTTTTACCATTATATAAAACTTGTAACTCATTCAAAGCCGTTATTCCAAAGGAAGCTGTACATGATTTTAAAATTGGTTCAATAGCCTCTTCTGGACGTAAATGTCCTCCA
Organism: uncultured Bacilli bacterium; assembly: GCA_947626565.1. Classification (GTDB taxonomy): domain Bacteria; phylum Bacillota_I; class Bacilli_A; order RF39; family UBA660; genus CANRGD01. The sequence goes on from CANQSQ010000006.1 coordinate 51,523, forward strand.
TAAAATCCCCCTTGACAATAAGCAAGTGGATTAGTAGAAGCTTTTCTTTTAGCTAAATATCTATAAGTACGTATATGTATTTTACGAATCATTTCTAAATAAAAGTCTAATACCTCATAAAAATCTTTTTGTTCTTCTCTAGCTTTAGCCAAAATCATTGGTAAATGTAAAGAAATAGCTCCTATATTAAATCTTCCTATAAATACTGGTTTATCATTCTTATCAGCTGGTGTCATACCACCTTTTTCATACCAAGGTGACAAGAAAGCTCTACATCCCATTGGACTAACAACTCGACCATATTTTTTATACATTTCTGGTACGTATCCTTCACCAGTTAATGATAAATAATCTGGATACATTGTCTTTTTACTACATTCAATAGCACATAAAAAACTATCGCGAAGTTCTTTACCTTTTCCATGTAAATTTTTATCATATAAAAATACTAATTTTGGAAATAATGTTGGTCTTTTAAATCCTTTTTTACCTTGTCCTTCTTTATGAACATTTAAAATAGTCTTCGTAATCATAACCGCAAAAGGATCTTTATCTATACCAAAAGTGAATGTTACAAAAGGATAATCTCCTCTTGATGAACTTACAGTATTTAATTTATATTCTATTCCTTGATATCCTTGTTCACATTCTCTTTGTACTTTCTTTAAAGCATATTCTTTAGCCTCATCGACATATTCTTTACCTTTTATAGACAAATACTCTTTATAATATTTATCATAACTCATCTTCGCATATTTCTTTAAAACAGTATCTACTTCTGGAACGGTAAATCCACCATATTGCATAGCGGTTGTATTATTTATAACATCCCCCATTACATTAAAAGCTGTTCCTAAAGTCTTAGGTTCTGTATACCAAATATTACTCATTTCAAAGCCATCTTTTAAAACATTAGCCATATCAAATAAACAACAATTCATTGTATCTCGTCTAGCACTCATATCATGAATATAAATATATCCATCTTTACAAGCTTCTATTTCAGCTGCTGTTAAAAAGAACTTTTTATATAATTCCTTATTCAAACTATTATATATAAGACATCTCTGTGTAGTAACTAAAGCGCTATCCATATTAGCACATTCTTTATCACCTATATAAGTAATAACCTGGGCTTTTTTATAAACCTCATCTAAGATATGAACAATATCTTTTTTATAATCTCTATACTCTCTATAACTTTTTGCTACTAAAGGATTTACTTGCTCTAAAGCTATTTCTGTACAACTATGAACTTGTTCAACTGTTGGATTAGTTGTCTGTGTTCCTAGTAACTCATACACTATATTAACAATCTTATCCAAAGCTTCTTCTGTTAAATCAACCATTACTCTTTCAGCACTAGCTATAACAGCCTTTTTAACTTTATTAGGATCAAAATCCTCTAAATTACCATTTCTTTTAACTATTTTTATTTTTTTATTTGTATCTTTCTTACTCATAATTTGTTACCACCTTTTCATCCATTTTATAATTATTTCAAAAAAATATACTGTTGCATTTGCAACACATTTAAAAATTGTTATAATAGACTTAAGAAGGTGTCTTATAAAATGACTGAAAATAATCAAAATGATAAATTATTTCTTTTTAAAAAAGATTTGTCAAGCTGTGTCAACATTACATGTAAAACATTTTTTAACCATGAATTAATTTTAAATTTCAATACTTTATCTAAACAAGTTGGCTTTATTACTTATGGTCATGCCACTATTATTAAATTAGATATTAATGGTAATAAAATAGTCCTACGTGAGTTAAAAGAAAATGATATCTTTTCTAATCTCTTTTACCAAGACTTTGAAGATGAAATCTACATTTTCAGTAACTCTAGTATAACAGAAGTTAGTTTTATTAATTATTATCCTATTCTAAAAGACTGTACGATGAATTGTCCTTTTCATACTAATTTAGTTCTTACTTTATTTGATCTTATTATTAATGATAATAAAGAGTTAAATGAAAAGATTGAACTTTTATCACAAAAAACAGTTGAAGATAAAATTATTTATTTTTTAAAAAAGCGTACTAAAAATAATATTTTTAAGGTTACTACTTCTTACAAAGCTATTGCTGATTATCTTTCTATTGACAGAAGTAATTTTATGCGAGAATTAAAAAAATTAGAAACCAAAGGCATCATCAAAAAAGAAGGTCGCAAAATTACCTTCTTACAGTATTAATAGTTATCTTCTTTTTTTATATTGTCTTGCTACTCTTTTTAATTTACTTTGATTTTTTTTCGTTATACTACTTGGTAAATATTTCCGATTACTATTTAATTGTCCCAAGTACTCTTCAATAGCTGCTACTTCTTTATCTATTTCATATTTACCTGTTTCTATCTTATTTAACACATTTAACAAATAATAGCCCAAAAAGCTACTACTATCTAAATTAATATCTAAATCGGACGTAACTTCTGGAACATAATATTTATCTACAACGTGATCTAAAATATCAAAGATTTGATAGGCTTCTCTCTTAGGAATTTCAATTAGCTTATCACAAATAGCATTATGATTATCTTTAATTAACTCTTCACTATTTTCTAAGTCTTTTTCATAAATAAATGGAATATGTCTTTGTTCAAATCTTCTCTTTACATCCTTACTAATAGCTTTTAATATTACCTCTTTTATTCCTTCACTAACATGAATATCTTTATAATCATTTTCATCTTGTAAATGACTGGTAATCATCATCAATTCTTTTAAGTCTTCTCTTTCTCTAAAAGCATTAATATCTTCATCACTATATGTTTTATTAACTTTTATTAATCCCGGAGTTAATCGCATATTTGTTAATTCATAGCCATTAACTAAGGAATAAGTAAAACTCATAACAGGATATACTTTATTCTCATCTAATTTAGGTAAGACCTTTTTTCCTGCTAAAGAGGCTTTTACCATTTCACTATCATCACTTACTACCTTACTAGTATCCAATAAATGAACTCCCAACGTAATAGTTCCATTTTCATCATGTCCTACTGAAAATCCTATATTATCTACATTTTCTAGCATAAAGACACTTGTCTCATCACTATCCATATAAATAGGATAATTACGTCTCATATAATAATTAACTAGACTATCCATATAAAATTCTATAAAAGTTTGCTCTTGTTTTACTTTTTCTTTATCATAATTTCTTTTTTCTTTATCTACTCTATTATTACGTAATTCATTAACATCATTAACTATTTCACTCATAGAAGCATATTTATGTCTTTGACAATACTCTAAAAATTCATCAAGTCTTTCATTTATTTCTTTTATCTCTTCGTCTTTTAAGACCACTTTATTATCATAAAAAACTTTAATAACTTCTTTATAAAAATCTGGTTCAATATATTCAAAATGTTGATTAATAAGCTTCAACTTATAATTCATTATAAATTTATCTAGTAACTCTAAAATTATATGTTTATTATCTTTTCTAGCATTTTTACATCCATCTATTTGTCTAATCAATTTTTCTAAATATGTAAAATTATCATCATTATAAATTAAACTCTCCAAAATCTTATAATAAACCTTTGTATCTACTTCTTCTTCGTAAGGTATAAATGGTTTTAAATCTTCAAATTTTTTAACTAATTTTTTTAAGAAAATTCTTTCAGCATCATCATATTCATTTTGGCCTTGTTTAAGAGTTTTTAATTTATTTTTAACAACATCCATTCCTAATAAAGCTATATCCATTAAAGCTTCATAGTCTAACTCTAATTTCTCTAAAGTAGTAAATAAATGCTCTAAATCTTTAGGAATAAAATTCTTTATTGATGTTCCATATCTTCTACTATATCTACCACTTCTAATATTATTCAATCGATCAACAAATTCTTTGCAATCTGGATACACTCCTTGAATTAATTCTTTATAATCACTTTCATCTTCATAATCCAAATTTTTTTTCGGTATACTATTATTGTAAATGGAATTTTCTATCGCTATTAATCTTTCAATATTACTTATAAATAACTTACTCTTATTATAAGCCATTTTGGCCTTAGTAATTATTTCTTTATAATTTTTATATTTCTCTTGTTCTAGTAACAATTTAAATTCTTTCTTATTTTTTTCTAACTTAGGACCTAAACCGTTTTCTGCTGCTACTATTTTATAGTACTTCTCCATTGTCTCTTTTTTAGCTCTATATAAATAAACAGTAGCTTCTATATATTTTACTCTTAACCTAAGTAATAGACCTATTCTTTCTTCATAATCAGCACTATTTATGTATTTTTCTAATAACTCTTTATCACTATCTTGAAAATAAAAATTTAATCTAATCAAATTATCAATAACTATTTGTCTTCTTTTTTCAGCTTTAGAAACGTCACTTTCTTTTTTACTATTTTCTGAAGCTGCCAATTTTTGTTCAATATATTCTTCTTCTATTTTATTTACTTTTTTCTGTACTAATTTACAATCACGTAACAGTTTTTTATACTTTTCAAATTCAAAAGCCTCATTAACATTTAAAAAATGTTTTTTTAATGCTGCATATTCTCTATTTTTTGCTCGTAAATATTTTTTTGTATTTTTTAAATCATCTATTTTTAATTCATTAATACTCATATCATTCAATTCTTCAAAGTTTTTTACTTCATTGATATGTTCTACAATAAATAAAATATTTTCCAATTCCGAAGCTGTAAAGCCTACTTTTTTCTTCATACCAAAACCTCCCAATTTAACCTATACTATAACACAATTATTTTTTTATGCAAACAAAAAAGTAAGTAAATTTCTTACCTAGGTAACAAACTTAAACTTACTTTTTCTTTTTCAATGGAAATATCATCTACATAGCAATCTACTATATCGCCAACACTTACTACCTCACTTGGATGTTTAATATATTTATCCGTTAATTTTGATATATGAGCCAGTCCATCATTATGTAAACCAATATCGATAAAAGCTCCAAAATCAACTACATTTCTAACCGTTCCTTGTAATCTCATTCCTATTGTCAAATCTTTTATATCTAAAACATCACTTTTTAATAATGGTTGTGGATAATCATCTCTAGGATCTAAATTAGGTTTTTTTAACGACGTTATTACATCTTCTAAAGTATAAGTATCTGTTTTTAATTTAGTACTCATTTGTTCAACATTAACTTTATCTAATTTCTCAATTAATTCTTTACTACCAATATCTTCTATTTTACTATTTATTTCTTTCAACAAATTAAGAGCAACTTCATAACTCTCTGGATGTATAGCCGTTCTATCTAAAATATTATCTCCATCACTTATTCGTAAAAAACCAATTGCTTGTTCATAAGTTTTATCTGTCAAAATCTTTTGTTTTTTCAATTCTTCTCTAGTTCTAATTTTACCCTTTTCTTCTCGGTAATTAATTATTTTTTCAATAGCTTTTTTCGTAATTCCTGACACATATTTCAATAATGAAGCTGAAGCTGTATTTACATTAACTCCTACACTATTAACACACTTTTCCACAACAAAATCTAATGAATTAGCTAAATTTTTCTGACTAACATCATGTTGATATAATCCTACTCCAATACCATCAGGTGGAATTTTTACTAGTTCTGCTAAAGGATCTTGTAGTCTTCTTCCAATACTAACAGCACTTCTTTTTTCCACAGCTAAATCAGGGAATTCTTCTAAAGCAACTGGTGATGCACTATAAATTGAAGCTCCTGCTTCTGAAACAATAACATACTTACAATTCAAATGATATTCATGGATCATTTCACTACAAAACTTCTCTGATTCTCTTGAAGCTGTACCATTACCAATCGCAATAATATCTACATTATATTTCTTAATTAATGATACCACTATCTCTTGACACTTCTTTATAACCTCACTATTACTATTATTTAAAAAAGGTTTTATTACTGTTGAATCTAAATATTTACCATTTTTATCCACAACCGCTAATTTGCATCCATTAACAAAACCCGGATCAAATGCTAAAACTACTTTTTCCTTCATTGGTGGTGTCAATAATAAAGCCTCTAAATTTTTACCAAAATTATCAATAGCGGCCTCTTCCCCTTTTTCTGTTAAATCACTTCTAATTTCTCTTTCTATTGACGGAGCAATTAATCTTTTATAAGCATCCTCTATAGCTTCTTTTACATAACTACATACAAAGCTTTTTTCATTCTTAATTATTTTCTTTTCTAAATAACTAATTATTTCTTCTTTAGAAACATCTATAGATACACTAAGTACTTTCTCATTTTCCCCTCTATTAATAGCTAAAATTCGATGAGCTTTAATATATTTTACGGCTTCATTATAATCATAATACATCTCATATATTTTTTTCTCATCCTGAGCATCTTTCTTCTTCTTAGAAATAATAACACCATTCTTATAAAAATAACTTCTAATAAATTTACGATAGCTAGCATTATCACTAATCCATTCCGCAATAATATATTTAGCCCCTTCAATACATTTTTCTACTGGTAAATCATCTTTAACAAACTTTGCAGCCATTTCTTCTAAACTACCTTTAAGAGGAAAACTCATCATCATTTTTGCCAAAGGTTCAAGTCCCATTTTAATCGCTTCTGTTGCCTTTGTTTTCTTCTTTTCTTTATATGGCCGATATAAATCCTCAACTTCTACCAACTTACTACATTTCATAATAGCGTCTCTTAACTCATCAGTAAGCATATCTTTTTCATCAATTAATCTAATTACATCTTCTTTTCTTTTTAATAAATTTTCTTGATACTCATATACTTCCCCAATTGATCGTATTACTTCTTCATCCAAAGCACCTGTAGCTTCTTTTCTATATCTTGCTATAAAAGGAATTGTGTCACCTTCACTTAGTAAATTTAAAACAACTTGTACTTGCTTTTCTGTAATATTTAAATCTTTCGCAATTTCTTTTATTATTAATTCATTCATTCTATTAACCTCCATTTTTACGTTCCTTACTATTTTATCATAATTTTAAAAAAAAGAAAAAATATATAAGTAAACCTTACTTATATATTTAATATTGTGGCCTTATAGTAGCTTTAAATCCATAATATTGATTTATTGATGCATCAGTTATAAAAGTTATTTTTATATGATTACCCTCAATTGTTATATTTTCAGTAGCAATTGCTGTTTTACTTCCTCCAAATTTCTTATTATAACCCGAATTGGAAGATATAGTTATATAATCATAATTTGCATCTTCTGTTTGATATTCCAAAACAACATTTAAAGACTTCGCTCCTTCATATGTTTTTTCAAATTCTTCTGAAGCATTATTTGAATATGGACTATGAGATGAAGATTCTACTATTTCTTCCTCAATCTTAGGTATCTCTACTATTTCAACTTCACTAACAACCACATTTCTAGCTGGCATTTCAAACGTATTACCTTGTATCAATTCTCCATCTAGCTTGAAAGATGATACCATATATCCCTCCACTGTAGTACTTAACGTAACTTTAGCTTTTTCTTTAGCCAAAGGCTTATCAGCAACCACATTTTCTGTTTCAATGTTAATGGTATAAGAAGGACGACTATCATCAATTTGATATGGATTATATAAATCACCATCGCCACCAACTACAAACACATCATAATTTAACGACAGTGCCGGACGTACATAAAAACTATTTCTAACCACGTTATAAGAAGTACCTAACTCTCCTTCATCATCTACTGTATAATTATAAGCATAATTTTCATTATAGCCACGAGGTGTCATTGTCCACCACTCTATTCCAGCATTTAAATAAGAATCAGAACTATGGCAATAAAAACTACCGGAACCACCTAACGTCGTTTCATCAGCTGTCAACAAACCTACCGGATAACTAAGTTTTCCATTACCAACATCTTCACTAACAGTAAATCTATCTTGCATTCTTGAACATGTTACCTCGGGATCTCTATAATGTACATATGTCTCTTTAAAGTATAGAAAATTAGCTGAATTACCATTAGTATCCCAACCATTTTTATATTTTACAAGTCGGTTATTACACCAAACCGTATCCTCTAACATAGCCTCAAATTCTGTATCTAATATAGTATTTTCATACCATTTATCTACTGCTGTTTTTATATTTGATGGATTTTTATTTTCCGTATTAATTAAATTATCATACAAAGACTCAATCGTTGTACCATTAGTAAAGCTAACAGAATATATTTCATTATAAGTCCTATAAAGTGAATCCTGACCCGAAAAATAAACATATGTAATATAATTACAATTAGTACCTTCTGCTAAACAAGAATAATGATGGGCATTAGAAATATTGGTTCGTGCTTGATTAACATTGGTAACATAATCAAATGGATTTATCTCAATAACATCATCCAACACTAAATCATAACTATTTCCATTCCAAGTAACTTGATTACTAAATTTCCACTTATGTAACTCATAATAATCATACCAAGAAACATAAGTTTCACCATTTTCAAATTCAATATATGCTTGCTTAGCACTAGTTTGACTATTAATATGATCAACATATCTCACTTTTGCACAACCCTCATTTGTTGTTGAAACACAAGTATAGTAACCACTCAAACTACCAAAATCAGATTCCCACAAGTGACTTGCAGCACCCTCACCTAAAGTATATAAACCAGTATCAGGATCATACGTAACACTATCAGCATAATAATATTCTGTATTCGCAACCGTATTATCATTTCTTAAAGTTTTACCAAGAATTCTATACCACCGCATATCTTTAGACCCTGGTATCATTAAAGTATCACCATACATATAACCAACATGAACTATTGAAGATGCTGATGAGTTAAATGCTGACCTTCCAACAGCAGAACCAGCTCCTGTATTATTACAAAAGCCTTCACTACTTGGAACTCCATTATAAACTATCTTTACGCCACCAGTTTCTGTCGTTCGTACAATTTTCCAACAATATCCAGCATAAATTAGATTATTTTTAGTATCAGCATTAGTACCACGATAAAAATAAATAGGAAATTCATCACCGCTAGTTGCTTTCATTTCATAAACTCCCGAATAAGTCTTACTTATCGCATTACTACTCCAGTCAGTATCATAAGTTAATCGGCTATCATCAAAAGCTTTACTTCCTTTAATAGTATCATAAAGTCGTTCAACAGAATGAAGGGTTCCATCCATTGTCTTACAAATATTTAACTTTTTCCATTTTGCTTTTAATTGTACATCAGCTTCCGGCATAATAAAATAATCATTATTTATTCTTTCCACATTTTCTGTCATTATCTCCCATCCAGCAAATTGGTATTCATTACTTTTTACCCCTTCAGCTATCTCTACTGTATCATATACTAAATAGGTTTTGTCACTAGGAGCATCACCTACAAGTTCAGCACCTTCTGGTAAATTTACATCATAAGATACATTGTAACTACTACGTAAAGCTGGCGTTAATTCACTATCAATATTTTCAACATCATTATCTATAGTTGATTTAATAACCTCATGCGTATTAGTATTATAAACTCCCTCTTTAGACATTAAACTATCTTGTAAATTTAATCTTATTTTCATTCTAACATATTCATCTAAGGATTCATCCGTTCTCATTCCTGAAGCCATACTAGATAAATCCCACGTAATTTTCTGCTCTTCAGCATCAAAAGTAAATTTTCCTTTTGTAACTTCAATATCCGCTTCTTTACTAACATAAAAATTATCCGTATCAATATAATCATCTATCGTAAATATACCATAACTCATTTTAATTACAGAAGCATCATATAAACTATTATACAAAGTTTCCATACTAGCAATAAACTGATTATCACTTACTACCTTTGTTGGTCCTAAAACACTATCTCCCATTTCATATTGAACAGCATTTACTTGTACAAAAGGATATTGGCTTTTTAATTGTAAATATCCCATTCTTTCATTAGGAATATCTACATTAGCATAGCCATCTGTTAAAAATAAAACTACACAATTTCTATTTTCATTATAAGTATAACTTTGTAATACATTTTTAATTCTTTCAAAGGCTTGATAGTAATTTGTTCCACCATTTACTCCAATTTCTCTTAATCTTTCTATAACGTAATCTTTATCATCTGTAAAATCCGATAAAATTTGAGCATCATCATTAAAAGTAATTAATGCTACTTTATTTCCATCTTTTTTAAAAACATTATTAATTAAATCTTCTGCATCAGCTTTTAATTTAATTAATCTTTTTCCTTCCATAGAATTAGAAGTATCTAATACAAAAATAATATCATTATATTCTTTTTCCATTTTTACTTCTGTAAAAACATCAAATGTTACTTCAGCTTCACCTTTACCAACCCATTTAGCACTTTTTTCAATTTTCCAAGAACCAGCTTCACCATTTCTAAAATCACTTTTTTCGGAATAAATTTCTACTTTCTTAACTGGTTCTTCATTAGCAAAAGTAAACGGAATAAAGACAATTATTAATAACATAACCGATATAATACTTATTAACTTTAATCTTTTTTTTACCAAACTACTTTCTAACAATTTTTTCATAAAACCTCATCCTAATTATACATATAATTATACTACAAAAAGAAAGATACACAATAAAAATCTACCAGCCTAGCTGGTAGTTTTTCATAAGCCCTATAAGGGCCTGTTTCTGGCAAGCACTAGTTTG
>CANQSQ010000007.1 GCA_947626565.1 uncultured Bacilli bacterium
ACATTTAAAAATCTCTCAATTCAGCATAAACACTGGAGTTGAGAGATTTTGCTTTTTAAAAACTGATAAATTCAGGATTATAACTTTTTTTTCTCCTTTTTACAAGATAATTAATAAAAAGTTTTAAATATTTATTCCTCAAAAAAAGATATAGACTAATCTATATCTCACAATAATCTTTGTAGTTTGTCTTTTAAAGTATCATCTTTTTCTTTACTAATGATATCTAATAATTTTATTTTCTTCTTATACAATCCTAACACTTTTTCATACTCATTCAACTTATCCACAACAATATGCAATTGTTTACATATCGCATTACGACTTACTTTATATGAATCAGCCATTTCTGAATAACTATAATTATTAAAATAGTAATCTTCAAAATATTTTCTTTGCTTATCTGTTAGTAATTTTCCATATATGTCATATAATTCATTATAATATAATAACTCTTCCATTTTAGACTCCTATTACATCATATCTTTAAATAATCCATATATATATTTTTCTATATCGAATACTTGTAAATCATCTTTACTTTCTCCCAGACCAATATATTTTACTGGTAATCCAACATCTTCTTTAATTGCTAAAACGATTCCTCCTTTAGCTGTACCATCTAATTTTGTTAATACTATTCCTGTTATATTAGTTATCTCTTTAAAAGCTTTAGCTTGGCTAATTCCATTTTGTCCTGTAGTCGCATCTATTACTAATAATGTTTCATTTGCTCCACTAGGAATAAAATTACTTATAACTTTATTAATTTTTTCCAATTCTTTCATCAAATTAACTTTATTTTGTAATCTTCCTGCCGTATCTATTAAGACAACGTCATATTCTTCTTTCTGAGCTTTTTTCAAGCCATCATAAACAACACTTGCCGGATCACTGCCTTCTTCTTTTCCATAAAAGCCAACATCTACCTTTTCACTCCACTCTTTCAATTGCATAAAAGCACCCGCTCTAAAGGTATCAGCTCCTACTAATAATACTTTTTTACCTTCATTTTTTAATTTATAAGCAATTTTTCCAATAGTTGTTGTTTTACCTACTCCATTAACTCCAACAAATAAAATAATTGTAGGTCCATTCTCACTATAATTAATTTTACTAGATAAAACTTCGTCATTAACATATATTATAAACAATTCATCAACAATTATTTCTTTTAATAAACTTACATCTGTTATATTTTCTTTCTTTACTCTGTCTCTCAATCTATCAATAAAATTCATAACGGTATTTACACCGATATCTGCCATTATCAATATTTCTTCTAATTCATCAAAATATTCATCTGTAATTTTACTATATTTATTTGTTAAATTTATTAATTTAGAAACAAATCCCTGTCTAGATTTAGTTAATCCCTTCTCATAAATTTTAACTTCTTTTTTTGTCTTTTCGCTTAAAGTACCACTAAATTCATCTTCGGTTTTGGTTTCTTTTTTCTTTTTACCAATATTAAATATATTTATTTTCTTTTTTTCTTTATGTGTTTCTTTACTAATCTCTTCAGTTTCCCCTTCGTCGGTCTCTTCTTCCTCTTCAGTTTCCTCTTCGTCGACTTCTTCATCCTCTTCAGTTTCCTCTTCATCGACTTCCTCTTCATCTTCTTCAGTTTCTTCTTCGTCGACTTCTTCTTCATCTTCAGTTTCCTCTTCGTCGACTTCTTCTTCATCTTCAGTTTCCTCTTCATCGACTTCTTCTTCCTCTTCAGTTTCTTCTTCGTCGACTTCTTCTTCCTCTTCAGTTTCTTCTTCGTCGACTTCTTCTTCCTCTTCAATTTCTTCTTCATCGACTTCTTCTTCATCGACTTCTTCTTCATCGATTTTCTCTTCTGATTCTTTATCTATTTCCTCCAAGGAATTTTTCTCTTCTTTAGAAATTCCTTGAAACATATTTTTAATTTTATTAAATAATCCCATAATATCACCTAGAAAAATTATAACATAAAATATACTTAATACCTATATATTTCTTTTTTACCCAAGCCCAATTTTTATATAAATAACTTTTTCTTATAGACAAATTATTAAAAAAATAGTATAATTTCATAGATAGTTCTTTATAAAACGTTACAAGAAAGGAGTTATTATATATTTTATGAATATAAAAGAAACCAATGAAACAAAAATTGTTGTTTTAGGTGGTTTAGGAGAAGTCGGAAAAAATATGTATTGTATAATGCATAAAGATGCAATTGTTGTTATTGATGCCGGTGTAAGTTTCCCAGAAAGCGAACTTATGGGAGTAGATTACGTTTTACCTGACTTTACCTTTTTAAAGGACAATGAAGATAAAATAAAAGCTTTATTAATTACTCATGGTCATGAGGATCATATCGGTGGTATTCCTTTTTTACTTCAAAGTGTTAATATTCCAGCTATATATGCCCCTAATCATGCCAAAGAATTAATAGCAGTAAAATTACAAGATCGTAACATTAGATATGACAATTTATTTGTCTATACCGAAAATACTAAACTAAAATTCAAAGAAATTGAAGTTGAATTTTTTAGAACAACACATTCTATTCCAGACTCACACGGAATAAGTATTACTACTCCTGATGGTACTATTGTCACTACAGGAGATTATAAATTTGATTTAACCCCTATCGGTCCTATGGCTGATTTATACAAGATGGCTTGTCTTGGTGAAAAAGGGGTTGACTTACTAATAGGTGATTCTACAAATGCTTTAAATGAAGGTTTTTCTAACAGTGAATCCGTTGTTGATGAAACCCTAGGAGAAATGTTTGATAAATGTAAAAATTCAAGAATTATTATCGCAACTTTTGCTTCTAACATTTATCGTGTTAAACATATCTTTGAAACTTGTTACAAGCATAATAGAAAAATTTGTATATTTGGAAGAAGCATGGAAAATAACATCAATATCTCTTTAAATGGAGGTTACATTGATCATAAAGAACTACTCATCACACCAGAAGAAGCTAATAATTTAAAACCTAATGAAGTAACAATACTTTGTACTGGTAGTCAAGGAGAACCTTTAGCAGCTCTTTCTAGAATTTCTAATGGTACCCATAAACAAATTAAGCTTCGACCTGATGATGTTGTTATTTTCTCATCAAGTGCCATTCCTGGCAATGCTCTAAGTATATCTAAAACCATTAATAAATTATATTTAAAAGGTGTTAAAGTTTACACGAATAATTATTTAGCTGACCTACATACTTCAGGACATGCTAATGAAGAAGAAGTAAAATTAATGATTCGCTTAATTAAACCTAAATACTTAATGCCCTTTCATGGCGACTATCGTATGTTAAAAAAACAAGCAGATATTGGTATTAATTGTGGTATTCCTAAAGAAAATACTTTTATCTTAAAAAATGGTGATACTCTTCTTCTAAAAAATCACATTATTACTAGAGGACCAAGTTATTCCGGTAATGATGTTTATGTCGATGGTAATAGAATTGGAGAAATAGGTAGTGCTGTAATTAAGGATCGTCAAATTATGTCTAATGATGGTATCTTAGTAGTAATTGTTAACGTTAATATGAAAAAACGAGAACTATTAATAAAACCAAATATTACTACAAGAGGCTTCATTCTAGTCAATGAAAATGAAGAATTAATTCATAAGATTGAAAATAAAGCAGAACAAACCATAAAAAATTCTTTAAATGATTCTAAAGCCAATTTTGCCAGTCTTAAAAATGATATCACAGATAATTTATATCCCTTCATTTATAATTTAACTGGTCGTAAACCTATCATTTTACCAATTATATTAGATATCAAAAAAGAATCATCTAACTAATTTTTGCAAGATTATGAACGAATAAGTAATTTGTTTTACTTATTTGTTTTTTTATATTTAAAAATTGTTTATAACTTCTTTTTAAATTGTTTTATATATTCTATTTTGAATACTACTTTGTAGTTCTTTAACACTACCATTGCAAAACAAAACTAATCTAAAATAAAAATACCGCTCTTGTAAATTTGGAATTTTTAATAATTCTACATAATGTTCCCAATTTAAATTATTCATTTGTGGTAAATATATAGGAAAAAATTGATAAAACAATTTCATGAATCGAACATTTTCTCTTGAAAAAGAAGCGCTCATTCCATAATGATAACTACATAAATTAGCATATTTTTCAATAGCATTTTCACAAGTTTCTTGTTTATTAAAAACATATTTTCCAATTTTCCAAAACAAAACAATTCTCTTTTTAGGATTTATTATTACCACCTCCTATTTTATTATTCGCACCATTTTCTAATTTTTCCCAAAAAAAGAAGCTTATTTAGCTTCCTCTTGGGCTCTTGTTTCACGAACAACCGTAATTTTTATTGTTCCAGGATATTTCATATTAGCTTCAATTTTTTCTTTTACTTCTCTAGCAATCCTATGAGCATTTAAATCATCTACTTCTTCTGGTTTTACAATTACTCGTAATTCTCTACCAGCTTGAACAGCATAAGTTTTATCAACTCCTGCTATACCATTTCCAACTTCTTCAAGTTGTGAAAGTCTTTGAATATAATTTTCTAATGAATCATTACGTGCTCCTGGACGTGATGCTGATAAAGCATCAGCTATAGCCACAATAATAGCTATAACACTAGTAGCCTGTGTATCACCATGATGTGAAGCAATAGCATTAATTACTACCTCATCTTCTTTATATTTCTTAGCAATATCAATACCAATTTCTACATGACTTCCTTCAATTTCATGGTCAATTGCTTTACCAATATCATGAAGTAAACCAGCTCTTTTAGCTAACATAACATTTTCACCTAACTCACCAGCAATTAACCCAGCAAGTTCAGCTACTTCCTTAGAATGCTCTAAGGCATTTTGACCATAGCTGGTTCTAAAATGTAATTTACCAATTATTTCAATTAAATCAGGATCGAACTTAGTCAAACCTAACTGAAAAGTAGCATCTTGTCCATATTGAATAATTTGCTTTTTCATATCTTTGCAAACTTTATCATATAACTCTTCAATTCGTGTTGGATGAATACGTCCATCCTTAATTAGACTTTCCAATGTTACTCGAGCAATCTCTCTTCTTAACGGATCAAAACTTGATAAAACAACAGCCTCTGGAGTATCATCAATAATCAAATCTACTCCTGTAATAGCCTCTATTGTCCTAATATTACGTCCTTCTCGACCAATTATTCTACCTTTCATTTCATCATTCGGTAAATCAACTACTGTTACCGTTTGATCATTAGCTATATCTGCAGCATATCTTTGCATCGATGTTACTATTAACTCTCTAGCCTTCTTATCTGCTGTCAATTTAGCTTCATTCTCTGCCTCATGAATATATTCAGCAATCTCTTTACTCATATTTTCTTTTACTTGACTCATCACAAGTTCACGAGCTTTTTCTTTGCTAAATCCTGATATTTTTTCTAATAACTCTAATTGTTCCTTTTTTATTTCCTCCACTTTACTTTTTTCATTTTGGATTTCATTTTGACGTTCAGTCAATTTTTCTTCACGTTCATCTAACGCCGTCTCTCGTTTTTGATACATCTCATCACGTTTATCAATACTAGCTTCACGTTGAAGCAATCTACTTTCAGACTCTTTTAACTCTTCTTTTTTCTCACGGATTTCTTTGTCTAAATCCATCTTTAATTTATGAGCTTCTTCTTTCTGTTCTATAGCAGCATCTCTTTTAATCTTTTCTATTTCTTTTTTTGCTTGTTCAATTAAATTAGTAGCTTTTTTTGCAGAGCCAGCTGCTTTCATATAATTTATAACTGAAGCAGCAATAAATCCTATCAAAACACCTAAAGTGCCAAGTAAAATGGAGAATCCTACATTATCCATATTTTTCCTCCATCTAGACGTAGAAAACCTCTACAATCTAATTATATTGTAGAGTTATTTTTAAACCTTGTCAAGGAAAACAATTTTTCCTAAACTCAATTCGAACCATTTAATAATTCTTTTATCACGTCATAATCTGAATATTTAATTTTCCCTTTACCAATAGCCATATAATTATCTCTTCCCTTACCTATTATTAAGACAACACTACGACTATCTGCTAAAGTAAAAGCTTTTTTGATTGCTTTTTTTCGATCAACTATCTTATAATAATGGCCTTTTTCTTTACCAATTAATTCATCAATAATATCTAAAACATTTTCTTCTCTAGGGTCATCCATAGTAAATATAACAATACTAGCCTTTTCCAGTAACAATTTACCAATATGAGGTCTTTTTTCCTTTTCTCTACCACCTGCCGCTCCTGTAACTACTATAATTTTTTCATAATTTTTAACACTTTCTAAAATATTTTTTATACCATTATATGTATGCGCATAATCTAAAACCACATCAAAATTTTGTCCAAAATCAAGATATTCTCCTCTACCTCTTATTGGTTTTAACTTTTTAATTTTCTCAATCAATAAACCACTATTTTCTCCCTTACTTAAACAAATTAAAAAAGCTAAAACGACATTATATATATTATATTGACCTTTTAAAGGACTTAAAATCTTATAATTCTTTTCTTTACCTTTTAACTCAAATTCTACATAGTTAGGTAATTTTTTTACGTTATATATTACATAATCATTATCATTATTAAATCCAAAACTAATTTTATTTCTATGTTTTATCAATTTACAATTTGGACAATCGCCATTTATAAAAACATAGCCTTTTTCTTTAAGTAACTTTAATAATGAAAACTTACAATTACGATAATTTTCTAAAGTTTTATGAATATTTAAATGATCTTCTGTAATATTAGTAAATCCTACATACTCAAAAGAAAAATCCTCTAACCTCTTATGTAACAATGCTTCACTGGAAACTTCCATAACAACGTTACAGCAACCACTCTTTTTTATTTTTCCAAGCATCTTATATAATTCATCTTCACAAGGTGTTGTATTGTTAGTATTATAAATTTTATTTTCAACTTCTACTCCATTCGTCCCTATATAAGCAACATTATCAAGTAATTGTTTAACTATTGATGCTGTTGTGGTCTTACCATCCGTTCCTGTGATACCTATAAAATTAAAATCTTCTAATTTTACGTCATAAAATTTTCGACAATAGTCGGCATAAGCTTTATTTATCTTTTCAACAACTATATGAGGAATTTCTTCTTCTATTTCACGGTCAGCTACTATAAAAATTGCTCCATTATCCACAGCCTCATGTATATAATTAAAATGATCAACATTATAGCCTTTGGTCGCCACAAATATATACCCATCTTTTACTTTTCGGGAATCATTAGTTATTCCTAAAACTACCTCATCAAGCAAACACCCCTCAATGATATCTTTTAACTTTTTCATATATATACCTCAGTATATTATATAAAAAAAGAAAACAAATTGTGTTTTGTTTTCCTTATTTTTCTTCTTTAATTTTTTCGGTCTTATCTTTTTTATCCTCAGCATTATCCTCATTATCCAAGCTTATATCATAATATTCTCGAACCTTTTTCTCTAATTCTTGGCATAACTCCGGATTTTCTTTTAATAATAATTTAACGTTTTCCTTACCTTGACCTAATTTTTCTCCTTGATAAGCATACCAAGCTCCTGTTTTTTCCACAATACCTGCTTCAGCAGCTAAATCAATAACTTCACCTTCACGAGAAACGCCTTCACCATACATAATATCTACTGTAGCTGTCTTAAATGGTGGAGCTACCTTATTCTTAACGACTTTAATAGTTGTTTTATTTCCTACAACTCCATCGCCCATTTTTAATTGTTCATTGCGACGAATATCAAGTCTAATTGAAGCATAAAATTTCAAAGCTCTTCCACCAGGAGTTGTCTCTGGATTACCAAATAGCACTCCTACTTTCTCACGTAATTGATTAATGAAAATACATGTCGTTTTTGTCTTATTAATTGAACCAGACAATTTTCTTAAAGCTTGTGACATAAGTCTAGCTTGTAATCCAACATGAGAATCTCCCATTTCACCATCAATTTCTGCCTGTGGTACTAAAGCTGCTACTGAATCGATAACAATAATACTCAAAGCTTCACTTCGAACCAAAGCTTCACAAATTTCTAAAGCCTGCTCACCTGTATCCGGTTGTGATAATAATAAATCATCAATATTTACACCTAATCTCTCAGCATAAACAGGATCAAGAGCATGTTCTGCATCAATAAAAGCTGCTCTTCCACCAGCCTTCTGATGTTCTGCTATAGCTTGAAGAGCAAAAGTTGTTTTTCCACTTGACTCAGGTCCATATATCTCAATAATTCTTCCTTTTGGATATCCTCCTACTCCCAAAGCAATATCCAATGATAAACACCCACTAGAACAAACATCAACTTTAATATGTTTATTATCTCCTAGTTTCATAATTGAACCTTTTCCAAATTGTTTTTCAATATCCATCAATACTTGCTCTAAAGCTTTATCTTTATCCTTAGATGCACTATCTTTACTAACTGTTTTCATAATTCCTCCTAGTTATTTAATAACTTACAATATCATTGTATACTAAACATTTTTAATATGTCAAGTCTTTTTCGAACAATTGTTTTATTTTTTTAAAACCAATTTTTTCCTAAAAAAAGAAAAATCCCTTATATGAAAAAGGATTTTCTTTATCTTTAATTACTTCAAATATTATTTTTCACTTTTAGCAAAAATGATATTTTTATTTAAATTAAAATATTGTACAGCACTAATTATAGACATAATACAAGCAAAGTATAATAAGAAATCAGATACTCTAATATTTATTAATTCAAATGGCAAATTATAAATAAATGTAAGTACTATACCAACCATTAAAGATGCTGTTTTTAATTTTCCTGAACCAATTGCAGCTACTACCTTACCTTTACTTGCAGCTTCCATCTTAATAGCGTTTACCACGATATCTCTAACTACAATAATTACAGGAATAATTTCATGAATAAATCCATGAGCTGCTAAAATAATTAATACTGAATTAACTAATACTTTATCTGCAATAGCATCTAACATTTTTCCTGTATCAGTTACTTGATTATTTTTACGAGCTAAATAACCATCTAAAAAATCAGTTAAACTAGCAATTACAAAAATAACTCCTGCTATAACATATTGTAGCGAAACATTTACTCCTCCTACATCAAATTGTGGAAACTGATATCCTAAACTATAAAATGGTATACATAATAGTAAAATAACTACTCCTGATAAAATTAATCTTAATACTGTCAACTTTGTAGGTAAATTCATAACACTTCTCCTTCTTCAATTCCTAATAACTCATCTGTTCTTTGTGGTACTTTATTATTGTTATTAACAATTATATAAACAACAATTATTAATAATATTATACCTAAAGCTATATAAACAAATGGCCATATTCTTTTTTTCATCTTATATTCTTTTGTATAAGGTGATCTTACTTTATTTTTTTTACTTTCTATATCTTTTTGGGCAGCTTTAATATCATCTAAAGAGATTTTTGAAGTATGTTCAAATAAAAAATCATTAAACTCTTCTACAATTTTATCTGGAGATAATCCAAGATATTTTGCATATTGTTTAACCGATTCTCTCAATTCATAAACATCTTTAAAGGCTCGTACATTACCACTTTCTATATTTTCTATATGAGATGTAGAAAAATCTAAGTCTTCTGCTGCTTCTGTAATACTTACACCATTGCTAACTCTAGTACTTTTTAAATATTCTCCTAACTCTTTCATACTCACCTCATTCAATAACAATAAATATAAATAAGCCATGTTCTGTTCCTATTACTAGGCGACAAACATTTATCTACCAACAAATAGTTAGTCTTCAATTCCATTCAATTCTTTCCTTGAAACTCCCCTACCAAATTTGGGTTTCTCGCTCGCGGGGTTTACCACGTTTCACTTTTTCGTTTCCAAAAACATCGTCACTGTGGCACTTTATAGTCTATTCCTTATCTATAAGACTTAGGACATCAACTGTCGTTAGTTAATAACTACCCTAGGTTATTTATTCCCTAGGCACGAACACTACAATCATCGCAGATTGTGCGAGCATGGACTTTCCTCAAGGATTTTTAAAATCCCAGCGTTTGTCTATATATTAATTGTCATCATTATCAGTATTCTTTAAACCATAAACCATCTTTTCTAATTGAGATAATCTACGCATAATGTCTATATTTGTAATTTCCCCATTTGATGGATTTTTATTTACAACTGACATATTAAGTCTAGAATTACGCACCTCTTGTTTTAATTTCATATTTTCAGCTAGCAAGTCAGCCTTTTCTTTTTCCAAATCATTAATAATATTAAGAAATTGTTCGTAATCTCCTATAATAACATCTAGAAATTGATCTACTTCTTTTAAACGATAACCACGTGTATCAATCTTAAAATCTTTTTCTAAAATATCTTTAGGTCTAAGAGTAATTTTATTCTGATACATCTTCATCACCAATCCCTTATAGTATTATTATTACATTAATGCTACTTTTTGTCAATTAGTAACCCTTTTAATACGTAATATAATTTAGTTTCTCTTGAAACCATTTTTGTTTTTGCAATCATCGCATTAAACACTTGACTTATTTCTAATTCTTTCATTATCATCACCTCTTCTATCATAATATATTTAAAATGAAAAATCACAAATACGACAAAATTAGATAAAATATCCTTAAAAATTTATGGTAAATTCCAAATAAATATAGTATAATTGAAGATAGGTGATTAGATGAACTATCCAAATGGCATAAAAAAAGAAAATTCTTCACCACATACCCCTCCTGTTAATTATAAAAACAGAGGTATGACTCTAGAAAACGAATTAAATTTATCCAATGAATATTATCGAGATATAGATAAAGCATATATTTATAAAAAACCTACTCCCATCAAGATAACTAAGGTAGATTATCCTTCTAGAGACAAAGCCATAATAAAAGAAGCTTTTTTTACTGTTCCATCAACTACTGATTATAATGGACTTTATAAAGGAAAATACATTGATTTTGAAGCTAAAGAAACAAAAAGTCACACTTCTTTTTCTTTATCAAATATCCATCCTCACCAAGTTACCCATTTAAAAAATATCCACAATCACCAAGGAATTGCCTTTTTAATAGTTAGATTTACATCCTTAAATGAAACATATTTACTAACAATAGATAAATTTACATCTTTCATAAACTCTTCTAACTCTAAATCAATTCCTATTTCTTATTTTCGAGAAAATGCTTATATTCTAAGCGACAGTTATAGACCAAGAATTGACTATTTAAAAGTAGTTGATATCTTAATTGGAGGTAAAAATGAATAAAAAAAGAAATACAAAAAAAAGTAAAAATACTAAAACCAAAAAAATGGATAAAAATGTCAAACTAGCCATCCTGTTTGCATCTATTGCTCTTATGCTAGTTAGTTATTTATTATTTGGCTTATTAATAACAATTATTCTTGCTTTAGGAATTGCTATCATAATTGGCCTTGCTCAATTACTTAAAAAAGTCCGTAAGTCTAAGAAAAAACGCCGTGTCTTAAACATTTTATTAATCATTATTCTAACTTTAGGTATTATTGGCATGGCTTGTTTTGGTACTTTCTTAGTTTACATAAAAGCAGAAGCCGAACCTCGTTATGAAGCTAATAAATTAAATACTAATGAAGTAAGCCGTCTATTTGATAAAGATGGTAAAGAATTTGCCAAACTTGGTGCTGAAAAGCGTGAAAAAGTAAAATACGAAGAACTTCCTCAAGTTTTAATTGATGCTATTGTAGCTACTGAAGACTCTAGATTCTTCCAACATAATGGTTTTGATGCTCCTCGTTTTATTAAAGCCTCTATCGGTCAAGTATTAGGAAATTCAGATGCCGGTGGTGCTTCTACTTTATCTATGCAAGTAGTTAAAAATGTCTTTACTGATAAGACCATTGATGAAGGAATTGCTGGTATCATCAGAAAATTTGAAGATATTTACTTATCAATCTTTAAACTAGAAAAAGATTATACTAAACAAGAAATTATCGAATTTTATGTCAACAACCACTCCTTAGGTGGAAATATTTATGGTGTTGAAGAAGCTGCTCAAGCTTACTTTGGTAAGAGTGTTGGTGAATTAAACTTAAGTGAAGCTTCAATTATTGCTGGTATGTTTAAAGCACCTAACTACTATCAACCTGTAAAAAATCCTAAAAATGCTACTGAAAGACGTAAAACTGTTTTATATCTAATGCGTCGTCATGGATACATAACTAAAGAAGAAGAAGAAATTGCTAATTCAATTCCTGTTGATTCCTTAACTTCTACTTCTCAAGTCAGTGAAGTAAAAAATCAAGGTTATGTTGATACTGTTGTAGATGAAATTAAAGAAAAATATGGTGTTAATCCATATACTACTCCACTTTTAGTTTATACTAACTTAGACCAAGCTAAACAAGATGCCGTTGACCGTGTTATGAGTGGTGAAGCTTATAACTGGATTGATGATTTAGTTCAAGCTGGTGTTTCTGTTTTAGAAGCTGATACTGGAAAAATTTTAGCTATCGGTAATGGTCGTAATCGTTCGGGAGCTCGTCAAACAAACTATGCAACTGGTATTTATCGTCAACCAGGTTCTACCGCTAAACCACTATTTGACTATGGTCCAGGTATCGAATATAACAACTGGTCAACTTATCAATTATTTGATGATGCCCCATATAGTTACTCTAATGGTCGTTCTATAAAGAACTGGGATGGTGGCTACTTTGGAACTATTACTTTAAGAAGAGCTTTATCAACTTCTCGTAATATTCCAGCTTTAAAAGCTTTCCAACAAGTAAAAAATGATAAAATAAGAGAATTTGTTACTAATCTAGGTATAACCCCAGAAGTATGTAACTCTGGTTACTCTTATAACAAAAATAAAGATAAATGTGTAAATGATGATAATCCATCTGATGTTACACAACCAAATGCTATCCATGAAGCTCATGCTATTGGTGCTTTCTCTCCTGGTACTAACCCTCTAGAAATGAGTGCTGCTTATGCTGCTTTTGCTAATGGTGGCTATTACAATGAACCATATAGTGTAAGTAAAATTGAATATCGTTCTACTGGTAAAACAGAAGAACATAAATCTGATAAAAAACGTGTTATGTCTGATGCTACTGCCTTTATGATTACTAGTGTTTTACAAGATGTTGCATTAAATGGTGGTACTCCAAAAAATATTGCTTGTAAAACCGGTACTACTAACTATGATGAAGCTACTATGAATAGTCGAGGACTACCATATGATGCTATCAGAGATTCTTGGGTAGTTGGTTATTCAACCAAAACGGTAATGGCACTATGGTATGGATATGATTACATTGATCCAGAACATTGTCTACATAATATTCCAGCCAGTGTTCAAAAAGATAAGATTTTCACAGCCCTAGTTAATGCCGGAGCTATTGAAAGTGATCGTGGTCAATGGACTCAACCAGAAAGTGTCGTTAAAGTCGGTGTTGCTCCTAATTCAAATCCAGCTAAACTAGCTGCTCCTGGACAAGGTGCTATTTATGAATATTTCAAAAAAGGTTATGAACCTACAGAAGTAGATACAAGTTGGTATCGTCTACCAGCTCCAAGTAATTTCAAAGCTACATATGATAAACTTACTAATAAAGTTACTCTAAGTTGGAATCCTGTATCTCCTGGTGAATTAGGTAAAGAAGAATACGGAACCTTCGGTTATAATATTTATCAAGGTACAAATTTAATAGCTTGGACCGATAAATTAAGTTACAGTTTTGTTACTACATCACCATATGATACTTATAAAATTGTTGCTACATATAAGAGTTATAGTGGTCTTCAAAGTAATGAAGCAACCTTTACTCTAAAAGAAGAAAAAGAAGATGCAGAACCAACTCCTAGTGGCAGTCCTACTACTAAACCAACTACTTCACCTAATCCATAATAAAAGGAAGAACTCAAATGTTCTTCTTTTTTTCTTTGCAAATATTTATTAATTGGCAATCATAACAACTAGGTTTAATCGCTTTACAATAGTATCTTCCAAACAAAACCATTTGTAAGTGTCTTTTAGCCCACACTTCTTTTTTAAATTTCTTTTGTAATTTCAATTCTATCTCCAAAACATTATCCTTATTCTTTGCCAAACCTAATCTTTTAGAGACTCTTTCGACATGGGTATCTACCGCAATAGCTGGTATTTGATAAAATTCACTTAAAAATACATTAATTGTCTTTCGCCCCACTCCCGGAAAAGTACTTAATTTCTCCCTATCCGTAGGAACTTTTCCTGCACATTCTTCACTTATTATTCTAGCTATTTCTTTTATATAAGCTGCTTTTTTTCTAAAAGAACCAACTGGTCTAATAATTTCTTCCAAATCACTAAGAGAAGCCTCCTTTAACTCCTCTAAAGATTTATATTTATTAAATATTAAAGGTGTAACACTATTAACCCTTTTATCCGTAGACTGAGCACTTAAAACAATAGCTATAAGTAACTCATAATCCTTATTATAATTTAACTCACATACTGGATTAGGAAATAAATAATCAAGATAATTTTCTATTTCATTCGTCTTCATCGAACCAATTCCAATCTACTATATCCATATCAACATCTGTCACTTGGTCATTTTGTTTTACCCTTTTCTTTCTATTTTCTTCTACATCTTGAACAGTTTTTATTCCTAATTTTCCCCATTCATATAATATTTTATCTATATAACTCAATTTAGGTACTCCATAATAATTAGCTTCCTTAACTGCCTCTGTAATTAACTCTTCACTCATATTATTATCAATCCAAGCTCTAATTATTTCATACTCCATAGGACTTAATGTTCTTCCAAATTCCTTTTCAATCAAAGTAAATATATTAGAAGGATCCTTACTACTTTTATTTGCCTCATCCATAAATATTAATGATAATTTATTATAAAACCCCTCTAACATAACAACTTCTTCCATTAACCCCTTATCATTTTTTATAACTTCAACTTTTACTAATCCTTTACTTGTTAAAGTACCTATAAATTCCATAATCTTATTTACTGGATAATTTAAATCTTCACTAAATTTATTAGGATTAAATACACATTTATCATCCAAATTATATAAATACATTAAGAAAATAAAGGCCTCTAATTCAATATCTAACTTGGTATACTCTTTAAACATATAAAGAGGAATTACCATATTCCTACTACTTAATAAGTTAATAATTTGCTTATCTTTCATAAAATCACCCTCATATTTCGTTTATATATTATCATACCATAAAAGAAAAAGATAGTAATCTATCCAAAGAATTTTCTTAGATCACTACCTCCATCATCATTATTGTTATTGTTATTATTACCATTATTATTTTGATTGCCATTATTATTTATATTATTGAAAAAGTTATTATTTTGCCTATTATTATTTTGCTGTGAAGTGTTATTATTATTGTTATTATTAGTAACAGCACTATTTTGATTATTATTACTATTATTATAACTCTCAATTAGACTATCAAAAGAATTACTATTATCTTGTCTATTATATACATCTCTATTGTTATTATTAGTAGTACTAGAAGATTCCATAAATCTATCATTTTTTCTAGCCTTTAATATATTTTCTAAGTAAAACAAATTATAGTTTTTAGTTATAAGCTTTATAATAACAACAATATCTCCTACAATTAATATAATACCTACTAAATATAGCAACCCTGTTGATTTTAAACCTAACCATATAAATAATAATGATAAAAGTAACCCTACTATTCCAATTAATGGTCCAAAAGCTAATTTTAAAGCTAAATAAATATTTCCAATTGGTAACCAAGCTAAAGATGATTTTCTACTAAACATTTGCTTATTCAAAGCATCCAAAATCTTACTTTGAATTATATATAGTACTAAAATAACTACTATTTTAATAATAAAATCACTATTTATTTTAGATGTATCAAACTCTTCAATATACTTAATTACATCATCTATTGTATGTTGTTCTACTTGATCAGCCGTTTTACCAGCTGTAATCTCCTCTAACGTTTCTCCAACGTAATTATCTTTTCCTCCGACTTTACAATACTTATTATCATTTATTACGGCAATATAAGCTATATCTTTAATTTCTTTTTTATCAATTAAATGTTTTTCAGGATTAATAACCATATAATAAGCAGTAGATTCATTTTTCTTCAACACTTTACCAGAATATTCTGTATCTAAATCATTTTTAGAGCAATAATTAAGCGTTCCAATATTCTTTTTATCACTATCAAATAATCCAATAGAAACACTTACTGGCATACTAGAATCAGACTTATTAACGATTGAACCAAAATTTATATTACTATATCCTTTATCATTTACTATCTTATTGAAAGAAACATTTTGATAAGAAAAATGTTCTGTATTTATATTAGTTCCAACATTAACTTCTATCAAAGTATTTGGTTCAGCTGCAGTTTCTTTTGCTAAAGCCATATCTATACTACATACCACACCTATAAGTATTAAAAATATTGCTTTTACTAATCTTTTCACACTAACCTCTCCTCTTTAAACATAATTTTCTTTTAAATAATCTATAATTTTTTCCTCTTTATTTTCTAATTCACCATGAATTATTTTCTCTTCCAAATCATTATAAATATCCTTTAAATAACTTCCTGGTTCCTTATTTAAAACATCCATAATTATATCACTAGAGATATCAATATCACGTCGACTTTTAATAATTAACTTATTATAATTCTTGGTTATATCCTTAATATCAATTCCTTTTATTTCTCCCGCAACACTATTTACATATAATCCATACTTATACAATGTATTTATATCTAAATTATTAAGTTTAATAACTCTATTAATATTTTGAATTAATTCTTTCTCATTGTTATTAAATGGATATTTATCACAAACATTTAGTACACTCCAAATTCCCATTAAACTACTAGTACTTTTAACTTTATTTAAATTTTCTAATTCTAAATCTTTATCTACACCTAAATCTAAAATCAATTTAATTCCCTTTGCAGCATAAGGACTACTAAAGATTTTATCTAATTCTTCTTTTTTACGATTATAGGAAAGTTGTCTTAATAAATACTTACATTCTTTTATAGCTTCAACTATTTCTTCATCTAAAGTAAAATCAAGTATTGTCGCAAATCTAATAGCTCTAAGAATTCTTAAACTATCTTCTGTAAATTTATCTTTGGCCTTTCCTACACTTCTTATTACTTTCTTTTCTAAATCATCACGACCACCTAAGAAATCAACTACTTCTCCTTGATTATTTATACATAAAGTATTTATTGTAAAATCTCTTCTTTCTAAATCTTCATAAATATCATCTATATATTTAATTTCTGTCGGTCTTCTATTATCATTATAACCTATTTCTTTTCTAAATGTTGTTATTTCATATCGACAATTTTTTTCCGTTACTATAACAGAACCATAATCTTCATTAGGAAGACAACTATCAGGAAAAATTTCCTTAATTTCTTTAGGAGTAGCATTAGTAGCTATATCTATATCATGAGATTCCCTACCTAAAAGATAATCTCTTACAAAACCACCAACTATATAAGCTTGATAGCCATGATTTGTCAATTTTTGTAAAAGCTCAATATAATTATCAAGCATAAATTTATCCCTACTTTCTTTTACTCCTATTAACATTATACCACATCAAAATAAAAGAACCTAGTATTAGGTTCTTATCTTTACATATTTTAATTACTTATTTACAGCTTCTTTTAATGCTGAACCAGCTTTGAAAGTAACAGCCTTTCTAGCAGCAATCTTAACTGTTTCACCAGTTCTAGGATTACGTCCTTCACGAGCAGCTCTCTTAGATACATCAAATGTACCGAAACCAACTAGTGGAACTTTATCACCTTTTACTAATGCTCCTTTGATTACTTCAAAAACAGCATCAATAGCTTTTCCAGCATCTACTTTAGTTAAACCAGTTTCTTTTGCAACTGCTTCTACTAATTCTACTTTTTTCATTTATATATACCTCCCTATATTTAATTAAGCATAATGTATGCTTACATATCAAATTTACCATGTTTTATACTAAAAGGCAAGAAATATAACAAAAAAATTATAATTTTTCGTATATCATGTTAAGTAAAGAAATAGTATGTCCAATCGCAAAAAAGATAACACTTACTAAAAAACCAATCGCCCATATAAATACCATTAATGTCACATTAAATTCACTAGTTAAACAATAATCCCCATAAAAAGATGATGCCGAACCACATACTGGGAATAAATTTCCTAACACTATTCCTATTATAAAACATATAATAAAAAGAACTATTGCTAAAATTTGATAAGCATTATATTTATACTTAGTTACATCTTTAGCAATCTTACTAACTTTAGGTAATTCTTTTTTCTGTTGATTAATCTCCTCAAATAAATCCATTCTTATTCATCACCTTTCTTTTTTCTAGGACGTCCTCTTTTCTTAGTTGACTCTTTTTTTGGTGTTTCTACCTTTTCTTTAACATCATCAGTCACTAACTCATCTAAAGCAGCTGTCTTATCTTCATCAACCTTCTCCTCTGAAACCATAACTGTCTCATCAATTACTATTTCAGTATCTAATACCTCATTAGCTTTATTTTCTAAATCATCCATATGTTCATTATATGCTTCATCAATTAAATTATAAAAACTAAAACCTACATCGTCATCTTCAGTCTTGTCCTCTACTTTTTCTGCACCAGAACTTGATGTATCACTTTCATCTTTATCTATTTCTTCGTCCTCTTCTTCATCAGTTTTTTCTAAATCAGAATCTGACACATCTTCTACTTTTTCAGTATCAGAACTTGCTACATCATTTTCATCTTTCACTTCATCTATCATTTTATTTATTTCATCATCTTTATCTTCTTCAACTTTTTCAAGACTAGAATCTGATACCTCACTATCATCTATTTTTACCAATTCCTTTTTATCTTCTAAATAAGTTTCATATAAATTAACATATCTAGCAAACATAACTATATAAAAAGCATCTAATATAGCTAAAAAAGTACCATCTAATGTTGTTGTTAAAATTAAATTAACAGCTAATAATACCACACTAATAACAACTATTGTAGAAAAATACCAATCATTACTTAATTCATTAAAAGGTGACTTATATAATTTAAAATCATCCCACACCCTTGTATCTTTAAAAAAGACATGAAAAACATATATAAATAGTAAAAAATTCAAAGCTAAAGCTAAAATACTATTTAATGAAAAAACATGAAATACTGACAGTAATGAAGTAATTGCCATAATAAAGTATATAAGTACTACTAAGCAATTTATATAATTAAAATACTTTTTACCCATACTTGTTTTCAACGCCAAAAAATACATTAACATCAGTAAGTAAATTGTATTATGATTAACAACATTACTTAAAATATCCATCATACTTAAATTATTTTTAATCGCAAACGATTGACTTAAAATTATTATTAACACAATTAACCCTATAATAACATTAGTTAATTTTCTTCCATCATCATACCAAAAAACATCTTTATCCTTTTTCATCTTTTCACCTACCATTACAATTATACCATAAAGCCTTTAACTTTTCCCCAATTTCACCAAATTTTTATTTTCTTTTTTTTATGCCAATGAAAAAATATGTCTAAATCTTTAAAAATATTAAATAATATGCTATAATTAATCAACTGGAGATGATATTATGGCTATACCTACTGTTGCTTTAGTTGGCAGACCAAATGTCGGTAAAAGTACTCTTTTTAACAAAATTGTTGGCAAACAAATATCTATTATTGAAGATATTCCAGGAGTAACTAGAGATCGTATCTATCAAGAAACTTCTTACAACAATAAAAAATTTTATTTAATTGATACTGGTGGTATTGATATAACTAAAATGGATTTCAATAATGAAATTAAAATTCAAGCTGAAATAGCCATTAAAGAAGCTGACGTTGTTGTCTTTATCGTTGATGGTAAAGAAGGCCTAACTGCTAATGATTTAATTGTTAGAGATATTTTACGTAAATCTGACAAAAAGGTTATAGTAGCAATCAATAAATTTGACGTCAAAGAAGCTAAAAACAATTTATATGATTTTTATGAACTAGGTTTTGAAACTTATATACCTATTAGTAGTATTCATAACCTTGGCTATGTTGAATTAATGGATTCAATCACTATGAATTTTACTGAACAAGAAGAAACGCCTGATACTAGATTAAAATTTTCTATCATCGGACGACCTAATGTTGGTAAAAGTAGTCTAATGAATGCCCTACTAAATGAAGAACGTGTAGTAGTTTCAAACATTGCTGGTACCACTAGAGATTCGATTGACTCAGTCTTAAAATATCATGGTGAAGAATACTTATTAATTGATACTGCTGGTATGCGTAAAAAAGGTAAAGTTTTTGAATCTATTGAAAAATACAGTTTAATTAGATCTTTAAAAGCCATTGACCGTAGTGATATCTGTTTAGTTGTCATTAACGCTGAAGAAGGTATTACTGAACATGATAAACATATTGCTGGCTATGCTATTGAACGAGGCAAAGGATTAATCTTTGTTGTTAATAAATGGGATACAATTACTGATACTACTATTGCTGACTTTGAAAAATTAATGCGAGCTGAATTTCAATTCGCCACCTATGCTCCTATTGTTTTCTTATCTGCTTTAACTAAAAAACGTCTTCATACTTTAATGCCTGAAGTCTTAAAAGTAGCTGAAAATATTTCTCGCGAAATAAAAACTAGTATTCTAAATGATGTTATTCTTGATGCCTACCAGTTAAATATTCCACCATCTTATAAAGGTAAACGTTTAAAAATATATTTTACTTCTCAAACAGGCATAAAACCCCCTAAATTTACTTTTCGTGTCAATAATAAAGGACTTATACATTTTTCATATGAACGATATCTAGAAAACAAAATTCGTGAAAATTTTGATTTTACTGGTACTCCCATAATTCTACAATTTAAGAATAGGAATGGTGATGAATAATGCTTATTGGAAACAATAATAATGGTAATAAGTTTGCTAATAATTCTTTTCTTAATAAGAAAATGACTAATAATGATGATTTTAACAAAAATTTAAATTCTCTAAATCAAGCTAATAACAAAACCTTTGATAAAAATATATTCGTCGAAGATATAAAAACGATAAGTCACTCCAATCCAACTAGTCGTAAAGATATGCGTAATAAAAGTTTAGCAATGCTTCAATCACGATTAGAAAATGGTCTTATTACTTTAGAAGAATTTAATCGTAAATGTCATGAACTAGATAAAGATAAAAAATAATTAAACAAAACAACAACCTCCACATATAATTTATTAGGAGGTTTTATTTATGTTCGGAGATAATCTTTTTAATAAAATTGAAAAGAAAACTAATATAGATAAAAAAACTATTATGGGTTTAGCCAAAAAACTTCAAGATACTAATATGAAAGATGAAAATACCTTACGTGAAATTATTAAAGATCTTTCCACCATGACAGGAAAAGAAGTATCAAAAGAAAAAGAAGATAAAATAATATCAACTATTATTAATGACCAAGTACCCAAAAATATAGACCAAATGTTTTAACCTTTTCCTGAACTACTCTTTATAAAATTAACTAGCTTTTAATGATTTTCTTCTTCTAAAGTGTTCTTTTTTTCTTTTATACACATATGTATTTAGTATATAAGGAGAAGATTTATGGAAAAAATAGAAATTATCAAAAACATTGCTAAACGTAGTGGCGGTGATATTTATTTAGGTGTTGTTGGAGCTGTTAGATCTGGTAAATCTACTTTTATTAAACGTATGGTTGAAACTTTAATAGTTCCAAATATTGAAGATGAGTATGAGCGTAAACGTGCTTTAGATGAAATTCCTCAAAGTGCTGCTGGTAAAACTATCATGACTACAGAACCAAAGTTTGTTCCCAATAATAGTGCAAAAATTAAAATTGATGATTTTACTTGTAATATCAAGCTTATTGACTGTGTTGGTTATATGATTAATAATGCCATTGGCGCAACTGATGAAAATGGACCACGTATGGTTAAAACGCCTTGGTACAATGAAGAAATTCCTTTTGTTGAAGCTGCCGAAATTGGTACTGAAAAAGTTATTAAAGATCATTCTACTATTGGTATTGTTATGACTTCAGATGGCTCTATTGGTGAATTTCAAAGAAATGATTATCTAGAGGCTGAAAATAGGGTCATTGAAGAATTAAAAAATATTGGTAAACCATTTATTGTCATTTTAAATACCAACCACCCTACACTACCTGAAACCGAAAAATTAGCTGAATCACTTCACAATGAGCATAACGTTCCGGTCCTTCCCATTAGTGTAGAAAGTATGAATGAAAAAGACATGTATGAAATTTTACGTGAAGCTTTATATGAATTTCCTGTTTTAGAAGTAAAAATAAATATGCCTGAATGGATTGCTATCTTAAATCCTGACAATCCTATCAAAAAATCTTACATTGACTCTATTAAAGAAAGTGTTGTCGAAATAGATAAATTACGTGATATCGATAAAATTACGACCCATTTCTTAGAAAATGAATTAATTGAAAAAAGTTATATTTCTGATGTTGATTCTTCAACTGGAATTGTCACTGTTAATCTAACGGCTCCAGCCAACCTTTATAACAAAGTTTTAACAGATATTATCAAAGTTGATATTAAAAATAAAGCGGATTTACTTTCTTTATTCCAAGAATTTACCGTCGCTAAACGTGAATATGATCAAATTAAATATGCCTTGAAAATGGTCAAACAAACTGGTTATGGTGTTGCTACTCCATCAATTGAAGATATGAAATTAGATAAACCTGAAATTGTTAAACAAGGTCCTCGTTATGGTGTTAAATTAAAAGCCGTTGCTCCATCTATCCACATGATAAGAGTAGATGTTGAATCAACCTTTGAACCAATCATTGGTAGTGAAGTTCAAAGTAAAGAATTAATTGATTACTTAATGAAAGATCAAGAAAAAAGTCCTAATGAAATTTGGAAAAGTGAAATTTTTGGTCGTAGCCTTGATTCTATTGTTCAAGAAGGAATTCAATCTAAAATAAATTTAATGCCTGATAATATTCGTTTCAAATTACAAACAACTCTATCTAAAGTAGTTAACAAAGGTTCCAATAATATGATTGCCATTGTAATATAAAAACAACTAAAAAAGTGCCTTTATAATGCACCTTACATACTAACTAAAAACTAACCTAAGTTAGTTTTTTAACTTCTAGAAGCTCTTTTTAAAAATACCGCACATCCAATTACATATTTTTCTATTCTATCTCTTGAAGTCCATCCAGTATTAACTCCTGTTGGATTATACACATATATTTGATCTTTACTACTATCATATTTCACAAGAACTATAAAATGCATTCCTGATGAACCATTAAATCCTCCATATTGTATTGATGGCGTACCATATCTTATCAAAGGAATTACCACATTTCCTTTTTTTAATTCTTCAACTGCTGCTTGATATGACTTTTCCATTGTCTCTGTTTTTATACCATACTTACTAGGATAAATACTATTCGCTACTTCTGAAAATTCCCAACTAGTACCATTTCCATTAAACATACCAGTCCTACATGCCTCATGGCAAAAATCCATAAAATCGGTATCCTTACCTGTAATAACATATCTAGCAGCCATATATGAAGATAATCCACAAGCCGTTGCTGCCACTGACTTTCCACCTTTAGCCCCATTTTCACAAACGGTATATTGAGCAAAACTACCTGATTGATTATAATAATTCAAATGCTCAAAATCATTAAAATTATTACTTCCAATTGTTCTTTCTTCACCTGGTTCATACTTGGAAGCATCATCTATAATAACTTGGGGAACTCTACTT
The DNA here is from genome assembly GCA_947626565.1 of uncultured Bacilli bacterium. Classification (GTDB taxonomy): domain Bacteria; phylum Bacillota_I; class Bacilli_A; order RF39; family UBA660; genus CANRGD01. The sequence goes on from CANQSQ010000007.1 coordinate 23,926, forward strand.
GTATCCGAAATAAAAATCGTTCTATTTTTACTTAATTCTTCTTTTAACTCTGCTGCATTTGTCCAACAACTAGCGGCATTAAATGAATTAGTTAATAATAACATTACTGCATCTACAACTATAGGCACAAAAAACACAACAAGTACAGCTATTAATTTATTATATATTTTTTTCACATTTTTCTTATCATCAGGATTATGCATTAAAACAAAAAGTTGCACAACCATCATAACAAGTAATACTATTGGTACCGCTATTTGTATAACGTGAATTATTTCCTTAACAATTCCTAATACATTTGCCAAAGCATAATCGTTACAGCAACTCTTTAAATCACTACTACAGTCAAGAATAAACATTATATCACCTACTAACTTTTATCCACAACTACAAATCTAAAATTATCTGTATCAAAATATTTATCATCATTATTTATAGGAGTTATATCAAAGGGCCTATAAGCAATTAACGAATTATCTTCTACTGCAAAATTAATACGGTCAGTCATTTCCTTAATATTTTTAACAGCTAAAAAGTCCACAAACGCTACTCTATCCTGATCAATCTTTTTCTTATCAACTAATAAGAAATAATAATTCAAAAATTTATTTTTTAAAAACATATCTACTTGGTCTAATGTAATATCATATTTTTCTAATAACTCATCATCACTAATTTCCTTATTTTCTTTTAAATCATAGTTATAAACAAAATACTCATAAGTTTCATTAAGACTATTACCCTCTTCTGTACACACTGTCTGTACAACTATTGAAACTATATCATCAGATACATAATATTTATACTCATAATTATACCCCAATTTACTCTTTGTTATTTCATAATCACTTTTTATTTTAGCATTTATATCATTAGCCGCACTACTATTAATATTTAGATAAGGGATTGCTACTTCACTTTTTCGTACTTCATTAAAGTCATATTCACTAATATAAACATAATCTAAGGTACTATTTTCTTTTAATAATTCATAGTTATCATTCTTTTTAATACCATACAAAATTATAATTACTATCATAAAGATACAAATAAAAAAGCATACTAAACTAACATAATTAGTATTTCTTTTATTTTTATGTTTATTTTTACTATTTTTCACAATAACCATCTACCTAAATATTTTTAATTTTTACTATTATTGTATTTGTAAAACGTAACTATTATATTGATTTAATAAATCTACGGTTTTAAATTTAATTTGCTCATCTTCAACAGTCCACTCATCAGGATGTTTCTCCAATAAATCATAAACCTTTAAACTTACATCAAAAATTAAATTAACTTTTCTTTTGGTCTCTTTTAACAACTCTTCTGATGCTAAAATATCATTCTTCATATCATCTTCTAATAATAATTCTTTATATAATGAAATATAATAAGCATCAACTAAAGACTCTTTAATATCTTCTTCGATTTTTTCATCATCACATTTAGCAATTAATTCATCTATTTCTTTATTAAATGTTTCTTTATTTTCATCTATATAAGACCTTGACTTACTAAAATTAGGTCCATCTGCTTTTAAATTACTTACTGATAATAAACTATTAAACTGCTCATTATTAGTTATTTTTAATACCTTTTGTATTCCTTCAGCATATTCATTTAAATATGCTTTTATTTTTCTTTCAACTACGGCATAATCACCCCAGGTCTTTATACTCATATCATACTTATCTTTAGTAATATCTAATTTAGCTAAAGAAGCAATTTCTTCTTTTAATTCATCCTCTAAATTCGCAAAATTTTGCACTAAAACACCTGCTATTATTAATGAAAACGCTACTACAAAAAGAAATCCTATTATAACTTTATTTTTCTTATTTAACTCTTTCATTGTACACCCACTTTTATCTTTATAACTATTCTATCATAAAATTATACTTTTAAACACCATATTATCCATATCTTCTCCAAAAATAAATTTTCCAAATTCTATTTTATCCCACAACTTATCGAAATCATCATCTACTAAGCAATAAAATAACCCATCATAATATCTTATTTCTTTAGCCCCATTTATTAAAAAATAATCCTCAGTTTGAAAATAAATTTCACTATCTAAATTTACAATTACTCTTAAATCCACATTATTAAAATAACTACTATCCTCTAATTTTAAGACATCTAAAAATAATCCAATTTTCCTCTGAACATATACTATTACCTTATAAAATCCACTTAAATTTAAATTTCTCTTTTTCTTTAGTAGCATTTCCTTAATAAAATTTATTATTTCCTCTTTATCTTCTAAATTAACATTCTTACAAAATTCTTTATTTATAATAAAACGATAGCTATCCTTAGTTAATTTTTCTATTTTCATATACTCACCTATTCTAATATATGAAAAAAACTTAGATAGTTTACTGACCAACTAAGTCTTCTATTTTCTTTAATACATCTTTAACTCCAAGTTTAGTAACACTTGAAAATACTACTAAATCATCGCCAACTACTAAATCTAATGTAGTTAATATTTCTTTTAAATTTTTTTCTTTTTTACTACCACTTACTTTATCAGCTTTAGTCGCAATAACCGTTACTGGTAAATTATAATATTTTAAGAAATTATACATTAAAATATCATCTTCTGTTGGCTTCATACGAAAGTCTATCAACATAAATACTCTTTTTAATTCTTGTCTTTTTTCTAAATACTCTTCAATCATCATGCCAAATTTAGCTTGTGTTTTTTTATCCACCATAGCATAACCATAACCAGGTACATCTATCAAATAAAATTGTCCATTATTAATATTATAAAAATTCAATGTTTGGGTTTTTCCTGGTCTTGCTGAAGTATAAGCTAAATTTTTACGAGAAACTACAGCATTAATAAAGCTACTTTTACCTACATTACTTCTTCCTACTAATAAAAACTCCGGTTTACCATCTGCAGGATATTGACTTCTTCTTGTCGCCATAATATCAAGGATAGCTTCTTTTATTACCATATCACACCGCCTCACAACTCTCTTTATATTCTTTTACCAATAAATCTAATTCTTTCATTAACTTCATAGCTTCATCAAAAGTCTTAAGTTTAGCTCCAGAAGCCATCTTATGACCTCCGCCACCATACTTTTCAGCTAAAAGATTAATTTGGGGACCTCTTGACCTAATAGAAACCCTTATTTGTTTATTTTTTACATCTTCAGTAATAGTTGCCCAAACAATAACTTCCTTTATATAATTATAATTATTTACCATATTACCAGCTGCTGCACTATCAACTTCATATTCGTTAATTATTTGATCCGTTATTTTTATATAAGCCAAACCATTTTCTGTAACTACCATATTAGAAGAAATATACCCCTCTAATCTAACCTCACTTAAAGGTCTCAAATATAATCTTTGATACATACTTCCTAAATCTAAAGCATAATCTCCAACAAATTTAGACACTAAAGCAAAAGTTTCACTAGTACAGCTATTAAATAAAAATCTATTAGAATCAGAAACTAATCCCATATAAAGTTTTTCAGCTATTTCTTTATTACATTTTAAATCAGTATTTAAAATTAAACGCATTAAAATCTCACATGCTGAGCAAGCCTCATCCTCAATTAACTCCATATCACAATACTTTTCCACAAAAGGATGATGATCAATTTTAATCTTGTATGCAAACTGAGAAAAATCAACAGAGTCCACCCTTTTTACATCAGGAGTATCAACTACTATTAACAAAGCATTTTCTACTACCTCTGTTTTATCCAATTTCCCAATTTGCCCAAACTTAGCACTACCACTACCAATTGCTAACACCTTTTTATCAGGAAAGGTTAATTTTATGGAATCCCTTAACGCTAGTTGACCACACAAAGCATCAGGATCTACTCCTACATGTCTAGCAATTACTATCGTATTAAATTCTTTTATCTTTTCAACAATATCTGTATACATTATTCATTTCCTATCTTTTTATCAATTCTAAAGTATCTCTAGCAATCATTAATTCTTCATCAGTTGGTATAACATAAACATCTATTTTAGAATTATCTGTACTAAGTTTTACAAATTCTCCTCTTTGATTATTAGCATCTAAATCTATCTCCACTCCTAGGCAAGCCAACTTTTCACAAACTTCACGTCTAATAGGTATACTATTTTCACCTACTCCAGCTGTAAAACAAATAACATCAACTCCATTAAGTAAAACATAATATTGCGCAATATAATCAACAATTCTTCTAACATATTTACTTCTAGCTAAAAGAGCCTTTTCGTCTTGCTCCTCACATTTTTCTAAAATGTCACGCATGTCATTACTATATTCACTTAAGCCTAATAATCCACTAACTTTATTTAAATCATCCACAACTTCACTAGCATTTTTACCTTCCTTTTCCATTACATAAGGAATTATAGAAGAATCAATATCACCAGATCGTGTACCCATCATTATTCCTGCTAATGGTGTAAAGCCCATACTAGTATCAACACATTGCATATCTTTAACAGCCGCAATTGAACCACCATTACCAATATGACAAGAAATCAATTTAAAATCTTTTCTACCCAATAATTTTTCCACAGACTTGGTAATGTATCTATGTGATGTACCATGAAAACCATACTTACGTACTCCATATTCTTCATACCATTTATAAGGAACAGGATATAAAAAGTTTTCTTTACTCATAGTCTGATGAAAAGCCGTATCAAAAACACCAACCATTGCTACATCAGGTAAAGCTTCTCTAAAAGCATTTATTCCTAATACATTAGCTGGATTATGAAGTGGTGCAAATTCTTTAAAATTCTCTAAATCTTGAACTACTTCATCAGTAATAATTACTGATTGACTATATTTATCTTTACCATGTACTAAGCGATGACCCACTCCATCAATTTCATCTAAAGATTTGATTATTCTTAAATCAATTAATTTTTCTAATAATACTTTAACCGCATCAGTATGATTTACTAACTCTATTTCTTGTTCTATCTTTTCCCCATCATATTTTATAGTAAACTTACTGCCGTCTATTCCAATTCTTTCAAAAACTCCAGAAGCAATTACTTCCTCATTATCCATATTAAATAAACTAAATTTTAACGAACTACTCCCTGCATTAATTGAAATTATTTTCATAATCTTCCTCCCACAATCTACTAATATTATACAACATACCCCCAAATATTCAAAATAAAAGTTCAGTTTTTCTGAACTCTATTTTTACTAAGCTACTATTTTAAAAGTATCTCTAGCTATCATTAATTCTTCATCTGTTCCTAATACATATACAGGAATACTTGAACTTTTCTTCGTAATTATTCCTTCTTTACCTTTTCTAATTAAAGTTTCTTTATTTACTTTTTCATCTAACTTAATACCAAGTGGAGCCAGTTTCTTTAAAACTTCGGCTCTCACAATATCATCATTTTCACCAACACCAGCTGTAAAGCAAATAGCATCAACTTTACCTTGTAATTTTAAATAATACTTAACTATATATTCACTAATTCTATTAGTATACATATTTACTCCAAGAACAGCCTTTTCTTCTTTCTTTTCAAAAGCCTCATCAATATCACGTAAATCACTCATACCAATAATTCCTTGAAGTCCACTTTCCTTATTTAATTTAGTATCAATTGTTTCTAATGATAATCCTTTTTTCATTAAATAATTAATCATTGAATAATCAATATCACCAGAACGTGTTCCCATCATTATTCCAGCATTAGGTGTAAAGCCCATAGTTGTATCAATACATTTACCTTTAGCAACAGCACTAATACTTGCTCCACTACCAATATGACAGATTATTAAGTTAGCCTTTTTTCCTAACATTTCATTTAATTTTTCAGAAATAAATTTATGACTCATACCATGAAATCCATATTTACGTACGCCATATTTACTATACCACTCATAAGGTACAGGATATAAAAAGGCTTCCTCTGCCATAGTTTGATGAAAAGCTGTATCAAAACAAGCTACCATCTTAGCCTTTGGCACATTATTCTTAAATGCTTTTATTCCTTTTAATGCTGCTGGATTATGAAGTGGTGCTAAATCTGATAAATTTTCAATTTCTTTGATAACATCATCCGTAATTTCCACACTTTCAGCATACTTACTTCCACCATGAACTACTCTATGTCCAACAGCTTCTATTTCTTCTAAAGAGTTTACAATTTTATTTTCTACTAATTGCTCTAATAAAATCTTTACTGCATCATTATGATCTTTTAATGGTACTTCTCTTTCAATTTTTTTATCATCAAACTTTAAACTATAATTTGAACCTTCAATTCCTATACGATCAAAAGCTCCTTTAACAATAACTTTTTCTTCTGGCATTTCATACATTCTAAACTTTAATGTACTACTACCAGCATTTACGCTTAATAATTTCATATTAATCCCTCCAAGTCACATAATATCAAATATCTTAAATTTTTTCAATTAATTTTATCCATTCTATACTTAAACAACTAAAAAGTACTTAATAAAATCTCTTATTAAGTACCTTTAATTTATACCTAAACACCACTATAAGATATTATAAAAGGTGAATCAGTGCTTCCATCACCAGAAACAATAATAGCATTAGATTTAATCGCAATTGATGGACGAACACTACTAGAACTATTAACCGAATAATTACTAGTAAGAGCACCTGAACTCATAATTCCAAGTCCAAAAACAGAAGAACCCCTCCAGAAAGATGAACCACTCATTAACCAATAAAATGTACCACCATATAAATAAGAATTTTTAAAATAGTTTTTAACTCCATTTCCAGCTAAAGTTGCCTCATCTGCTGTTAACATTCCAACAGGATAATCTAATTTTGCTTTTTGATTTCCTACACTAAATCTATCTGCTTCATTTGGACATTCTAAACTTGGACGGTCATTTTTTCTTTCATTTCTAAAGTAAGAGCTAAAGCTTAAGCTCGATGTTCCAGAATAAAAATTTTTATCCCAACTACCCATATAGCCTATACTTCGATCATTACACCATATTGCATCATCTATATATTGCTCAAATTCGGTATCTTTCAAATTTTTTTCATACCAAGAATCTATAACTTTCAATACTGCTGATTTATTTTCATTAGTTGAAGCACTTGTCATCTCTTCGAGAGCTTTTTCAACATTTGTTCCATCTTGTAGAATAATGTATTCAGTATCATTACTCTCCATATAATATACGTAATCAACAGTTGTATTGCAAATGTCTGAATTTGTAAAGCAAGTATAATGATGAGCATCTCCTGCTTTATTTCTTTCTTTATAATCCTTAAAATAAGCCAATGCCCCTATTTCTACAGAATTAGTTAAAGTATAAATTCCATCACTATATGTAACATCATTACCAAAATTCCAAGTTACCTTCTCTGCTTCACTATATAAACTCTCATATGTTTCTCCATTTTCCATCTCTACATAATAAAAGTTTGATGATGTAGGTCCATACGCACTACCTCCATCCTCAGATACATTACTTAAAATGAAATAAACTTTTTCACACACACCATCATCGCCTTTTAAACAAGTATAATGATGATTTAATTTTGAATAATTATCACTCCAATACTTCTGTTCTGGATTTGTTAATGTATATCCTACTCCATCTTGATATGTAACTCCATCTCCATAGTAATAATTTGTATCTCCTATATCACTTTGTAAATTTCCTGACTTACCAATTAATTCATACCATTTAACTGAAGTTATTTTATTAGTTAAATAGGCTTTTCCATATTTATAGCCAACATAAGCTAATGAATTACCCGAATTATTAAATTGACTATAACCAATATTAGTATAATAACTATTTACATTGCACGAACCATTATTATCAGGTGTTCCATTATATAATAATTTTACAGCCCTTGTTTCTGTAGTTCTCACTATTTTCCAACACATATTTGCAAATAAGATATTATTATTATCAACAATACCGCGGTAATAATACACTGGATATTCCTCATCCTTTGTTTCATAATGCTGATAAACTCCAGATGTTCCTTCTAAATTATCACTATTAGCGTAATTAATATTTTGATCATTACCTCTAGCATTATCTCTAATCATTTCATAAAGATCTTGTACTTTAAACAGCTTTCCATCCATTGATTTTTTTACCCCTAATTCAGCCCAAATTGCTTTTACTTTAACATTTTCCTCAGGCATTATAAACTTATCTATTCCAATCTTTTCAACACCAGTATTAATTACTCTCCACTCTTTAAATTTATATCCTTCACAAGTTGGTTTCTTCTCACTCATATCTACTGTATCAAAAACAGAATATTTTTCTTCCGTTGGAAATCCTGCTGCTTTACATCCGTCTGGTTCATTGGCATCATATTCTACTTTATAATTATCCGCAAGTATTGGTGTTAAAGGGCTATTAACATTTTCTGTTTTATTTTCTATTTCCGTCTTTATTTCTTCATGATCATTAGTAGGATAAATTCCACCAGTTCCTAATAATTCATTTTTAAGCTTTATTTTAATTTTCATCTTTGGTTGATTTAATTTTAATCCCGATCTTAAATCGGCTAAATTCCATGTTATTTTTTGATTTTCTTTATCTAATGTCACTGTTCCATAATTTACACTTATATCATCTGTACTTTCTACACTAAAGTATCTCGTATCTATATAATCCATTATTGTAAACGTTTTATAATTAACTTTTTCAACACTAGCTTCTTCCAAAGCTTTATTTAAAGTTTCTTCTTCCGCTACAAATTGATTATCAGTAACTTCAACAAGAGGATCTAACTTTACATCTCCCATTTCATAATATATACCATTTATTATCAACCAAGGATACTGACTTTTTAAAAATTTATACTCTGCTACCTCATTATGTGTATTTATATTTGGAAGTCCATCTGTTAAAAATAATACTATACAATCTCTATTACTTTGTTTTTCATAATTTTCTAATAAACTAGCTATATCTACTAAAGCATTATAGTAATTAGTTTCTCCTTCAGCTTTTAAATCATTTATATTATCTTCTAGCAGCTGCTTATCAGTAGTTAAATCTGACAATATCTGTGAATTATCAGAAAACCTTATTAATCCAACTTTATTACCTCCAATACTATTAAATAAATCATTAATTAATGCTATAGAATCTTCTTTAACTTTATCTAATTTACTACCCTCCATAGAACCAGAGGTATCAAATACTAAATAAATATCTGCTCCTATATTTTTCATCATACTTACAGTATCAACATCAAAAGTAACTTCAGCAGTACCTTTACTTACCCATTTAGCAGATTTTTCAATCTTCCAAGACCCAGATTCGCTATTTTTATAATTAGCGTTTTCACTATAAATATCTACGCTTTTTACTGGTTCTAATTCGGCAAATGAAAAAGGTATCAATATTAATCCTATCAAAATAAAACAACTAACTACTATAACAGTTACTTTTCTCTTATTTTTCTTTAGCATATAAACCATATTTTTAAACATAAAAACAACTCCTAACCAAATCATAAATAGATATTTAAAGGATATTCTTATCTTTAATAAAGTAATTATACTTCATATATAAAAGATTTTCAATGATTAAGGCCTCTAATAATAATTAAATTTCTACTCAAAAAAATTACTTTCTTATACCATAGAAAAATGTAAAATATCAAAAAACTACCTTCATATCTCTAATTATACTTATACTACTATGTCATAATTTGTCACAACCAAAAGATAGATATAAAAAGCCTTTATATCTATCTTTTATTTATCTATAATTAATTTCCTTAACTATTTACTACTTTTTTTACTACGAGATCTACGTGAACTATTTGAACTTTCGCTTTGATTATTTCTTGAATTTGATTGAGATTGTCTCATACCATTTTCAACTAATCTTTTTGTAATTTCTCCACCAACAGTTCCATTAGCACGACTACTTGCATCAGCACCTAAGTTAACTCCAAATTCATTGGCAATTTCATATTTCATTTTTTCAATTGCTTGTTTAGAACCTGGTACTCTAACTTTCATAGAAGCATTTTTAGCCATAATTTCACCTCCTACATTAATAGGTTGTGAAAATATTCTTTTTTAATACCTGCTTTTAATTGGAAAATTATAGTAAATCAACAAACTCACTTTCTTCTTCACTAACTTTAATTGTATTAATATTTTCCACAGCTTCTAAAATCATGGCTTGATAATCGAATTTTTCCTCCTCAACTAAAGCTACATCTTCGCGAGGATTAATTACTGGATGTTTAGGAACAAATACTGTACAACAATCTTCGTATGGTAAAATACTTATATCAAAAGTATCAATCTTTCTAGCTAAATCAATTATTTCTAATTTATCTAAACATGCTACAGGTCTAATAACAGGTATATTAGTTACACTATTAATAACTGCCATACTTGTCAACGTTTGTGATGCAACTTGTCCAATTGACTCTCCATTGACAATAACTTTACCACCATGTTTTCTAACAATAATTTCCATGATTCGATACATCATTCTTCGCATAATAGTTATACAGTAATCTTCTCGACAATTTTTGTAAATAGCTTCTTGTATTGGTGTAAAATTTACAATATGTAAATTGATATAATTTGTAAATTTACTCAACTTTTTTGTCAAAGAAATAACTTTATTTCTAGCATCTAAACTAGTATGTGGAATTGCTTCAAAATAAACTGCTTCCAAAGTTACTCCTCTTTTCATTGCCAAATATCCAGCAACAGGAGAATCAATTCCCCCACTTAACATAAGCATCCCTTTAGATTGAGTTCCAACTGGATAACCACCACTACCTGCAAAAGCATTTAAATATACAAATGTTTTCTTTTCTCTAATTTCCACTTTCACTAACAATTCTGGACAATGAACATCTACTTTTACACCTTTAATATTCTTTAAAATTAAGCCTCCTAATAACTGATTCATATCTTGACTATGAATTGAAAAATTCTTATCGCATCTTTTTGTTTCCACCTTAAAAGACTTAAATTTTTCTTTCGTAACAATTTCTAAAACTTTATTTTTTATATCTTCTTCTTTTGATTCAATTATATAAGCTATATGATACATATGAATACCAAAGATATTATCAATTACCTTTTTAATTTCTTCTAACTGCTTATCATTAAATGTAACATACATTCTAGCCCTATCTTTTTTTATCACAACGTCATATTTCTTTAACTTATTTACTAAATTATTATAAAGCGTATTAATAAAAAAATTACGATTTCCCTTCTTAGTACTCAATTCACCATACTTTATCAAAATAACTCTATCCATAGTATTCCTCCACTGCGCTTATTTTAACACAAAGAAAAATAAAAGTATATGCTTTTCATATACTTTAATCAACTAACTTTATCTTTCGATACATTCGCTTTTTCTCTACTTTGCATTCTTCAATCTCATCAACATTTTGATAACCAGTTTCATATTTTTTATTTACATAATAAAGAAAAGTATCTTTATCATAAATCTCATCAAATATCTTTTTCCCTTTATCCGTACAATTATAACTTTCTATTACCTGATCATCATCACTATTTTTCTTATCACTCCATTTAGATACTTTATAAACTTCTATCTCATCATGACTAATATCCACATTATCAATTAAATAATCATGACATTTTAAAGTAACATATTTTTTTGCTCCTACAATAACTACTTTTGATTCATTTATATCACAGCCACCTCGACCAAAAGGACTTTTAATTTCATCAAACGTACCATTGTCAATAGCTTCATACAAATATACTGTATAATCATCATAAACATCTTCTAAAGTAATATTTTTCGCAAAATTTCTAGCACTTTTCCTCATGGTTCCTATCTTTTGAACATTAGCTGCTCTAAGAATCCCATTTAGTAATATTGCAGATACAACAATTATTAACACAATTGTTGTTAATTTTTTGTACGAATAATGTTTTTCACTATTTTTCATAAAACGCCAATATCTTCTTTCTTATAGATTCATCCACTAAAGATGTAGCATGAATTGTAATATCAAAAGCAGCCTTATAATCCCCCTTATAAAATTTAGCTTCTGCATCATTCAATGAGCTATCTATTTCCTCATGATTTATTCTATACCTATTCGCATAAACAATAGCCATTTCTGCTAATTTAGCCGTCTTAACCATTTCATTAGTTGTATTTAATAATTTTAGAACTAAATCTCTTGCTGTATCAACCCGCGTATTTAATGTCTTTATTACAATTGGCTTTACTTCTAACTCTTTAATAACATCTTCTATTGATTCGTTAGCTTCTGACAATTGAACAAAGTAACTATCTGTAATAACTGGTAATTTATAACTACGTATCTTACTTTTACACTGTTTTAATAAATCCTGAATTTCATCTAATTGTTCTCTAGCTCTTACTTCATCATCATACATATTTCCCAACGATTTCAAAGCCTTATCAAATTCTTCTTCCATGTCTTTAAGTCTATTAGACAAATTTTCCACTTCTTCATTAAGTACTGAAAAAGGTGTTGACTTTGTCTCATCTTTAGCAAGCATTTTTTTATAATCATCATTTATTACCACAAGTATTTTATTAACTTCATCGATTATTTTAACATCTTCATCATTTAGATCATACATCTTTTTTATATCATCTAATTGTAAATATATATCACTAACTAATTTATTAGTCTTTTCAATCTTTTTCGCAAAATCTTCTTTTTCTTCTTCATATACTTTTTTTGATAATCTCTCTTTTTCAAAATCTATAAATAAATTATCATAATATTCAAGCATTGTTCTTAAATCAAACATTGATCCCTCTAGATTTAAAACTTTTACTTTATCTAAAATAGAATCAATTGTCTTTTTAGACTCTTCTAAATTATATTCAATATTTAAATAATCTAATGGATAACCCTTTTCAACCATTTCTTTATATGTTCTTTCTACTTCAGCCATTCTATCAGGAATAATTTGATTAGCCATCAATAAAACATCTGGCACTTCATTAACAATAATATCCATATGTTCTATCATTGTATCTAATGCTTTAACGATATGAACTACTTCATTATAGTCATTAGCATCCATTATTTTTTCAAAATCTAAAAATCTTCTTTCTATATTTTCAAGTTGTAATTCTATTTCATCTTGCATTGATTCATATAATTGTTTATGATCTTGAAATTCTCTATTTAAAGCTCTATATTTGGTTTTTAACTTTGTTACAATTGAGCGATATTTTTCTTCACTCAAAGTAACATCTCTTATCTCATCTAATAAATGTTCTGCAGCCTCTCGAACCTTATAAATTTCTATTTCCACTTTTGCCATTCTATAACCACAAGACTTATAATCTTTTTTATCCACAAAAGCATCTAAATCGATAAGCATATCATCTATTAAACTTATTCGATCATCTCTAATTTTGTTAAACTTTTCCTCCCACTTATTATACTTTTCTTCCATCTTTTCATTTTTTATAATTGGTTCTATCTTTGAAAGTTCAACAAGTACTGGAGTAGAAGCAACTTTATTTCTTAATACTTCTAAATCTTTTACACTCTTTTTATAGAATTTCTTTTTTACAAAATTTACTACTCTAAAAGTCATGAAAAAAATAACAAATATTGTCAAAACTATCGTAATAATTATCGTAACATCATTTGGCATCTTTTTCACCTCTATTTTTTCCTAATCATATTTTAACACATTATAATGTCAATTTTCTACAATTTTCTTAAATAATCTTTATAATTATCTTAAAATCTAATTTTTTCTTGACATATCAAGGTTTTTTGCCTATAATTAATAATGCAAATTACTTGAAGCAGCAGATTTAGAATATTTTAAAGTGTCTTTTAAATTAATTTGAGTAACTATTGCTGTTTACGCGAAAGAATAGTAAAGACTCCCTGAAATATGACTAAACCATTTTAAGTAAAATGTAATAAAAGAAAGGAGAAATATTATGTCAAGATACACTGGACCTAGTTATAAACAAGCTCGTCGTGTTGGTTTTTCAACTAGTGAAACTGGTAAAGAATTAGCTCGTCGTCCCTATGGACCTGGTCAACATGGTAATGAACGTAAAGGTAAATTATCTGAACACGGAACTCAATTAAAAGAAAAGCAAAAAGTTCGTTTCATGTATGGAGTTAATGAAAGACAATTTAGAAAAACTTTTGATAAAGCTTCTAAAATGAAAGGTATTCAAGGTACTAACTTTTTAAGATTGCTTGAGTCACGTTTAGATAACTTAGTATATCGTATTGGTTTTGCTACTACTCGTCGTGGAGCAAGACAACTTGTTAACCATGGACACGTTACCGTAAATGGTAAAAAAGTTGACATTCCATCATATCGAGTTAAAGTTGGTGATGTTATCTCTCTAAAAGAAGATGACAAAAATCTTAAAGTAGTTACTGAATCTTTAGCTAAAGTAACTAAAAGAGTTGAATTCATTAATTATAATGAAGGTAAAATGGAAGCTACTTACGTTAGACTACCTGAAAGAAATGAATTAAATGCTGATATTAATGAAGCCTTAATTGTTGAATTTTATAACAAGTAAAAAAACACCTTATGGTGCTTTTTTCATAAACAAAGCTCTTTCGAGCTTTTTATTTTTATTTAAAACTGAGTACCAAATTCTGGAGGTGTCATAGTTTCTAGACTTGTAACATCAATAGTTGGTGGATCATCATCGCTAGGAGCAAAAGAATCTAAAGCCTTAGTAGCTGCAAAGATTTCATTCACCAATGAAAATTCATTATCACCAGGATAAGTTCCATCGCGACGTACTAAAAATCCTGCAAAAAGGTCATCATTAAATCCTGCTGTAATATAAACAATTAAATTATTATTCTTTGAATCAGTAAGACGAGTTGCAATATACTCTCGACTATTAAATTCCATGAATAACTTAGTATTTGTAATCCTAGTTCTATATTCGTCATAAGAATAAGTAGTATCTACCCCTATAGAGCAACCACTTTCATCATCATGAACTAAAAGGCCATAATAATTATCAATACTATACTGATATTTATCAGGAATACTAAAATTATATCCTAAATATTGTACCGTTTTATTTGAACTTTCCTCAGAAACTTTTGAATCTTTATCAGTCGTTTTTTCTTGAGCGCTATCTCCTTTATTTAAAAGCATCACACCCAACACTCCTGCAACAACAACAATTACCAAAACTGCAGCTAGAATAATTGTCGTTTTACTCTTTTTACCATTTCCTTGAGCATTATTAGGAACTCCTCCATTCATTACTGGATTAGCTCCCGGTACAGCCCCCATATTTTGATTAGGAACACTTCCTGGCACAGCTCCCATGTTTTGACTAGGATCAACTACCGGCACAGCTCCCATGTTTTGATTAGGAACACTTCCTGGCATAGTTCCCATATTTTGATTAGGGGCAACTACCGGCACAGTTCCCATATTTTGACTAGGATCAACTACTGGCACAGCTCCCATGTTTTGATTAGGAACACTTCCTAGCATAGTTCCCATATTTTGACTAGGATCAACTACCGGCACAGTTCCCATATTTTGACTAGGATCAACTACTGGCATAGCTCCCATGTTTTGATTAGGATTAACTACAGGTGTCGCAATAGGAGTAACTTGCCCATTATCCACCGGTGTTCCACATTTTGGACATACCGCAGTAGTACCATCTAATTGATTACCACAATTCTTACAAAACATATTACTTTACACCTACTTTCATTATCTAAACTATATCACAATTAAAAATAAAATACTATTAATCATCTTTTTTTTTACAATTAACTGTCAACTTTAGTGTCTACAAACATTAACTTAGAAGATTCTAATCCTTTAATAAACTTCCAATTACTAACAGCAGTTTTATCCTTCAAATTTTTACATAAAGAAAACATATAATCAAACTTTTCACCTCTTAAAGTATTCCAATTTTCTATACCATTAAGACTTTCTATTTTTGTATTAGCAAATAAATATCTAAAATCTATCACATCAGAAGTATCCCAATCTTTAAAACATGATAAACTATTTATATTAGTATATTGAAAAGTTCCTTTCATACTTTCAACATTAAAAGTAACCCACTTCTCTAACGCTTCACAAGATTCAATTTTTGTTTGATAAAAAGTGCTATTCATTGATTCTACACGTTTTACCTGCCATTCAGCTAACCCATCAATATTCTTTAATTTTGTAGCATGATAAAACATTCCATCTATTGATTCAACATTAGAAGTATCCCATTTTTTTAATGCATCAACATTCTCAATAGCCGTATCACTAAACATATAAGCTAAACTTTCCGCATTAGCAACATTCCAATCCTTTATACCTGAAATATCTTTTAATTTGAAACAACTAGAAAACATTCCAAAAAAAGACACCCCATTAGCAACATTCCATTTTTTCAAAGCATCAAGATTCTCTATCTTTGTACCTTTAAATAATTCTAAGAAATATTTAATGTTACTTACATCCCACCTTGAAAGAGGCTCAAGTGAATCCACCCTTGTATAAGAAAACAACTCTGTAAATGATTTCACATTACTAATATTCCAATAACTTAATGCCTCAATATCACTTATCTCTGTATTTCTTAATAAAGCATCCATATATTCAACCTGTGAAACATCCCAATACATTAACACCCTAATATCTGTAATCCCCGTTTCATCTAGCATTCTTGACATTGAAACAAGTTTGCCTGTTTTCAAATTAGCTAAAGGAATAATATTATATAAAGATTCACACTTTCTAAATAAATCATCAGCATATTTCAAATTATTTGTTTCAATATATTCAAAAAAACTAATATCACTCAAAGAACTATCTTTCATCAAAAAGCCATCCATGTACTCAACTTGTGAAAAATCAAAATATCTTAAATCACTTACATCATTTAATTCAGACAATCTTTCAAACATATTAGACACTTTTTTACTAAGTCTTATTTTTTTACTAGCATAAAAATATAAAGTATTATCTTCAAACCACATATAAATAGGAACACTAGAATCTTTCATGGAAACTATATAATTACTGTTTTCATACTTTTTATTCATCTCAGGAGCAATTTTTATCTTCTTTATATTTTTATCCACAAATTCTGTGTAATAATTATCAGCATACTTAACATTTTCAACATCAGGATTAGCTAATCGCAAAATTTTCTCATTTAAATTTTCTCCATCAAGTAAAGCATAATCTTCCTCTACATGATTTCTTAATGAAAAATCACCTTTTATTTTAATTTTTTTATTGATTTCTAAATCTATAAAAATAGCTGACAAAGAATAAACTTCTGTACTATTCGCCGGTAACTTCACACTCGCCAAAATATTTTCTTCCCCATGATGAATAAATCCCTCATCAACAAGATCATAATTTTCATCAAATAACTGATAAAATAATTTACCATCCCCCTCATAGGTAATATTTTCCCCTACTAAATCAACTTCTACATCATTATCCATAGTATTACTAACATTAATTGTAGTATTCATATTATAATTAGTTGCTAAAAAATCTAACTCTGCTTCTTGATTATTTCCACCATAAACTAATTTATTTTCTTTAAAAACATTTTTTAAAAGAATCCCACTAAGAATCACTAAAACTATAATCAGTAAACTTATCCACAATACCTTTTTTTTGTTCATACATTCACCTACTTCTCTAAGCTTATAACCTTAGAAAAAAATGACTTATTTGCTGAATCAAAAACTTCAAAAACAGCATAGTATTTTACATCATCATCAAAATCATACTTTAAAAACTGAAATTCATCCATCGTATATTTAACCCCATAAATTGGATTATTTGTATTAGTCCTTATCGTAAAATTACCTTGATCATCAAATAAATCCCAATGTGAACCAACAAACTCAATATAATCATAATTATCTAAAGAAATAGCTTCATTAGAAAAATAACTTAATTTATTACCATTATTATTCTTTCCACTATTAGCCTCAATAATGGAAATAATTTGCCCATTAGGATGCTCATCATCAATTCTAATTTTAATATTTACAATGGTGCTTTTTGCTAATCCTCTTGTCAATAAAGCTGAAGTCACAACATCAACATAATCATCAGTAACCTTATCCTCAACAACTGTTAACCAAAACTCATCATCTTCAAAATTTTTATTACCAACCTTTAAATGTTTTCCTTCTACTTTAGCTTTTAAAACATTACCATCTAACTCTACATCAGAACCAGTATATAACATTTTATAATATCCATCTTCCGTATCCGCAAATACATAATAAACAGCTCTAGCAAAATTCTTTGCTTGTTCATCAGTCAAAGTCAATGTAAAATCAGCTTCATCTTTTGACTCTTTTCGTAATGAAATATCATTATTACTTAAATTACTAAAAATATTTACATTACTAACACCTTGTTTTAAATTAAGAAAATTTGTTAAATAATTTGTATAATTCTTGGCTACTGAAATATCACTATATGTTTTCCAAAAATTTGTCCCATTAAACGGATGATAAATTGATAATCCGTGCGAATAATCATTATTAGTAATATCGTAAACAACAGCCTTATCTATAGCCTTTAATAAACCATTCACCTTATCAGAATAAGGTTTCAACTTACTACTAAAATCATATAAATCAATCATATCATATAACAATTCATCAGAACCATATTGCTTACTATTAGCTCTTATCCTCACAATATCAGAATAATTAGAACCTAAATTTTCACTTACATCCGCAAACACTTCATCCATCTTTTCATTTACTTTAGCAATTTTACTTAAATCAATCAAAGAATAAGTTAAATCAACACAATAATTTTCATCTTCACTAGAAGGTGCTTGTTGATTACAAATATTTAATATCATTGCTTCATAAGTATCAATTACTTTTCTACCATATTCTACTGCTGAATCTGTCGCTAAAAGTGCATTAATAAATTCCAAAGCTGAAATTGTGTATTTAGAACCAACTGTAACCTCCTCAGAAGCAATTAAGTAATCTGCATAATCACTTAACAAATTAGCTACCTCTATTGTTCCATTTAAACATGTTCTAAAGAAAATTGTTTCCAATTTATTTTTGGCTTTAAAAGGACTTTTTTCAAAGGCCATCCTCATCTCTGTTAATTTTAAATTATCCTGACCCATTAATTCATCATATTCACTACCATCAACGGCTCCACCATGATTCCAAAATATTAAATCATATAAATCACTATCATAATGCTCATAAGAATAATTTAAAAAATAACTTAAATTATCTATAGAACCCATATTGTTTATT
This sequence comes from uncultured Bacilli bacterium, assembly GCA_947626565.1. GTDB lineage: Bacteria > Bacillota_I > Bacilli_A > RF39 > UBA660 > CANRGD01. The sequence goes on from CANQSQ010000007.1 coordinate 43,221, forward strand.
GATCTTTTATCAACCTTTACAAAGCCATTATCAGTTAATTCATAAATAGATGTCTCACTAGCAGACACATAGCTATTAGACCAGCTTTTAGTTCCACCAGCCATCAATAAAACCCTAATTTTTTCATCTTTCGGCCCTTTATAAGCTATTCCATCTAAATCATTAGTCGCAATACCCTTACCCGTTTCCAAATTAGAACCTACCATGTAAATCATAATAGTTCTACTCTTATTCATGAAATAATTATTATATATTCCTCCAACAAATAATAAGGCTATCAAAATTAAGATAACCAATACTACATTTATATCTATTTTAAAATTTAATCTCTTATTATTTTCAATAACATTATTATTGTTATCATTATTTATATGTGGATTAGTCATTGGATAATTATTTTGATTATACTGATTTACTTGTTGATTCATATTTACCTGAGGCCGATAATTATTATTACCATTTACTCCATTGCCATTATTATACATTTACTACCTCCCACTATAATAAAAGTATACCATATAAATAATAAACATTTCACTATTAATTTAAATGTAATCATCAATTTTAGGAGGCACTTTCTTTTCAAAGTTTAAAACATCAATTTTTATATTTTCTTTTTCACTAGGAACAAAGCCATCTACAATTTTTGACGTAGTAATTACATTATTTAAAAGCATAAAATCATCATTGGTTGCTAAAGTTGTATCTCTTTTCATAGCAAAACCACCCCAAAGTTCATTATTTGGACCACTCGTTAAATAAACAAAATAATTATTTTGTTCACTTTGAACTTTATACGCAATATATGCTTTACCATTAACATCCATAAAGATATCTGTTCTACCAGGATTTTGTTGCATAATTTGATTCTTAGCATCATCAAAATTCTTATCATGATCAATTTCTAAAGTAAAAGCAACTTTGTCATTACCAAAGATAACCCCATACTCATCATCAAACATATAATTATATTCATTACCTATATTTAAATCATAACCGGAATAAGATATTCCTTTTCTAATTTCAATACCGGTATTATCAGGAGTATCTACTCCCTTTAATTCTTCTTCATCATTATTAACAATCGTTAATACTAAAAACAATATTAAAAAAGCAACTATTATTACAATTACAACTGCAAAAAATATAATTGTCCCTTTATCAGAATCTTTTTTACTTTCTTTTTTTTCTACAGGAGTTTTGCATTTATCACAAACCGTTGCCTTATCATCTAATTTATTGCCACATTTTTTACATACCATATCTAACAACCCACTTTTCATCTTAACTATAGCATAATCCACCTCAAAATACCAGTAAAGTCATTAATTATTAATCACATTACTGTCAACTAAAAATAGAATAATATTTCATTATTCTACTTCAAATTCCTCATAAGCACAATTTTCTATAAACCCGTCATATAAATCACCTTTTACTTCTTTATTCAAAAGTAACAATCTAAGCATTCTATATATAGCGGCATGCGTAACCACTAAAATATCTTGACCCGCATGTTTTTCCTTAATATATTCTAAAAAACTTCGACATCTTTCATATATATCTTGTATTGTTTCTACTCTTAAATCTCCACAATTAGTATCAAAATTCCAATACTTAACCGGATCATATAGCTCCTTCTCGGCTCCTTCTAATTCTCCTAAATCTCTTTCTAGTAATCGTTTATCAGGAATAGTTTCTACTCTATCTCCAACTAATATCATTGCTGTTTCCACAGTTCTTAGTAATGGTGACATATAACAATAATCAAAATGTTTATCTTTAATTTTTACTTTTAATTTTTCACATTGTCTTCTACCAGTATCATTTAATTCATTATTTTGTCTTCCTTGCACTCTACCAGTAAAATTACCTTCCGTCTGTCCATGTCTAACCAAAGCTATTTTCATTTAACCTACCTCCAAAACTTTTAACGCATCACTATAATTAATAAATTTACTTAAATAATCACCATTTTCATAAGAAGAATATCCTACTACTAAATAATTGCCATCCTTCAATATTACATTCGTAAAATAATCATCTCTATCTTCACCATAACTTACTACATCTACTTTTTCTAAATCAGTCTTATACTTACCTATTATACCATCGTACTCATTATTATCATATTTAATACCAATAACTACTAAGTTATCTTTATCGACCATAATTTGATTAAAACGCGCATTTCTAAGTTCATCATTTTTATACCATTTTCTAAAATTACAATCTAAATCATATTGAACAATCAATGCCTTTTCTTTATCATCAGCACCCACAACATAAATATTATCATTTAATCTTGTAATTCCTGTAAAACCAGTAGTATCTACTGTTTCATAAGTAGCTTCTTTTACTAAATTACCTTCCATATCAAATTTATCCACAAGACCAATACTATTAGAACTACCAACAGTATAAATAAAATTATCACTAATCAATAAGTCATTAAATTTAGCAGCTGTATTTTCACCTAGATTCTTTTTCCACACCAACTTTCCTTCTTTACTATACTTTACTAAGTAAGCTCCCCCATCCTTAGAGTTATTTTCTTTTTTAAAATTACTTTCTCCCACAACTATATAGCCATCACTAACAACTTGAATATTATTAAAATATGAATTATCAGCCATTTGAAAATCTTTTTCCCACAAAATTTCCCCATTAACATCATATTTAACAATTAAAGCTGACCAATCTTTCTTTTTATAAGCATCTTCATCTTTTTCATAACCACCAACAGCTACATAACCATCTTTATCCACAACAACCCCCGAAAAGCTACTCAAATAACCTTTATTATAAAGTTTTTCAAAAGTCTTTTCTCTTTTCGCATTATATTTTGTTATTTTAGCTTTTTCATAGTAATTTTCATTATCATTATTTCCTCCAACAGCCACATAGCCATTATCAACAGCCACAAAGGAATTAACACTATCAAAATAAACATTATCATCTTCTACATGAAACATTTTATATATCATAAAAGATAATTCTAGAAACAATACAATTACACACATAATAGCAATTATCTTTAATATTTTAAATATCTGCTTATTATTACTTTTCTTCTTCTTTTTTTTACTCACGCTAACCCTCCATTCTTCTAACAATATTCTATCAAAAAAGATTTTTTATTACTACCATTACTTAAAATAAGGGATAAAAAGAGTAAACTTTAATGTCTACTCAAATGTTCCAATATAATATTTTTTCTTGCCACGTCTAATAACTATATATTTTTCATCAATAGCTACTTCTTTATTTACAAGTACTTCTGTATTAACTACTTTTTCCCCATTTAGATAAATTGACCCATTACCTATAAATTCACGAGCTTCTCTTTTACTAGAACAAATCTTACCTTCTACTAACAAATCTACTATATTCATTTCTTTTTCAATTTTAAAAGCATCTATTCCCGCAAAAGCCACTTCTATTTCTTTACTAGTAAAATTCTTAATATCCCCACTAAATAGAGATTGACTAATCCTAACAGCTTCCTCATAACTTTCTTCATCATGAATAAAACTTATAACTTCTTTAGCCAGTCTTTTTTGCGCCAATCTTTCCTCAGGCTTTTTATTATGTTCACTCATAATATCTTCTATTTCTTCTTTACTTAAAAAAGTAAATTTCTTTAAATAGTCTTCAATCATTACATCTTCAAAATTAAGCATATATTGATATAATTCATAACTAGATGTTTTCTCTTTATCTAACCATAAGGCATTACCATAAGATTTACCAAGTTTATTACCATTAGAATCCGTCGTTAAAGGCATTGAAAAAGCATAAACTTCTTCATTATTCAATTTTCTAATAAGTTCTATTCCCGTAGTTAAATTTCCCCATTGATCAGAACCTCCAAATTGTAAATTAACTCCATACTCATCATGTAATACTTTAAAATCATAACCTTGTATTAACATATAAGAAAATTCTGCATATGAAATTCCAATATCTAGTTGTCTCTTTACTAAGTCTTTACTTAACATATAACTAACATTAACATATTTTCCAACATCACGTAAGAAATCAATTAAATTCATTTCCTTAAACCAATCAAAATTATTAACAATCGTAATATCATTACCAAATAATCTTTTCATCTGGTCTTTTATTTTACCAAAGTTTTTTTCAATTACCGCAACATCAGCTTTTTCTCTTTCTCCTGTTCCTCGAGGATCGCCTACTCTACCTGTTGCACCACCTACTAGAATAATAGGTTTATGACCAGCTCTTTTCAATCTCTCCACCATCAAAAACGTAGGAAATTGCCCAATATGTAAACTTTCTGCTGTGGGATCAGCTCCTATATAAAAAGTAAGTTTACCATTATTTAATTTTTCCGCTAATTCATCACTTGAAATATCTTTTATTAATCCTCGCCATTGTAATTCTTCAAAAAAAGTCATTTTCTTTCATCCTCCAATTTTAAATATTCTATTTCATCTATATTTATACCATAATCCTTATAGACACCATCAACATCTTTAGAAATTGTACCTTCCCTACTAAAACCTAAAGCCTCTAAAGCATTATAAACCGCATCTTCACTAGGGCCTTCAATTTCTAAATAAGTTGGCAACATTGGCCAATAGTCTATATCAATCTCTACACCATTTAATAAATATTGACATCTTCTATTTTCTTGATAACTTTTAGGTTCGTATCCCAATTCCTTAAGTAACAAATTACACCTTTCAAAATTATCTACTTCAATTTCTAATTCTTGTGTTCCATCTATCAAAGATGACACAACATTTTTAATAGTCAATGTCGTCCTGTGACCATTTGTTCTTAATCTTATCCATTTACCTTTTTCCGCAGGTATAACATCATAAACATATCGTCTTTGTAATAAATCCCATTGAAAAGTAGCATTTAAACTTTCTAATTTTTCACGCACCTTTTCCTCATCTATTTCTAATACTCTAACCTCATATTCAGTATGCACCAAAATCACCTCCAAAAAAAAAACGAATATTCAATCCTAAGGACGAAATATTCGCGGTACCACCTTAATTCATAAGACAACTTATGCTCTTTTTAACTATAACGTCGTTAACGGATATTTCTCCTAATAGTGTATTTCATTTATAATTACCTCTTAGTTTTCACCAACCACTAAGTCTCTAAAATAATAATTACAACTACTAAGCTATTAATCACCAAAATTTATACCATTATTGTACCATATAATTTAACTTTCGCCAACTAAAATTCCTAAAAAAAAGAAAAGATTACTTAGCACCTTTTCCTTCTAATTTCTTTAATACATCTTTTGTTACTTCAATAGCTTTTTCTCTTACTTCATCAGCAGCATCTCTTAAAACAGGTGTACCTTTTTCAATAGCTAAATCAACTAACTCTTGTGTTTTCTTCTTAATTTGAGCTGTCTTTTCTTTAGCAATTTCTAAAACTTTCTCTTTATCTAAATCAGACAACTCTTCTTTAATTTCTTCTACTTTCTTATCAAATTCTTCTTTTACTTCTTTAATATCGATATTTTTTACTTGTACTATAAATTCATCGATTTTTTCTTTTAATTCCTTTCTCGTTTCACTACCTTTTTTAGGAGCAAACAAAACTCCCAATCCAGCACCTATTGCTGCTCCAGCAATAAATTTTCCTATTCCTGATTTTTTTTCAGAACTCATAATCTTCTTCCTCCTCTTTCTTTTTATTTCTTCTAAAAACCTTTGTTATCACTGATGATACTTTAGAAACAACAGCATCACTTAATACAGCTATTGAATCAGTAGCTTTATCTATTAAAGAGAAAGCCCCATTCAATGTATTTACTTTACTTTCAATATTATCAACAACTCTTTCAACTTTATCCAATAGTTGTATTAATCTTATTCCTAAAATTATTAAAATTATTAGTAAAACAATACCTAAGCCATAAACTAATATTGGTAATAACAAATTCAAAGTCTCCATTTCCTATCTCCTTTCTTATTCATTCTCTTGGTACATTGAATCAATTAAATCAAATAAATTATCATCCGTATCTAATAATTTATCAATATTAGAGTCATTTTCATTTTTTGTACTTTCAACCTTTTCTTCTTTATTTTCATCTTTATTTAAATCATAGTCTAAGTCACTATTATCTTCTTCAATAGGAATATCTTTTTCCTCTATTTCCATAACATTTTGACTATCATCTTCATAATCGTTTATTATTACCTCACGTCGTCTTCTTTTTGGTTCCTCTGGCTTTACTTCAGCTTCTTCTTTTTTCTTGTGTTGTTCCTTTGTTGCATCAACATAATCAACATTATATTCTAATCCTAAATCTTGAAAATATTCCACGGCATCTCCAACTGTTACCTCTTTAACAGCTGGTTTTTCCTTTTCATCGCTTAAATCTACTAAAATATTAATATCTTCATCTTCTACATTTTGCTTTTCTAATGAAAACTTTGTTTCATCTTCATCAATATTATCTATCATTTCTCGTTCAATATCATCACTTAGTTGTCCATATGCTTTATTTCGAACCTCATCAACACTTACCTTCCTCTTAGCATATGAACTAGAAAGACGAACTTCCTTTTTAGAAACAACATCTTCTTTTTTATAATTTTTATCTAAAATTCCATAAATAGGTGAAATAATTGGAGATGGTTTAAAATAAGTTTTCTCTTCTTTTTTCTCATAGCCACCATACTCATGAACTTTAACTGTATTTGTTTCTCCACCATATAATTTTTTTTCTTCTACAGGTTGATATGCCTCATATTCTTCCTTCTTACCTGTATAATATTCAGGTTCATCATTAACATCATCATTAACAACAAAATCTTCTTTTTTATCTATAACTTTAACTATTTCTGGTTCTTCATAAGCACTAGGAATTTCATCATCCATCTTAAAATCATTATCATCCATAATTTTAAAATCGTTGTGTACCTCTTCAGGTTCTACTTCTTCCTTCTTTACTTCTGATTTAGGACGAATCTCAAAATCTTCATCAACCAACTCTTCTTCATGTATTTCTTCTACTTTCTGATCTTTTCTTCCTGGCAAAATAACTTTTTTAGCTATAGGTTTTTCTTCTTTTTCTTTTTCTTTAGGTCGCTCTTTCTTTATCTTTTTAGGTTTTTCTTCAACTTCAACATATTCTTCTTCAAAAAGAGCATTCTTTAACTTATTTAATAAACCCATAAGTTCACCTCTTTACAATTTAATCATCTAGTTCAATCTTTTCATCTTCAATATCCTTTTTATAATCAGGTTCATATTTCTCTACAACATCTAAGAAATTCTCATTAGATGAATTAGTTTCAAAAAGATTATAATTTTCTTCCTTATAGTCTAATACATTTTCACCAATTAAACTTTCAAGGACTGAATCATTATATTTAACACTTCTAAGAATATAACTCATATTATTAATTGCTACGGCTAAATCACTTTTTTTAACAAAAGCCTCTATTTTAGCATAATTATACATATATTGAACAAAATATTTATTTTTTACTTCATTAACTTGAATATATCCACTCTTTTTACGATAATTAAAAGCTTTTGAATAATGAGCATCCTCAACAGTATCATAATCAATATCCATCTTATGATAATAACTTATTGCATCAATATACAAATAGTATTTATTTTTCATCTTATCTAAAAATAAGGCATTATATTCTTCTTTATTAACAAATTTCATACCCCTAGGTACATAATATTTATATCCATCTAAATAAACATTATAAATATTAGCTTTTTCTGATAAAAGTATTTTTATATTTTTACCTATATCAGTATCATCTAATTTCTTTGCACTACATCCTGTTACTAACAAGCAAAATATAGAGAGTAAAACAATTAATCTTTTCATATTTCACCTACTCTTACTACATTATACCAAATTTTTTGTAAATGTAAAAATATTTTTTCTTCTTTACTCTTTTAGACATCGTCTTTATAAGCAACTACACTATAAATAGGCATTCCTCTACTAACAAATCTATCTTCATACTCCGTTGTTATTAAGTCACTTTTTTCTTCACTATGTAAATCAAAAGAAATATTCCTTAACTTATAATTATGTTCACTAAAACTCATCAAAGAATAAATATATAAGTCTCTATTATCAGTTCGCATATATATTTCCTTCTCTTTAATAAAAATTTGATCATATTTCTCTAAAAAAACTTTACTAGATAATCTTCGCAAACTATGTCGTTTTTTAGGCCAAGGATCAGAAAAATTTAAATATATTCTACTTATTTCTTTTTCAAATACTTTATCTATATCTAAAGCATCCATCCTAATTATCAATAAATTATCTAATCCTTCAGGAATTTTTTGTAAACCTCGCACCACGACACTATCAAATTTTTCTATTCCAATAAAATTAATATTTGGATACTTTAAAGCATTATTAATGATGAATCGTCCTTTTCCCATACCAATTTCAATATATATTGGATTATTATTTTTAAAAAGACTCTTCCATTTACCTTTATAATTTAATGGTTCTTTTACTAAATAAGTAGACTCATTCATTATTTCTTCTTTATTTTTGACATTTCTAAGTCTCATAAAACCACCACACCTTTATTTTATCACATTTTTATCTAACTTGCATATAATAATACGAAAGCAAGGGATATCTATGAATAACATGTTTCCATTTATACCACAAATGTATCTACCTAACCAACAAAATCCATCATTCAACCATATTGAAGAAGAATTAAAAAATATGAAACAAGAAATTAATATATTAAAAGAAAAAGTTAAACATCTTGAAACTTCTAAGAAAAATAATTTTCTTCAAAAAGATGATGGTTTCTATATGATGTAAAATTCCTCACTATTTAAGAATATACAAAAAGTATGTTCTTTTTTTTTTATTGTGTTATACTAATATTATAAGAAAGGTGAAAAGTATCATGTTAAAGCTTACTAATATAAATAAAGAAGAATTTGATAATTTTGTTGTTAATCATCCTACTAAATCTCATTTTCTTCAATCATTATCTTGGGGAGAATTTTCCAAAGTAAAAAAGAAATTAACCCCTTATTATTTAGGACTAGTTAATGAAGACAATAAAATAGTCGCTGCTACTCTTCTTTTAGAAAAAAAACTTCCTTTAAATTATTGTTACTTTTATGCTCCTCGTGGCTTTGTTATTGACTATAACAAAAAAGAACTACTTCGTACTATGACTTCCAAAGTAATTGATTTTGCTAAAAAAAAGAAAGCAATTTTTGTTAAAATTGATCCCGATATTATTATAAAAAAATATAATTACAACAATGAAGAAATACCACTAAATAATAATCATGAAGATATTTTTAATACTTTAAAGGAACTAGGTTTTAAACATCAAGGCTTTACTAAAAATTTTGAAACTATGCAACCTCGTTATACCTTTCGCATTGACTTGACTCAAGATTTAGAAACAATTGAAAGTCATTTTTCTAAAACTACAAAACAACGTATTCAAAAAGCTTTAAAACTAGATACTGATGTCGTTATTGGTACTAAAGAAGATATTCATGAATTTTATCATTTAATGACTTTAACAGAAAATAGAAAAGATTTTATATCTTATACCGAAGACTATTATGAAACCTTATATGAAATTTTTAATGGTAATAAGAACTCTAAAGCTACTTTATTTTTAGGTAAAATTAATCTTAATAAAACTATTAAGGCTTTAGAAAAAAATTTAAAAGTAATTAATAATCAAATATCTATTTTACCTATTGATAATCTTAGTAAAAGTGCTAAAGCTAAATTAACAGAATTAACCAAACAAAAAGATAATATTAAAAATGAAATTGAAAAATATAAAAACTATAAAAAGGAATATGGTAATGAATTAACTTTAAGTGCTCATATGATTATTGAATATGGTGACAAAGCCTGGGTATTATATGCTGGAAATCACAATATCTTATCAGAAACTTATGTTAACTATAACACCTACTTCGAGCATCTAAAGTATTGTAAAGATAAAAATATAAAAATATATGATCAATTCGGTACTATAGGTGACTTATCCAAAGATAATCCTCGTCTAGGTCTTCATGAATTTAAGAAGAAATTTGGCGGTGATTATGTTGAATTTATGGGTGAATGGGACTATGTAACTAATAAATTTATGTATTTTATTTTTACTAAACTTGTTCCTTTTTATCGTAATATGGTAAGAAAACGCAGTAAGAAGGAGCTTAAAAATGAAGTTAGAAATAATAAATGAAAAAGACTTTAAAAAATTTGCTGATAAACATGAACAAATTACTTTTCATCAAACCAAAGAATGGGCAGCTTTAAAAAAAGTTAATAATTGGAATTCTTATTACTTAGCTCTAAAAGATAATAAAAAAATTATTGCCGCAACAATGATTTTATCTAAAGAATTACCTATTATTAAAAAGAAAATGTTTTATGCTCCTCGTGGTTTTTTAATTGATTATCACAATAAAGAATTATTAAGAGAATTTACAGAAAAAATAACTAAATTTGCTAAGGAACAAAAAGCTATTTTCTTAAAAATAGATCCCTATGTTCCCTACAAAGAACATGATAATAATGGTAACATAGTAACTGATGGTTTTGATAATAGTGATTGTATTCAAAATTTAAAAGACTTAGGCTATAAACATTTTGGCTTTAATCTTATGCAAGATACCCTTCAACCACGTTGGATGCATGTAATAGATACTGAAAATAAATCTATAGAAGATGTTATGAAAGATATGGAGTCTAAAACCAGACAAATTATCCGTAAAAATGAAAAGTCTGGTATCGTAACTAGAGAAATTACTAGAGAAGAACTACCTATTTTTAAAGATATTATGCAACATACTTCGGATCGTCGGGAATTTGTTGATCGACCCCTATCTTATTATGAAGCCATGTGGGATAGTCTTCATGACAGTGGTATTTTAAAAATTATCATTGCTGAAATTGACTTTACTATATTTGAAAAAAATACCACAACCGATTTAACTCAAATTGAACAAAGTTTAAAAGATCGTCGCTACAAAAAAGAAAATAATATTTTAAAAATGAATGAAAAAAAATATGCTCAAGCCAATAAACACGATGAAGAAGAAATACTCCGTTTACAAGAACAATTACAAAAAATTGCTGAGTACAAAAAAGAATATGGTAATAAAACTACGTTAGGAGGAATTCTTTTCTTAATTTATGGTAATGAGGTATTATCACTTTATGGTGGTTCTTTAGCAAAACTAATGCAATTTCAATCTGCTTATTCTACTCATTTTGCTGGTATAAAATATGCTGTTGAACATCATTATAAAAAATACAATTTTTATGGCATAACAGGAGATTTTCGTCCAGAAAATTCTCTATATGGTTTATATCTATTTAAAAAGAGCTTTGGCGGTACCGTTGTCGAATTAATAGGTGAATTTGATTTAATTGTAAATCCTTTTTGGTATCATGCCTATAATTTTGCCTTTAATTCATACCACACTCTAAAAAACTTTAAAAAGAAATTAACAAAGTAAAAAATCTTTATATCATCGATATAAAGATTTTTTATCATAAAACACTTTTCAATTACCTGCCACAAATACTAGTATTGATACCATAACGATAAATGTAAATAGTTACCTTGTGAGTATTAGCCATATTTCCAGCATTGTCCCAAGCACGAGATTGAAGAATTGCTTTATCATCACTAGAATATAAAAAATACATATCATTCTTCGAAACACCACTAATGTCTATAACTTCCTCATATTGTGAAATATTCCAATATCCATAAGCATTAGTTATACACATATTTACAGTACAATCAGCTCCAGAACACCAAGAACTAGCTATGCCACATCGACCACCTGTAAATGTACAAGAATAAGTTGGCGTCGTATCAAAATTAATTTTAGGTGGATCTTTATCAACAAGAGGTGCCATAAGACAATCATCAGTATTTCCTACGTTATCATTTACTAAAAGCCAATCAATCAAAGTTGTCTCTGTATAAGTTTTTGTAAACCTAGACCTTGGACATCCACTATGATCATCTTTACAATAAGCTCCTAATGTTCTATCAGCCGACGTCCAATTACCAACAATGTCTCCATTATAACAAGTAGGAGGTGTTTTATCCACGTAAACATTATAAGAACAAGTTTTTTTATTACCAGCATTATCAAATATATCAACTGATCCCGTCTTTGTTGTAGTACTATATGTCGTATCATAAGATGCTTTGGCACAACCACTTCCGCCTGTATCACTACAAGCTTGGCTTATGGTTCTATTATTAGCCGTCCAAGCCGTTGTCGCATTTTTGGCATATCCACAAGTTGGGGCTGTTGTATCAACTTTAACTGTTTGATTGCCAGGACAACTAGCTGAGTTTCCTGCATTATCATAAACCGTACCTGGTGAAGCAGTAGTACTATTAGTATTAGTTTTAAATTCTTTTGTAATATTTTGCTTACATCCACTAAGATTATCACTACATGTTCCATATAATGTCACCGACTTATTAGTCCAACCACTTTGTCCACCACTAGAAACACAAGTTGGTGGGGTCTTATCAACTTTAAATGTCTTAGAACACTTATTTTCATTACCAGCACTATCTTTTACATAACCATACCAAGTAACTCCTCCTGTATCACCCTGAGTAGCGCTAGCGGTACTATTATACGTAATGCTAGTAGAGGTTGTTAAACCATAAGTTGCTACACCACTGCTTCCTTTATCAGATCTTGCTAAACTAATACTTACATTCTTAGCTTTATACCAACCAGTACTATTATCATAGGTACCACTTAAATTAATACTACAACTTGGTGGTCCCTTATCTATTTTAATTTTCGTTGAAGAATTACTTGAACAGTTTCCAGCTTTATCACAATGTCTTAAATAAACATTTTCATTTCTCTCGGCACTAAATGGAGTCGTTGTAAATGGTGATTTGGCAGAATTATTATAAGTTGTCCAGGTACTAGTGGAATCATATTTATATTGCCAATAATTATAACCAGACATGGTTTCATTTGTTTTAACTGTTAAACTAAAGTCTTTATTTGTCCAATTGCCATTCGTTGGATTAGTAATTTCTGGTTTTGTTGGAGCGGTTCTATCAAGTGGAGCTGTGATATCTATTGAAACTGTATTACCAGCTTCATCAGAAATACTATATTTACCCATTCGATAACCTTCATCAGCGAAATATGTATCTGTTGAACCACTTGTCTTAGCAAAGTTGGTCGTACTCTTCTCTGTTAAATTATTAGCGGCACTTTGAACTAAATTCTTCTTATTATATTGCCAAGTCTTAGAAATATTACCAGTAGTATCTGAATAAGTTATTTCATAATAAATACCATATGGATACTTTTCTTTATTTAACCAACCATTAACATTATTAGTATATGATGACATAGAAGCACTTGGTTTACTATCACTTACAGTAACACTCGCAACAGCTGCCGTATTTTGCTTATTACCTTTACTATCACGTGGATAAGCCTTTATCGTTAACGTTGGTTTTGTTTTATCAATATATACTTGAACGGTACAAGTTGTTTCATTACCTTGCTTATCTCTAATTACTATTTGTCCTGATTTCGCATCAGCTGTGAAATTCTTTGTAAATGTCTCTCTAGCACAACCGATTCCATCTCCATCATCACAGCCCACTGTTACTTTTCTAACACCATTTTTAGCTGTAATCCATGGAATATGACTAGTTGCATTAGCTTTATACTCCGTTTCTGATGTATATACACATTTTGGCGCCTTAGTATCGGCGTAATTATGTGTACCAGTTGCTTTCTCCGTAATACCATACATATTAGTAGCATTTACTACGACTCTTAAATAACCTGGTGTATATTTCTTTAAATCTAAATGAACACTTATACTAGTTCTCTGTTTTCCCTCAACGGAGCCACTATTAATTACTTCCCGCCAAGCCGATGAAGTGTTTTCTCGATAAGAAACAATATAATCATAACCAATTATTTTATTACTATCAGTAATGGATATATCAACTCCAGCATTATTAAAAGAATTATTATAAGTAATGGTTATCTTAGGCTTTAAATCTTTAAACTCCTCTTTAGATGTATAACTAGGACAATCTAGGTAAGTAAGATATGTATAATCACTCTTGGAATATTTGAAGATTTGTACATAAGATTTTTCCATATCACATTCATTATCATTATAATCTTTAATCGTCTCTGAAATATATTTAGAGTTCAACAAATCTTTTAATGGAATCTTTACCTTTTGACCAACATTTTTAGGTAATTTATTCCTGTTTTTTTGACCATACGACTGCGCCGCTAGAGTTAGATTCTCTTTTTGCTTTTCATAAAACTCATTACGGGCTTTTTCTAATAATTTACTAACTGAAGCAATAGAAATCATCATCAATATTCCAAGTATCACTACAACAGCTAATAACTCAACCATGGTAAATCCTTTACTTTTTTTCTTTCGTCTCGCCATCATATCACAATCCCTATCATATATTCAGTATACTATAATTAATTATTTTTTACAATAAAAATCTACCAGCCTAGCTGGTAGTTTTTCATAAGTGTAGATTATTATTGAAAGTGCACAATTGTTGTGCAATTAGTTTTAGAATTTATTTATAAGCAAATCATTTACAATAGGCAGTGATAATTCGTCATACTTGTTGTAATATCTTATTTTTAAGATATTACAGTTTTAATTAGAATTATCACTGGGTTCCTATTGTCAATGAGGAATTGTAAATAAATTAATTGACTTTTTTCATTTTTCTAGTATAGTAATTAAAAATTACTTTAAGATATAGGAATTGTGCACTTACATTTAAAAATATTGTTCCTATATGTTTTTAGCGTGTTTTACTTTGTAATTTTATATACTTTTTTTATGATTTTTGTTGATTTTCAATTTAAAATTTGTGCATTTTCTTTTAAAAATAAACTATTTTGACTCAATTGCACTTATTTGTGCACTTTACTTAAAATTTAACGAGTTTTTCATAAGCCCTATAAGGGCCTGTTTCTGGCAAGCACTAGTTTGTGCTTGAATGGCCGCCGACTGCACTCTA
>CANQSQ010000008.1 GCA_947626565.1 uncultured Bacilli bacterium
TTTGTGCATTTTCTTTTAAAAATAAACTATTTTGACTCAATTGCACTTATTTGTGCACTTTACTTAAAATTTAACGATAAAAAAAGCCCTTTTAGGCTAATTTTAAACATTGAAACGAAAATGACAAATATCTCCATCTTGCATAAGATAATCTTTTCCTTCTAAACGAGCACGACCAGCTTCTTTTACTTTTAATTCACTGCCATAGTTTATTAAATCATCATAGGACATGATTTCGGCTCTTATAAAGCCTTTTTCAAAGTCGGTATGAATAATTCCAGCACATTGTTTAGCATTCATGCCTTTTTTAAAAGTCCAAGCACGTACTTCATCTTTACCAACCGTAAAGTAAGTAGCAAGACCTAAGATATCATAAGTTGCGGTTATTAATTTATCTAAACCAGAGCTATCTAAGCCTAGTCCTTCTAGCATTTCTTGTTTTTCTTCAGCTGTTAATTCACTTAACTCCTCTTCGACTTTAGCACATAAACTAACAACCTTGGCATTTTCAGTATTGGCATATTCTTTTACTTTTTTTACAAATTCATTATCGGGATTACCTAATTCACTTTCTTTTATGTTAGCTAGATAAATGATTGGTTTTAATGTTAAAAAATTATACGATTTAATAATTTTTTGTTCTTCTTCTGATAAGGATAATTGGCGTAAAGGTTTATTTGATTCTAGATATTTTTTACATTTTTCTAAAATTTCTACTTCTAATAAATCATCTTTATTTTTAGTAGTTCGAGCTTTTTTAGATACTTTTTCAAGACGATTATTAATAATATCTAAATCAGCTATGGTTAATTCTAGATTGACTGTTTCTATATCTCTAATAGGGTCAATTGTACCTTCGACATGGATAATTTTACCATCGTCAAAGCATCTAACAACTTCAACAATAGCATCTACTTCACGGATATGAGATAAAAATTTATTGCCTAAACCTTCACCTTTACTAGCTCCTTTGACTAAACCAGCAATATCAGTAAATTCATAGGCAGTAGGAATAAATCTTGTCGGATTATACATATCTTTTAATTTGTTCATTCTAACATCAGGGACAGTTACGATACCAACATTTGGTTCAATAGTGGCGAAAGGATAATTTTCCGCTAAAATTTTTTGATTGGTAATGGCATTAAAAAGGGTTGATTTTCCGACATTTGGAAGGCCAACAATACCAGCAGTTAAACTCATATTTAAACCTCTTTTCTTCATTTTGATATCGGAACTATTATAATAGTTTTTTTCTTTTTGTGCAAGAAAAAAACACCATAAGGTGTTAAATTGTTGGATTTACTCCTGGACCTATTGGTAAACCTATTAAATACCAACCTACAACGATTAAAATCCATGTAGCAGCGATAAGTAAAAAGTAGGGAGCAATCATTCGTAAGGCTTTTTTAATAGTATATGGTCTTTCTTTATGAAGATTATAAATATTCAAATAGCCTAAATAAATTACAAATGAAGCAAGTAAAGGAGTGAAACCTTTCGTTATAGAATCACCTACTCTCATAACAATTTGAGCAAATTGAGGAGAGATATTTGATTGCATAAACATTGGAACTACTACAGGAGCAAATATTAACCATTTATTAGCTGGACTTGTTAAGAAGAGATTGGCTATAGCTATTAGTAATAGTACTACAATGATTAATGGTATACCACTTAAATCAAGATAATTTAAAATGTTTACTAACCAGGCAGATATAACTACACCAATGTTACTTTTACGATAAACAGCTATAAATTGAGAAGCAACAAAGATTAGCATTATTACGCTACCTATTTTAGCAAAATTTTTACTAGCATTTTCAATAATTTGTTTATCATTTTTAATAGATTTACTGCCTATACCATAAGCTATACCAGTTAAGATAAAGAATAAGGCTACCATGTATGTAAAACCATCTTGAAAGTAAGAATTTTCACCAAATAATTGATTAACATAAGTCGTTTCATCCATATCAAGTAATAAACCAGAATATGGTAGTTTAGGAATTAATGAATAAATGAAGAAGAATAAAACGATAATAGCAACGATTAAAGCACAACGTAAACCTTTCTTTTCATTTTTATCTCTTTCAATTTGTTGTTGTTCAATTAATTCAGTATTTATAACACTATATTGTTCAGTTTTAGCAAATTCATCTTCTCTTTTATATTTACCTATTTTTGGAGCTATTATTTTTTCAATGATGATAGTTCCAACAATAGAAACTATAAGTGATGAGACAATTATAAAGAATAAGTTAGAGCTTAGGGCTATATGCATATTTTCATCAATTAATAAGGAAGCTGTTTTGGTATAATCCATTAAGGATATTTCCATAGAGCCGACAAATAATGATACGCCTGAAGCAAATGATACACCACAAAAGGCAGCTACTATTCCAAGAATAGGATTACGTCCATTAATGAAATAAATTAATGCTACTAAGGGAATTAATATGGCATACCCTACTTCATTTATTAAAGATGAAATTGTAGCTAGGAAAATAACAATGAAGGTTAAAACATTTTTGGGAATTTTATTTAAATGACGCTTGGTTAAAGCTTCAATAAAACCAGTTCCTTCAGCAATAGTTATTCCTAATAATGATATAAGTAGCATACTTAAGGGACCAAAACTTAAAAAGTTTTTGGTAGCATTACTTATAATGAACTTAAAACCATCAAAACTTAAGAGATTTTCAACAGCTACTAAAGTTGGTTGCAAATCATTAGCATTAGCATTGACAACATTATAAGTAGCTTGCATTTCAAACATTGAGAGTATTCCACTAAGAATAACTACTAAAAATGTTAAAAATATATAGACTGTTATTGGATGAAAATAAAATTTTTTCAGTTTTAATTTTTTCTTATCTCGCATATTTTTCCCCTTCTAATCAATTATTTTTTTTAGTTTTTTATTAAATTCAATTCTAGGAAGTAAAATGGTACGTCCACAATTTAGACATTTTATTTTTATATCAGCACCTACTCTTACTATTTCCCATTCATTAGTACCACAGGGATGTTGTTTTTTCATGATAACTTTTGTACCAATCGTATAATTATTTTTTTCCATTATGCACCTCTACTTGTGGATATGGTATTTTAATATTAGCTTCATCGAAAGCTATTTTTAATTCTCTTTTTAAAAATCTTTCTACTTCAAAATGTTTCATAGGTTCTACCTCAACAGATATTCGGTAAACGACACTAGAAGAAGATAATTCATTAATTCCTACTATTTTTAAAGGTCCTACAGCACTTTCTATTTGACCATCTAATTTTTGGAACATGCTATTTAAAACAGCTTCGACTTCTTGTGGAGAATGATCATAGGAAACATCAACATCAACAATAGCAGTGGAATTATTTTGACTATAATTAATTATTTTGTCCATGTTACGATTTGAAATAATTTTAACGGCTCCTTTATAATCTCTAATTCTAGTTGTTTTTAAACCAATAAAAATTACTTCACCCATGAAACCATCTATTTCTATAGTATCACCTAATTCATATTGTTCCTCTGTAATAATAAAGATTCCAGCTATGATATCCTTTGCTAAATCTTGAAAAGCTAAACCTATGATGGCTGTTCCAATACCAAGACCAGCTAAAATAGATTTAACATTGACACCAAATACAGATAATATAGCTAATACTACTAGGGTACCAATTATGTATTTTGATACATTAGTAATAACAGTTTGAATTGTTTTCAATTTCTGTTTTTGTTCTTTTTTTAAGGTCTTTTTACGTTTAAAAAGAATAGTAATTGTTTTTTTGATAATTAAATGAATAGTTATACCTATAGCTATATAAATTAAAGGTAAAATAATGTGCTTTAAATTAATGGTAAAATCAAAAATAGTAATCATATTAACCTCTAGAAGCGATATTCATAATTTCTAATAATCTATTTAAATCGCTGTTATTTACAAAATTTATTTCTATTTTATTTTTCTTTATTTTTACCTTAGTACCTAATTTTTCACACAATTCTTCTTGTAAATATTTATATTCGTTAAATGTTGGTTGATGAGTTCTGATAGGATTAGTTCTAGTAAACTCTTCTTTAGAAGTAGTCATTTCTTCTAATTGACGAACACTTAATCCTTCATTAATAACTTTAGTTGCTAATTCTTCTTGTTGAACAGGATTATTTAATTTTGATAAAACTCTGGCATGTCCCATACTTAAGTTTTTATTACTTATTTCAGCTTGAATTGATTCAGGTAAAGTAAGTAATCCTAACATATTAGTGATATGACTTCTACTTTTACCTAAACGTTTAGCTAAATCTTCTTGGGTTAAAGTAAGAGTTTCTTGTAATTTTTTATAGGCATTAGCTTCTTCAATAGCGGTTAAATTTTCTCTTTGTAAGTTTTCTAATAGAGCTATTTCCATCATTTGGGTATCATTAAAATCTCTAATGATGGCCGGAATTTCATCTAATCCAGCTAATAAAGAGGCTTTAACACGACGTTCTCCAGCTATAATATCATAACCTTTTATACTTTTTTTAACAATTATGGGCTGAAAAACACCATGTTCTTTTATGGATAAAGCAAGTTCTTCTAAGGCTTTTTGATCAAACACTTTTCGTGGTTGGTATGGATTAGCTCTTAGTTCACTTAATTTAATTTTTACAATTTCATCTTGAGGTGTTTCATTGATAATTTTTTCTTCTACAGTGCTATAATCAAGAACTTCATTATTAAATAATTCTTCCAAACCTCTCCCTAGAGCTCGCCTTTTAGGTACAACATTATTCGTTTCCATTACGAGAAATCACTTCCTTTGCTAGATTGATATAAGCTTCTGAACCACGACTTTTAGGATCATAGGCTACAATTGGTTCACCATGTGATGGTGCTTCAGTTAATCTTACTAGTCTTGGTATTATAGTATTGTATACTTTTTCTTTGAAGAATTTACGAATATCATCAACTACTTCAAAACCTAAATTAGTTCTAGAATCAAGCATTGTTAAGAGAACTCCTTCAATATCTAAAGTTGGATTTAATGTTTTTTGAGCTAACATAATTGTTTTTAATAGTTGAGTTATTCCCTCTAAAGCAAAAAATTCACATTGAACTGGTATAATAACAGAATTAGCAGCTGTTAAAGCATTGGTTGTAATAAGTCCTAAAGAAGGAGGACAATCAATGATAATAAAATCAAAACTATCTTTTATATCAATTATATGATTTTTTAATTGTTCACCTTTATTAAAATTATTTTCTTTGCGACTTTTTTCAACTAATTCTAAGTCTAAACCAGCTAGATTGATAGTTGCTGGTAAGACGTATAAATTTTTATATTTGGTTTTGACCATGGCTTCAGAAATTTTACATTCACCTATTAAAACATCATAAATACTTCTTTCAATGTCCCCTTTATTAATACCTACACCTGTTGTTGTATTACCTTGAGGGTCTAAATCAATTAATAAAACTTTTTTACCTAGTACTGCTAAAGATGCTGAAAGATTGATACTTGTTGTTGTTTTTCCTACGCCACCTTTTTGATTTACTAATGCTATTATCTTTCCCATCTAATCACCCATTTTCTATTTGACTTAATATATTGTATCAAATATTAAAATTTTTTTAAACGGTTTTAGAAAAAAAAGTAGAATTTTCTTGAAAGGTAAAAAGAAAAAATACTACTTTTTTGTAGTATTATTATTTTTTAGTTATTTAGTAATTTTTATAATTACTTGGTAGTTTTTAGCAAAATTCATTTCATCAGCTGTAACATTTAAGCCATGGGCTTTTAAATCATTAACAAGATCTTTAATTTTAGAAGATGCTACTTCAACGGTATATTGGTTAGAACTTGTTGGTGGTGCTGAAGGATTGTTAATGGATGGAATCATTGATGGTAACTCTATAGCGGATAAATCAGGAGTTTGGAAATAGTCTTCAGAAGATTTAATATCTTCAGTACTATCTGTTTTAACAATTTTTTCAGCAGGCGTAATAAAGTTGTTATTATTCATTCCTGATGAAGGATTAATGCTATTTAAATTTAACATACTATCTAAGTCAGCAGAATTAGGTGGAGTGTTATTTATATCAACAGAATTTTCTTTTACGGAATTGATATCTACAGGAATAACGGAAGTGCCACCAACTCCTCCTGGAATTTCCGTAGAATCATCTTCATCATCATTTATTTCACCATAGTTTATAAATTTAGCAGCTCCAGCTGGTAAATCTTCTCCGTCTGGTGGAGCAATGGTTACTTTTCCATAATTGTCATTAGTTTCTGGCATTCCTGCTGTTGGCATTAATGGAGAAGTATTTACAAAATTGTTAATTGATGGATTTATATCAGTTGGCATAGGAGATACCTCCGTTTCTTCTTGAGCTTTAGGATATAAAGTTTTTATTTTATCTTCTAATTGTCTAACGCTCATTTTATTATTTATTATTTCTTTTACCAATTCTTTTTGTTTTTTGGCATCAGGAATATTTAATAAGGTTCGGGCATGACGCTCTGATATTTGTTCTTTTAATAGAGCATCCTGAATCTCATCTGGTAAGGATAATAATCTTATTTTATTAGCAACAGCTGATTGACTTTTACCCATAGTCTTAGCTAATTCATCTTGTGTCATTTCATCTATTTCAAGAATTTTTTGATATGTTCTAGCCTCTTCTATTGGATTTAAATTTTTTCTTTGTAAGTTTTCTAATAGGGCTACTTTAGAACTTTCTTTATCATCTAAGTTTCTAATAATAGCTGGTATTTTAGTTAATCCAGCTAGAGCTGAAGCTTTATAACGACGTTCTCCAGCTATAATTTCATATTTACCATTAACATTTCTTACGATAATGGGTTGAATTACTCCATGTTCTTTTATTGATACAGCAAGCTCTTTCAAGGCTTTTTCATCAAATATTTCACGTGGTTGGAATCTATTAGGAATAATATCATCTAAGTGTATTTGTACTACTTGATCTTGTTCAGTATTCATTTACTTCCCCTCGCTTTATTCTTGAATCCCTATATTAGCATTATATAATAAAAAAAAGTATCTTTCAATGCTTTTTTAGGAAAAAATGAGCTAGATACTTTTATTTATTTTTTAGACATAATAGACTTCGTTTACTGTTTTCAATAGGAAGATTAAATTCTATTATTTGGTAAATTTGATATTTATTTTGAAGACTTTTTTTAACTTCAGGAGATAATTCTTCAGTAAGATTGCCTTTCATAGCGATGAAAAGACCGTCTTTTTTTACTAGATGCATTGTATATTTTACAAGTTTTTTTATATTAGCTACAGCTCGAGCGGTAACTATATCGTATTGTTCATGGTGGTCTTCGCCTCTTGAATGAATAGCACTAATATCTTTTAAATCTAAGTCTTTAATTATTTCATTTAAATAATTTACTCTTTTTTGAAGAGAATCTATTAGAGTTATTTTTAAATTAGGAAAAACAATTTTTAAAACAATTCCTGGAAAACCAGCTCCGGTTCCTATATCACATAAGGTAAGATTTTTAGTTAAATCAACGGCTTTTACTAAGGTTAAACTATCATAAAAGTGTTTTAAATAGACTTCATTTTCCTCTGTAATTCGCGTTAAATTAATTTTTTGATTCCAAGAAATTAAGAGTTCATAAAAGTGATGAAGTTTCGCAAGTTGCTCTGATGATAAGGTTATGTTTAATTTTTCTAATTCTTTTATAAAAGTTTCTTTATCCATTATTATATCTCCTTAAATAAACCATTAATATGGAAATATCAGCTGGATTTACACCACTTATTCTAGAAGCTTGACCTATTGTGGTAGGTGCTATTTCGGCTAATTTTTGTCTGGCTTCACTAGCTAAATTAGGAATGTCTTCGTAATTTATAGTACTTGGAATTTGTTTTTCTTCTAAAGCTAACATTTTTTCAGCTTCCTTGGTAGCTTTTTTGATATAACCAGCATATTTAGTATTAATTTCAACTTGTTCTTTTACTTCATCATTAAATGGTATATCAATAAATTTAGTAAGATGATTGATAGTAATTTCTGGTCTTTTTAATAAATCTAAAAGAGAAATACCATCTTTAAGAGGTGTTGATGAAATACTCTCAAGATAGTTATTTATATCTGGTTTAGGAGTTATACGATTAGTTTCTAATAAGTCATATAATTTTTTAATATTTTCTTTTTTAGTTTGGAATGCGGCATATTTTTCTTCAGAAATAAGGCCTATTTTATAACCATAGTCACGTAATCGTAAATCGGCATTATCATTTCTTAGTAAAAGACGATATTCAGCACGAGACGTTAGTAGTCGATAAGGGTCTTTTACACCTTTTGTTACTAGGTCATCTATTAAGACACCGATATAAGATTCGTTTCTTTTTAAGATTAAGGGTTCTTTATTTTCTAATTTTAAAGAAGCATTTATTCCTGCAAGTAAACCTTGACCAGCAGCCTCTTCATAACCACTAGTACCGTTTATTTGACCGGCCGTATATAAATTTTCAATTATTTTAGTTTCAAGGGTTCTTTTTAATTGTTTTGAATCGATGGCATCATATTCTATGGCATAAGCATATTTCAAAATTTTAGCATTTTCAAGACCTGGTAAAGAGTGAACCATCTCTTCTTGAACGTAGTGAGGCATACTAGTAGAAAAGCCTTGAAGATATATATCATCATAAGAAGTACTTTCGGGTTCTAAAAATAATTGATGACGTTCCTTATCTGAAAAACGAACTACTTTATCTTCTATAGATGGACAATATCTAGGACCAATTCCTTCGACATAACCTCCATACATACTTGATTCATTTAAATGTTTTTTTATTATTTCATGGGTTTTAGGAGTAGTATAAATTAAATGACAGGGAACTTGATTAGTAACATCATAATATATTTTATTGTCAAAGGAAAAGCTATGAGCTATAGCATCACCAGGTTCTAATTTAGTTTTACTATAATCAATAGAAGATTTTTCTATACGAGGAGGTGTTCCGGTTTTTAAACGAAGAATTTTAAAACCTAATTCTTTTAAGTGATCACTTAAATATAGTGATGTTTTTTCACCATGAGGACCACTAGAAGTTTTATTGGCTCCTGTTAAAATGACTGATTTTAAATAAGTACCTGTTGTTAAAATGACAGCTTGAGCTTTTATTATTGACTTGTCTGCTAATTCGACACCTACTACTTTATTATTTTCAACAAGAAGATGCTCTACCATGGCTTCTTTAATAGTAAGATTTGGAGTGTTTTGTAAGGTTTTTAACATTTCTTGAGGATAAGTTATTTTATCAGCTTGAGAACGTAAGGCTTGAACAGCGGGACCTTTTTTGGTATTTAACATTTTTACTTGAAGAGCAGCTTTATCAGCATTGCGACCCATTTCACCACCTAAGGCATCAATTTCACGCACTACTATTCCTTTAGCAGGACCTCCTACGGATGGATTACAAGGCATGTCGGCAATATTTTTAATATTGGCTGTAATAAGTAAAGTTTGATGATTTTTTCTAGCAGCGACTAAGGAAGCTTCACAACCAGCATGGCCTCCTCCAACAACGATGATTTCATATTCCATATTTGTATTCCTTAATCTAACTATGTAATTTTATAATAATTTACATATTAGATATTCCTTTCTTTTAGAAATATTATTTTCCAACACAAAAGTTTTGAAAAAGATTATCAATTATTTCATCACTATATGTTATACCAATTATTTCACCTAAAGAGTCAAAACATTCTTTTAAGTCAAGTTCAATCATATCAATAGGATTATCATTTTGTAAAGAGGTTTCAGCATCAAGTAAATTTTGATAGGCTTTTTTGGCTAAAGAAATTTGTCTAGTATTGGTTAAATAAGTATAGTCTTTAGATTTTATTTGTTCTAAATTAAATAATTCTTTTATTTTTTCTTTTAAAGATATTATACCTTCTTCAGTTAAGGTATTGGTTGTAACGACATTGTCTAAATTGGGAATATTTATTTTTGATTCTAAGTCACTTTTATTTAAGACAATTATTCTAAGTTTGTTTTTAGTTTTGGCAAGTATTTCTTTATCTTCAGAAGATAGTTCTTCATTACTATTTAAAACAACAATTACAAGGTCGGCATCTTCTATCATTGATAGACTTTTATCTACACCTATTTTTTCAACAAGATTATTAGTTTTTCTTATTCCGGCAGTATCAATAATATTTAAAAGAATACCATCTAGATAGATTTCGCCTTCAACAATGTCTCTGGTAGTACCAGCGATATTAGTGACAATAGCTTTTTCTTCTTGAAGCAATCTATTTAAGAGACTGCTTTTACCAACATTTGGTTTACCAATTATTACTGTTTTTATACCATTTTTTAAATGAGATGAATTAATAGATTCTTTAATTAAATTTTGGAGCTCTGTTTGCATTTTTTTTATATCAGTAGCTATTTTTTCTTTAGTTACTACTTCAATATCATAGTACTCAGGATAATCAATGTTAACTTCAATGGATGATAATAAATCCTTTAAATTATCGCGGAATTTTTCAATTAGTTTGGAGATATTACCTTTTAAACCAGATATAGCTAATTTTCTAGCTTCATCGCTTTTACTTTCAATTAAATCCATAACAGATTCACTTTCAACTAAATCTATTCTACCATTTAAAAAGGCCCGTTTAGTGAATTCACCAGCTTCGGCTAAGCGTGCTCCACTTAATAAACACGCTTCTAAAACTTTATTAGTAGCAATTATACCTCCGTGACAATTGATTTCTACTACATCTTCTGTGGTAAAAGTTTTAGGAGCTAACATTACTGATACTAATACTTCATCAATGGTTTCATCATTATATACAATATGTCCGTAAGAAATAGTATGGGATTTTACTTTAGATAAATCCTTGCCTTTAAAAATTTTATTCGCTATAGAAATAGCTTCATTTCCACTTAATCTAACAATAGAAATAGCCCCTACTCCTAAGGCTGTTGAAATAGCCACGATTGTATCATTCATGGTACCCCTCCTTTTTCTGTTGATATTATAGCATATTTTAAAGAAAAAAAGAAGAATTAATCTTCTTTTGGTTTTATTACTACATAACGATTAGGTTCTTCTCCTTCACTTTCCGTATAAACCTTTTTGTTATTAGTTAAAATATTATGAATTATTCTTCTTTCATATGAATTCATTGGATCTAATTTAGCAGCTATTTTGGTTTGAGCAACTTCTCTAGCTACTTTTTTAGCAAGGGACTCTAATATTTTGTCATGCTTTTCTTTGTAATTATTTATATCAAGTATAAATTTAAAGGATTTGCCTAGTTCTTTATTAATATGTTGATTAACTATAGTAGATAAGGCTTTTAAATTCTTACCATTTTTACCAATTATAATTGAATCATTATCAGAATAAATAGTATAAGTAGGCACTTCATCTTTATTTTTTATTTCAATATTAGCCGTTACGCCCATATTTTTAAGAAGTTTTTGCGTAAAGTCTTTTATGTATTTAACAACTTCTCTTCTTTCAATTACTTCTATTTCTACTTTTTTACTCTTAAAGATACCACCTTTAGTTTCACTTATTTCTCTAATAATTAGATTATTTTCTGTTTCTTGTAAATCAATAGTAGCATTATTAATGGCTTCTTCTTTTGTTTTTCCAATATAATTATGCTTTTCCATGTACTTCTTTACTCCTTTTCACTGCTATATTTTGAATTATGGTAAATACATTAGATGTTACCCAGTATATTCCTAAGCCTGAAGGCATGAATATTGCTGTAATAATAATCATTCCAGACATCATAATAGGCATCATTTTCATTGATGGATCTTGCATATTACCAGTTGAATTCATTTTAAAGGAATAGAATGTTGTGCCGGCAATAATTAACATTAAGATAACATATGAATAGAATGTTGTTGCCCCTATTCCAACAGCTGGAGTTGTACCTAATTGGAGACCTAGTAATTTATCTTCAAAGATAGCTGGGGTTCTTTGGATGGCTTCTAAAAAAGCAATGAATAATGGTAATTGTAAAAAGGCAAATAAACAACCTGACAAAGGATTTATATTGTATTTTTTATAGACCATCATCATTTCTTGATTTTGTCTAATCATTGATTCTTGATCTTCTTTACCACGGTATTTTCTTTGAATTCTATCTAATTCAGGCTGAGCCTTTTTTATCAATTCAGATTGCATAGCTGTTTTTTTAGTAACTGGGAAAGCTAATAATCTTATAGCAAGTGTTACTAAAATAACAGACATACCATAATTTTTAACTAATTTACCTATTATAATAAGGATGAAAGCTAGTGGTTTTACAAAAATACTATTCCATAAACCTTCATACTTACCAGAAGTAATTTTAAACTCACTACATTTAGGTAACTTAGAAATATTTACTTTATACTTTTCATATGTTTTTATGCTTTCTTTATTGGTTGGCTGACATAAAATATTCTCTGTTAGATTTTGACCAGTCAATTCATTTTTTATTGGTTTATTATCTTTGTCAGTTAAAACTTTGGTACAACCGGTAGTTAAAAGTAATAGACATAAGA
Source organism: uncultured Bacilli bacterium (assembly GCA_947626565.1). Lineage (GTDB taxonomy): Bacteria > Bacillota_I > Bacilli_A > RF39 > UBA660 > CANRGD01. The sequence goes on from CANQSQ010000008.1 coordinate 12,559, forward strand.
TAATTAATAATTTTAACTTATTATTTTTTTTCATAAGTCCTACCCTTTCCTATTTTTGTCATGAGAGTGAAAAAATCATTTTCTAATTCTTGGAAAGTTCTTTCTTCTGCTCCTTTTCTAAATATTATAATATAATCTTTCTGATTATTATAGTCTTTTTTGTAATTATCAATAATTGCTCGTATTTTTCTCTTGTATTTGTTACGAAAAACGGCATTACCTAATTTTTTACTTACAGAGATACCAAAACGGTCATATGGAAGTTCATTATTTTGATAATAAATGATATAACTTTTATTTTTTTGAAAATTTTTTTGTTTTATTATTTTTTCAAAGTCTCTGGCATTTTTGACAATATAAAGTTTTCTCATATTACTCCCCTATTCTTTAAAAGTAAAAAACCACTGTTAAGCAGCGGTATTTTATGCGCAAAGTTTTTTACGTCCTTTGCGACGACGACGATTCAAAATATTTGTTTTTTTGCGAGCAAAGAAGCCAAGTCTCTTTGCTTTCTTATTGTTATTTGGTTGATAAGTTCTTTTCATTAGTTCCACCTCCAGACATAAATCTACATTATTATAATAATAATATCACCTTTTTGTCAATTAAAACTTATAAATTTAGGTAGGACAACTATTTTTTTTAACATTTTCAACAGGTATGTGGAAAGGATAAGTATTGGTTGTTAAAAAAAATTTGTGGAAAATGTGGAAAACTCAACTTTAACCATATATATCAAAGGTTTAAATTGTTGATAAAACTGTGGATTTTGTGGGGATAATTTTTTTTTGAGAAAAAGCATTTATTTTTTTCACAAGTTAGAGTACACTATACCTAGTCAAAATTTTTGTGGCCTTTAGAGGAAAATTTTATAAAAAAAATAGTTTCTTTTTTTTATAAATTAAGGTACACTAAAGCTAATTAAATCAAGTGGGGTGATGGAAGATGAATGTTGATATTTTGTGGTCTAAATTTTTAGATTCAATAAAAGATGAAATGACGACATTATCTTTTACTACTTGGTTTTCGGAAACAAAACTTTATAAGTTAGATAATGATAAGGCTTATATAATTGTACCAATGCCGATTCATAAAATTCATTTAATAGATAATTATAATGACTTGATTGTTAATAAAATTAATGAAATAACGGGTTCTAACTATGAATTAGTCTTTTTATTAGAAGAAGAGGCTGCTGAATTAGAAAATCAAAAGCAAAAACAAGAAAATAGAGAGCAAGTAATTGCCGTTGATAATTTAGTACAGGCTAATAGTTATGTTCATTCAAATTTAAATAATAAATATTCCTTTGATAATTTTATTGTTGGTAATAGTAATAAATTTGCTCATGCAGCGGCTTTATCGGTAGCAGAAAATCCTGGAAGTATGTATAATCCACTGTTTATTTACGGAAATAGTGGGCTAGGGAAGACACATTTAATGCATGCTATTGGTAATTATATTGTGGAAAATTCTAATAAACGAGTGTTATATGTTACAAGTGATCAATTTATCCAAGATTTTATAGGGATAAATAAGAAAGATGAAAATGATACAAACTTTAATTACGTTGATTTTTTTAAAAATAAATATCGGAATATTGATGTTTTAATAATAGATGACATTCAGTTTCTGGGTGGAGCATCGAAAACACAACAAGAATTTTTTCACACTTTTAATACTTTATATAATGATAGTAAGCAAATTATTATATCTTCTGATCGGTCTCCTGATGATTTAAAATTGTTAGAAGAACGTCTGAGAACACGCTTTTGTTGGGGATTAATGGTTAATATATGGCCACCAGATTTTAATTTAAAAACAGAAATAATTAAGAAAAAGATTATTGCAGGTAATTTTGAAAAAGAAATTCCAGAAGACGTTGTGGAATATATTGCATCTAATATCGGTCCTGATGTTAGACAGTTAGAAGGTTCGATTACGAGACTTATTGCTTATTCCACAATTATGGGTGGAGCAGATATTACGTTAGATTTAGCTATTGAAGCCTTGAAAGACTTTATTAGTAAAGGAATTGGTGAAAAAAACGATGTCCATAGAATTCAAAAAATAGTAGCGGAATATTTTCAAATATCAGTAGAAGATATCAGAAGTAAAAAAAGAAGTTCTAATATTTCTTTTCCAAGGCAGATTGCCATATACTTGTGTAGAACTATGACGAGTGAGTCTTTTCCAAAGATTGGTATTGAATTTGGAGGAAAAGATCATACAACAATAATGTATTCAGTGGAAAAGATTGAAAAAGAAATAAAAGTTAATAAAGATTTGGCTAATATAATAGAAAAATTAAAGAAAGATATTGGGGTTGTATAAAAGTAGAAGATTATTCATAAATTATCCACAGCAAAATTTTAGGAAAAGGTTTATAAAATAAAGAAAAAAATGACTTTTAAACTTTTTCCACAGTAATAATATAAAAAATAAATTAGAAAGAAGGAATATATATGAAATTAACAATTAAAAAGGAATTATTATTAGAAGCTTTAAATAAAGTTTCCAAAGCAATCTCTACAAAAAACTTAATACCTGTATTAGCAGGAATAAAATTTGAACTAAAAAAGAAGAAATTAACTTTAACAGCTAGTGATAATGATATTACAATTCAAACAAGTATAGAAGTAGATAATGAAGAAGATTTTAAAGTAGATAGAGAAGGTAGTATTATTATTCAAGGTAAATATATTTTAGATATAGTTAGAAAATTACCTGATGATTATATAAATATAGAAGTAGTAGATGATTTGAAAATATTAATTTACACAGAAAAAAGTGAATTTAATTTAAATGGAATTAATGAAAGTGAATATCCTAACATAGGTTTAGAAGAAGGAAAGAAGAAAATAGATATTAAAGCTGGAGTATTTAGAAGTATTGTTAATCAAACAGCATTTGCTTCTTCAAATGAAGAAAGTAAACCTATTTTAACTGGTATTAATTTTAATATAGTAGGGGATGTATTAGAATGTAATTCAACAGATTCTTATCGGTTAGCTAGAAAAGTAGTAAAATTAGATAAAAGTAGTGAAGATAGCTATAATATTGTTATACCTAGTCATAATATATTGGAGTTTGTTAAAATCTTAGGTGATGATGAAGAAATAGTTGAATTACATATATTTAGTAATAAAATATTGTTTAAAACAGGTAATTTAAAATTTGAGTCACGATTAATAAATGGAACATATCCTAATACTTCTAATTTGTTACCAGATGATTCTTTTTTGATAGTAAGTACAGATTTAGAGGAATTTTATAATGTTATTGATAGAGTTAGTATACTTACTAGTGATAAAGAAAAGAATATTGTTACATTAGAAACTAATGAAGATTCATTAATTTTAAGAAGTAGTTCAGCAGAGATTGGTAGAGTAGAAGAAAAAATGACTATTAAGAAGAATAATAGTGAAAATATAAAAATATCTTTTAGTGCTAAATATATGATGGAAGCTTTAAAAAGTTTTTCCACAAAAACGGTGGATATTCATTTTGTGGGAGAAATTAAGCCTATTTTAATTAAATCAAGCGAAGATGAAACATTAACACAATTAGTTTTACCGATAAGAACATATTAAAAATAAAGAGCTTTGACGAAAAAAGTTCTTTTTTTTTGGTAAAAAAAAGGTTTTTTCTAAAAATTTTGTATATATATAGTAGAAAATATTATTTAGGCGACAAAATATGACAAAATTCGACAAAATAATATGATAAATTAAAACATGAAAACAAATTTTGTTTTCTAAGGGGGAATTTTATAATGAAATATGAAGTAAGTTATGGTACTTTAGCAATAGTACCAAATGAAGAAAACAGCTTAGTTTATGAAGATAATGAAAGATATTTGATTGAAGAAAGGCCATTTAAAATAATGGAAGAAAGTTGCAAATATTTTGGAAGTACTTATAATGGTAGAAAGGATAGCGCTAAAGATATTTTAGGTGCAGAGTATAAAGTACCAATAATAGTAGAAGATACTAATAATTTAATAGTATTTCCAACAACTTCACCATTTGCTGATGATTGTGTGTGGATTTCATTAAAAAGAGTAAAAGATTATCAAAAAATAGATGTAGGCAATACAAAAATTATATTTGATAATGATAAAGAATTAATAGTTCCTTGTTCTTATCGAACCATTGAAAATCAAATTGCTCGAGCTACAAGACTTGATTATATTTTAAGGCAAAGAAAGAAATTAAATAGTTAATAATTTAACTATTTTTTTAATGCTTTTTATGGCTGTTTATGGTATAATAAGTTTGTGTGTATAGGAATACTGTAATAGGGGAAAGGTGATTGTATGTGTCTTTTTAAGGTAAATAAATGAAGATTAGTAAAATAAATCTTATTAATTTTAGAAATTATTCCAATGTATGTATTAATCTTGGTGAAAAAATGAATATTTTTATTGGAGATAATGCCCAGGGAAAGACTAATATATTAGAAGCGATAACAATGTTAGCTCTTACAAAATCACATCGTGTTGGTGTTTATCCTAATATAATTCAATTTAATAAGAAAAAATGCCAAATAAAAGGAGTAGTAAAAAAAGATAAAATTATTTCTAAATTGGAGATACAAATTACTGAAGATACAAAAAAGCTAAAAATAAATAGTAGTGATATAAGAAGAGTAGCTGATTATATCTCTTATTTAAACGTTATTGTATTTACTCCAGATGATTTAGAAATAATTAAAGGTTCACCTAATGTACGAAGAAATTTATTAAATATTCAACTATCACAAATTTCAAAGAAATATCTAAATACATATAATGAGTATAATAAAATATTAAAAACGCGTAATGAATATTTAAAAATTTTATTTAATAATAGCATTGCAGATCAAAAGTATTTGGATATTTTAACTGATAAATTAATTGAAAAAGCGATAATTATTTATCAACAACGTAAGGAATATATAGATTTAATAAATAAAAAAATTGACTTTTATTTTAAAGATATAGCCAATGAAAGTGGTTTACAAATTGTGTATGTTCCAAATATTGATATTGATAGTTACGATAGTGAAAATCTTCGTAAAAAATTAAAACATAAATTTAAAAAATATTTTATGAAAGAATTAAATTATGGTATGACTATATATGGTCCTCATAGGGATGATTTTTACTTTAATTTTGACGATAAAGATTTAAAGTATTATGGGTCACAGGGACAACAAAAAGTTGCTGTAGTAGCCTTAAAATTATCAGAAATTGAGATATTTAAGGATAAGTGTGGAACGTATCCTGTTTTATTACTAGATGATATTTTTAGTGAATTAGATATTAAAAAACGAAATAAATTATTAAAAATAATTAGTAATGATGAGATACAGAGTATTATTACAACAACAGATTTAAAGAATATTAAGAAGAATTATTTACAAGAGGCTTATATTTTCGAGGTTAAAGCTGGAAGTGTAGAAAGGAAGTAAGAAATATGAATGGAGAAAAAGTTGAAGGTAAGTATGATTCATCTGCAATTCAAGTGTTAGAGGGCTTGGAAGCAGTTAGAAAAAGACCTGGAATGTATATTGGTACTACTAGTTCTAGAGGTTTGCATCATTTAGTATGGGAAATTGTTGATAATGCTATAGATGAGGCTTTAGCTGGATATTGTACACATATAGAAGTTACTGTTGGAAAAGATAATAGTATAACAGTTAAAGATGATGGACGTGGTATTCCTGTTGATATTCATCCTAAAACGGGTAAGAGTACAGTTGAAACGGTTTATACTGTATTACATGCTGGTGGTAAATTCGGTGGCGGAGGATATAAGGTCTCTGGTGGTCTTCATGGAGTAGGAGCTAGTGTAGTTAATGCTTTAAGTGATTGGCTTGAAGTAAAAGTATATAAGAATGGAAATGTTTATTATCAACGTTTTAGTGGTGGTGGTCATCCAGAAGATGATTTAAAAATTATTGATAAATGTGACGAAAATAGAACAGGAACAACAGTACATTTTTTACCAGATGATCAAATATTTACAGAGACAACTGTATATGATTATGAAATATTAAAGACTAGATTAAAAGAATTAGCTTTTTTGAATAAAGGTTTGAGAATATCTTTATTTGATGATAGGGAACCTGATAAGAAAGATTCTTTCTATTATGAAGGTGGAATAATAGAATATGTTCAAATGATTAATAAAAATAAAGGACCTATTCATGATTCTATTGTATATGTAGAAGGAGAAGAGAATAATATTAAGGTTGAAGTTGCATTACAGTACAATGAAACTTATAATTCTAGTATTTATTCATTTGTTAATAATATAACAACTCCTGAAGGTGGTACTCATGAAGATGGAGTTAGGAGAGCTTTAACAAGAATTTTAAATAAGTATGCTCAAAATGCTGGAATTATGAAGGAAAAAGATGATTCGTTAACGGGTGATGATGTTCGTGAAGGAATTACGATGATTATATCTATTAAACATCCAAATCCACAATTTGAGGGTCAAACTAAAACTAAGCTTGGTAATAGCGAGGTTAGGGGAATTGCTGATAAAATCTTTTCAGAAGTATTTGAGAGATTTTTAATGGAAAATCCTGATGAGGCTCGAATTATTTTGGATAAATCAATGACAGCAAGTAGAGCTCGAGTAGCGGCTAAAAAGGCAAGGGAACTTACAAGAAGAAAAGGAGATTTAGATATTACTAATTTCTATGGAAAATTATCTGATTGTAAGAGTAAGGATGCTACGGTTAGCGAGATATTTTTAGTCGAGGGAGATTCTGCAGGTGGTTCAGCAATTAAGGGTAGAGATAGTATGACACAAGCTATATTACCTTTGCGTGGAAAGATTTTGAATGTTGAAAAGGCTCGTTTAGATAGAGCTTTATCCAATGAAGAAATAAGAACAATAATTACAGCTTTTGGAACTGGAATAGGGGAAGAATTTGATTTAAGTAAACTTCGTTATCATAAAATTATTATTATGACTGATGCTGATGTTGATGGAAGTCATATTAGAGTTTTATTATTGACGTTATTTTATAGATTTTTTAGACCTATAGTAGAAGCTGGTCATGTTTATGCTGCACAACCTCCTTTATATAGAATTACACATGGAAAAACAAGAAAGTATGTGTTAGATGATGCTGAAAGAGATGAGTATTTGGCTTCATTGGGACCTAATGTTCGTTATGAGATAGCTCGTATGAAAGGTTTAGGAGAAATGGATGCTGAGGAATTAAATGAGACGACAATGGATATAAATCAACGTGTGTTGAGAAAGATTACTGTGGAAGATACAATGGCAGCTGATGAAGTTTTTGCTAGACTAATGGGCGAGGAAGTTGAACCTCGTAGAGAATTTATCGAGCAGAATGCTACATATGCTAATTTGGATATTTAGGAGGTATTAGGATGGATAGATTAGAAAAAAATAATATAGTAAAAGAGGTTCAAGATTCGTTCTTAGATTATTCTATGAGTGTTATTACAGCTAGAGCAATTCCAGATTTAAGAGATGGCTTGAAACCTGTTCATCGTCGTATTTTATACTCAATGTTTGTATCTGGTTATACTCCTGACAAACCTCATAGAAAAAGTGCTAAAACAGTTGGAGAAGTTATGGGTAATTATCATCCTCATGGTGATTCTTCAATTTATGAAGCAATGGTTAGAATGGCACAAGATTTTTCGTATCGTTATATGTTAATAGATGGTCATGGTAACTTTGGTAATATTGAGGGATATGGCGCTGCAGCTATGCGTTATACTGAGTCTAGATTATCAAAAATATCATTGGAATTATTGAGAAATATAAATAAAGATACAGTTGATTTTGTTCCTAATTTTGACGAAAGTGAAAAGGAGCCTACGGTTTTACCTTCTAGATTTCCTAATATTTTAGTTAATGGTACTACAGGTATTGCTGTTGGTATGGCTACTAATATTCCACCACATAATTTAGGTGAAGTTATTGATGGATGTGTTGCTTATATTGATAATCCAGATATTGATTTAGATGGATTAATGAAATATATTAAGGGTCCTGATTTTCCAACTGGGGCAATAATTCTTGGTAATAGTGGAATACGTAAAGCTTATGAAACGGGTAGGGGAACAATAACTATTCGTAGTAAAGCTCAAATTGAAGAAAAAAATGGTAAACAGTATATTATAATTGATGAAGTACCTTATGGGGTAAACACTTTGGAATTAAAAAATAAAGTGGCTGAATTGGTTCATAATAAGGTTATAGAAGGTATATCTGATTATCATTCTGATTTAAAAGATGGTATTAAGATAACAATTACTTTGAAAAAAGATGCAAATGCGCAAGTTGTATTAAATAAGTTGTATAAACATACGGCTTTTCAAACATCTTATGGAATAATTTTTCTAATGTTAGATCAAGGTGTTCCAAAAACGTTAGGTTTAAGAGATATTATTGTTAAATATATTGATTATCAAAAGGAAGTTATAATTAGAAGAACGCGTTTTGATTTAGATGTTGCTGAAAAAAGAGTTCATATTTTAGAGGGATTAAAGATTGCTTTAGATAATATTGATGCGGTTATTAAGTTAATACGTGGTTCTGTTTCTGATGAAGAGGCAAGAGCGGGATTGATGAATAATTTTAAATTATCGGAAATTCAAGCAAATGCTATTCTTGAGATGAGATTACGTCGTTTAACTGGTTTGGAACGTGAAAAGATTGAGAATGAGTTAAAGGAATTGTTAGATACTATTGCTGAGTTGAAGTCTATTTTAGCTAGTGACGAGAAGATTTTAGAAGTAATTAAGAATGAATTATTGGAAATTAAGGCTAAATATGGTGATGAACGTAGAACTAATATTGATATGACAGCTATTGAATACATCGAAGATGAATCTTTGATACCTGAAGAAGATATTATTGTTACGTTAACAAATAATGGTTATATTAAACGTGTACGTAGTGACACTTATCGTACGCAAAATCGTGGTGGTGTTGGTATAAAAGGCATGGCTACGAATGAAGAGGATTTTGTAATGCATTTGGTATCAATGAAAACACATGATTATATTTTGTTCTTTTCAAATAAAGGTAGAATATATCGAATGAAGGGTTATGAAGTTCCTGAATTTTCACGTCAATCTAAGGGATTACCTATTGTTAATTTATTGCCTTTAGAGAAAGGCGAGAACATTAGTTCGATAATAAATTTAAAAACTGATGATACTGAAACTAAATATTTAATGTTTGCAACGAAGAATGGAATTATAAAGCGTACGGCTATTGAAGAGTTTGATAATATACGTAAGAGTGGTAAAATAGCAATTGTTTTGAAGGAAAATGACGAGTTAATTAGTGTTAGAAAGTCTTGTGGAAAAAATGAATTTGTTATTGGTGCCAGCAATGGTCGTATGGTTAGATTTGATGAAAATGAAGTTCGTTGTATGGGTAGAAGTAGTTCTGGAGTAAAGGGAATTGATTTAGGTGAAGATGCGATTGTAGTTGGAGCTGAAGTTGTTGATTCTGGTCAATTGGTATTAATTGTTACGGAAAAGGGTTATGGTAAGAAAAGTTTAATTGATGAATATAGATTAACTCATAGAGGTAGTAAAGGAGTTAAAGCTTATAATATAACTGATAAAAATGGAGTTATGGTTTCATTAAAGGCCTTGGATGTTGATAGTGAAAAGGATATGGATATTATTGTTGTTACAAATAGTGGTGTATTTATGAAGATGCCATTGGAACAAGTATCTACGTTAAAGAGAGCAACTCAGGGAGTTAGATTAATTAATTTAAAAGATGATCAATTAGTTTCTACGGTTACATTGGTTAAGAAAGATACAAATGAAGAAGAACAAGATGATAATCAAGATAACGAAGTTAATGAGTAAATAAGTAATTTGATAGTTATAAAAAGTATGATGTTATGAAATCATACTTTTTATTGTCTAAAAATGACAATTTTTTGTAAAATTATGTCTGTGGATAAAATATTTTGAATTAAAAATTATTTCCTGGGAAATAATTTTTAATATGAAATTAGTGTAATTAATATATTTTTTGTGAAATTGAAAACACTTTGACTTTAAAATAAAAATTTAAAATGAAATTAAAATAAATTAAATGAATAAACAATTTGTATTGTAATTTTAAAATCATATAATTATTTTGTTGCAAAAAATTAATCCACAAAAAATGTGAATTAATAATAAAAAATGTAGTTTTTGTAAATAAAAATAATTGTTTTAGATAAAAAGAATAACTAAAAGAAGGTAAAATTTTATTGCAGTATTGTGTATTGATAATATTTGAATTATTTCCCGGGAAATAATTTGGTGTTGGATGATTTTAGATGGAAAATAATTTTCTTAAGATATTTTTTATTAAAATAGATAGTTTCACGTGGAACATTTAATCCACAGAAAATGTTAAATTAAGGATTTATTAAATAAATAAAATAATTTGATTTTAGTTTATATTAAAAAATAATTAAATTGTTATTATTAATTGTTACTAAAAATGACATTTGAATTTTGTATTTAATTAAGTATATAAATAAAAATTATTTCCCGGGAAATAATTTGATATTGATTGTTTTGAAATGGGAAATAATTTTATTAAATATTTTTCATTAAAATAGATAGTTCCACGTGAAACATTTATCCACAAAAATTGTTAAATTATGATAAAAGAATACTTTTTAATAAATTTAAATATTAATATGGATTAAATAAAATATAACTTTTAAAAATAATTATTTGTGAAATTTGAGTGTTATTGTATGCATTGAATTATTTCCCGGGAAATAATTCAATGATATTTGATATATGAAATAAATATTAAACAAAATAAAGTTTTATTTATTAAAATAGATAGTTCCACGTGAAACATTTTATCCACAAAAAAATTAAAAATGATAAAAAAGTGAATATATTTTTAATAAATTAAAAAATAAGTATTTATTAATCGAAGTTTATAATGAAATTGTGTAATAATAAAAACTAATTTTTTATTGTAATTTTATAAGTAAATTATTTCCTGGGAAATAATTTATAATTATTCATAGGGCTAATATTTTTATTTTGAGTGAAAATTTTATTAAGTTTCACGTGAAACATTTAATCCACAGAAAAAATTAAATTTAAAGTATTTGTATTTGTTTTAGACTAAAAATACTGATATTTTCTTTAAAATTTAAATAGTTCCACGTGGAACATTGAAAAATGTTATTATTTTTGTATCTATTGTTTACTTTTCTTTTATTTTATAATAGAATATTGATGTGCAATGAAAGTGATTGAAACAGGTCAGGATTGGAAAATAGCAGCCTTAAGGTCCTCCTTTCATGTGCACTTTTTTTGTTTAGGAGAATTTAAAATGAATGATAAATATATGATGGAAGCTTTTAGTGAAGCTGACAAGGCTTTTGAAATGAATGAAGTGCCAATTGGAGCTGTGATTGTTAAAAATGGGGAAATTCTTGCTAAAGCTCATAATAGAAAAGAAATAGATAAGTCAGTTTGTTCTCATGCAGAGATTTTAACTATAATTGAGGCTTCTCAAAAAATTGATAATTGGCGCTTAGATGATTGTGATATTTATGTATCATTAGATCCTTGTCCTATGTGTGCCAGTGCTATTAAGCAAGCTAGAATAAAAAATGTGTATTCGGCATTGGAAAATACTGATAATGCGCTACAGGAAATTATAAAAAGAATATTTGAATCTGATAATACTAATCCTAAAGTTAATTTTTATACTAATTTGGCTCACGAAAAATCCCAAATGCTTTTGAGTGAATTCTTTAAAAATAAACGAAATTAACGTATTTTGTGGTATAATTTTGGTGAGGAGGATGTTTATGTATCATGCTTTGTATAGAAAATATAGACCTCATGATTTTGATTCTGTTGTGGGACAGCAAAGTATAATAAGAACGTTAAAAAATTCTATTATTAATGGTACTTTTACACATGCATATTTGTTTTTTGGTCCTAGAGGTACTGGTAAAACTACAATTTCGAAGATTTTTGCTAGAAATGTTAATTGTTTAGAGCCTATTGATGGAATTTCATGTGGTAAATGTGCTAATTGTGTTGCTTCGTATGATAAAGAATGTGTTGATATTATAGAAATAGATGCTGCATCTAATAATGGTGTTAATGAAATTAGGGAATTAAAAAGTAAAATTTCATTGGTTCCGGCCGAATTAAAATATAAAGTATATATTATTGATGAGGTTCATATGTTATCAATTGGTGCTTTTAATGCCTTGCTAAAAACGTTAGAAGAACCACCAGAACATGTAATTTTTATTTTAGCTACTACGGATCTTCAAAAGGTACCGGAAACTATTATTTCTCGCTGCCAATGCTTTTCTTTTAAAAGAATTTCGCCTGAAATGATAGTTGAAAGATTAAAATATGTTAGTAAAGAGGAAAAAATTGATATTGATGATGATGTATTGGATGAAATAGCCATGGCTTCTGATGGTGGAATGCGTGATGCCTTGGGAATGCTAGATAAGTTGTGTTCTTATTCATCTAATAAAATTACGGTCGATGATTTTGCGGAATTAAATGGTTTAATTACGAGAAATGAGTTGTTGAATTTTTCGAAGGTAATATTTGATGATAATATTGCTGAAATTTTAAATAAAATTAATAAATATAATAGTGATGGAAAAAATTTGATTCAAATTATGTCACAATTAATGCTTTTTTTAAGAAATATGATTGTTAATTATTATATTAATGATACTAAACTTGAATTTTCTATAGAAAAAATGCAGAATTTAATAAATTTAATTAACGAAAATATGTTCGATATCAAAAGAAGTGAAAATCCTAAGATTTCAATAGAAATGTTGTTTATTAAATTTGTACAATATAAAAGTATAAGTGAAAATAAGGTTAATAATGCATCTTCTGGAGAGAATATTACTGCTAATAATGCTGTAGTAAAAGAAAAAAATGTTAAAAAAGATGATAACAACTTAGAGGTTCCTGTTGAAATTAAAAATAGTGAATATAGTGTTGAAAATAATAATATTTTGGAAACTAAGAATAATTTTGAAAAATATGAAGATAAAGAGGAGAAAATTGATATAGCAGATTCTAATGTACATAAAATAATTAATTTAAATGATATTATTGATGTTAGGGTTAATAATACGTTAGCTGAGGCAGATAAAAGTATTTTAAAAATTGAACTAGAGAATTTTAATTTGTTAAATGATTTTACGTTTGATCAGGAAATAGGTTATATTGTTTGTAGTTTATTAGATGCAAAATTACGAGCTGCTAGTGAAAAAAACATTATACTTAGTTATGAGGATGAGGCAAATGTTGATCAAAATTTAGCATATTTAGATAAAATAACTGAGGTATATAATAAGATAACCAATTCTAATAAAAATATTGCTATTATAACAGATAAAAGATGGGATGATGAAAGAACAAAATATATAAAAGCCTTAAAAGAAGGAAAAAAATACGAAATAGAAGATGAGCCTGAAGAAGTATTTGAAGAAATTGATAATGATGATATAATTAGTACTAGTAATGCTGTTGCATTATTTGGAGATATTGTTGAAATAGAATGAAAGTGAGGAATTTTAATTTATGAATATGCAAGCAATGTTAAAGCAAGCACAAGCTTTACAAAAAGATATGATGAAAGTGAAAGATGAAATTGATAAAACGGAGTTTGTTGGTGAAAGTTCATTGGTAAAGATAACAGCTTTGGGAACTAGAGAAGTAAAAAAAGTTGAAATATCTGCTAAAGATGGTTTGGAAAAAGATGATATTGAAGCTTTAGAAGATATGATTTTATTAGCAATTAATGATGTTAATAATAAAATTGATAAAGAAACTGAGAAAAAAATGGGAAAATTTGGTAATATTCCTGGATTGTTTTAATTATGTATCCTGATAGTATTAGAAATTTAATTGAATCTTTTAAATATTTACCTGGAATAGGGGAAAAAACAGCCGAAAGACTGGCTTTTTCTGTTTTGGATTTTGATGATGAACAGGTAGAATTTTTTAAAGAAAGCATTGGTGAAGTAAAAAATAAAATTCATAAATGTGCTATTTGTAATAGTTTGACAGAGAATGAAATATGCTATATTTGTTCAGATAAAATGAGAGAAAATGGTGTTTTATGTGTTGTTGAGGACCCTAAAAGTGTATTTTTATTTGAAAAATTAGATGTTTTTCATGGAAAATATCATGTGTTAAATGGTCTTATTTCACCTCTAGATGGTGTTAATCCAGAGGATATTGGGTTGGATACTTTGATTGATAGAATAACTAATGAAAAATTTTCAGAAGTAATTTTTGCTTTTAAACCTAGTATTGAAGGTGAAACTACATCTTTATATATAAAAAAAATTTTGGAGGATATGAATATTACTATAACGAGACTTGCTAGTGGTGTTCCAATGGGTGCCGATATGGAATATTTGGATCGTTTAACTTTAGAAAGGGCTCTAAGTGATAGAAAAGAAGTTTCATAATATTTTATTAATTTCATACTTTTTATAAAGGAGAAATTTGAAATTATGATTATTAGATTTATAAAAAGATTAATATTAAGTGCCGTTATTTTGTATGGATATAATTTGTTTTCTGTTAATTTTAATATGATAATACCTATTAATTTTATAACATTAAGTAGTGTTGTCTTATTAGGTGCTCCAGGTTTGATAGCGTTAGTATTATTTAGAATATTGCTTATATAAGGTAGTGAATGCAGTTGTGGAAACTTTAAATAAGAAAAAATTTTTTGAAATTGTTGATAGATATATAACAAATAATAAAATTTCACATGCTTATTTAATAGAAGTGGGAAATTATGATGAAGACTATAAGTGTGTTTTAGAATTTGTAAAAATGATTTTATGTAATACAACAAGCGAAAAATTAAGTGATGATTCAAGTAATATATGTAATTTAGTTGATTCTGGAAATTATCCTGACTTAAAAGTAATCGAAGCAGACGGAGAGTGGATAAAAATAGCTCAGATGCAGGAATTAAGAGATGAATTTCAAAATAAATCGCTATTAAATAATAAAAAAATTTATATAATAAAAGAAGCCGATAAATTGAATGTATTTTCTGCTAATACTATTCTTAAGTTTTTAGAAGAACCGGAGGACGATATAATTGCTATTTTGCTTACGAAAAATAGATATAAAATTATAGATACAATATTGTCTAGATGTCAAATTTTAACAATAAAAGATGATATTTTTATAGAAGAAATAGATGATACAGTTATAATGTTATTAGAGTCCATGTTTATGAAAGAAAATTTATTTATCAGATATAATGAAATAATTACAGATATAATACCGGATAAAAATGTGGCAAAAGATATTTTAATAAAAATTCAACAAATTTTGATGCAATACTTAGATTATTCGACAAACAGTATTGATAATTGTCCTCAAGAAATAGTAGATTTGTTGAAAAATAAGGGTATTAAAGAAATAACAAGATATTGTAAAATAATAGAGGAGGAAATAGGAAAGTTACAATTTAATGTAAATTATAAGTTGTGGCTTGATGGGTTATTTGCTCGTTTAATTATAGGAGGTTAAGGATGATTGATGTAGTAGTGGTCAGTGTAAAAAATACTGGTAATATTTATTATTTTTCACCTGGAGATCTTGTGTTAAAAAAGGATGATAAAGTTGTTTGTGAGACGGAAAATGGTTTGCAGATAGGTGTTGTAATTAAGGAAAAATATGCAGAAAAAGCTAAGAATTTAGTGATGCCTATAGCGAAAGTTGTGAGAATTTGTACTAAAGAAGATTTTAAGGTTAATGATAGTAATGTTTTACTAGCTGAAAAGGCTTTGAGTTATGCTAAAAATTGTTGTAAAGATTTTGATTTAGATATGAATTTTGTAGATGCTTATTATAATTTAGATAAAAGTCAATTAATTTTTTCGTTTGTCTCTGATAATAGAGTTGATTTTCGTGATTTAGCTAAAAAGTTAGCTCAAAAGTATAAAACTAGAATTGAACTTAGACAAATAGGAGTTAGAGATAAATCTAAGAGGATAGGTGGATTAGGACCTTGTGGATTATTTTTATGTTGCAATAGTTTTTTAACTGATTTTAATAGTGTTTCTATAAATATGGCAAAGAATCAATTTTTAGCTTTGAATCCAACTAAAATTAATGGAGTTTGTGGAAGACTATTGTGTTGTTTAGGCTATGAAAATGATGTTTATACTGATTTGAAAAAGGATTTACCAAAGGTTGGAATGATGATAGATACGAAGTTGGGAATGGGAAAAGTTGTTTCTGTAGATATTTTTAAAAATACTTATAAAGTTGATGTTGGTGAACAAGGTATTATTGAAGTTTCAAAGGATGAGAATTAATGGAAGTATTGAATGATATACTGGGGTATAAAAATAGAAAAATTTATCAAGATACAGATTTTTTCTCCTTTTCTTTAGATAGTGTTGTGTTAGCAAACTTTGTAAAAATTAGAGTTAGAGATAAAAATATTGTTGATTTAGGTTGTGGAAATGGTGTTATTCCATTAATTATGTCACTAAAAACAGAAAAAAAGATTTTAGGTGTTGAACTACAAGAAAAACTATGTATCTTAGCAAATAAGTCAATAAAATATAATAATTTGGATAATCAGATTGAAATACTTAATATGAATATTAAAGATTTTGCTTCTTTAAGTGATAATATTAATAAATATGATTTAGTTACTTGTAATCCTCCTTATTTTAAGGTTAATGAAAAGAAAAATTATTTTAATGAAAGTAAAGAAAAATTAATAGCTAGACATGAAGTTGAATTAAATCTTGAAGATTTAATTTTTTGTGTTAAAAAGATATTAAGTAGTGATGGTAATTTCGTTATGGTTCATAGAACTGATAGATTATTAGAAATTATTGATTTGCTACGGAAAGAAAAAATTGAACCTAAAAGAATTCAATTTGTTTATGAGAAAGCTTCTAAAGAGTCTAATTTGGTACTTATTGAGGGTCAAATGAATGGAAAAGTTGGTTTAAAAATAGAGAAACCATTTATTATGTATAATGAGGATGGAAGTTGTACGGAAGAATATGAAAAAATGTTAGTTGAGGTGGCAAAATGAGACAAAATAGTTATGATGAAAGTGCTAGTTTATATATAATTCCAACACCTATCGGTAATTTAGATGATATTACAGTTCGAGCTTTGAAGGTATTAGAAATGGTTGATTTTGTGCTATGTGAGGATACTAGAGAAACGGGAAAATTGTTAAATAGTTTTAAATTAAGAAAAAAATTAATTAGTTGTCATGAATATAATGAAGAAAATATTAAGGAAAAGGTAGTTTTAGAATTAAAAAGCGGTAAAAATATTGGATTAGTAACTGATCAAGGAACACCAATTATTAGTGATCCAGGGTACATTATTGTAAAGGAAGTAATCAAAGAGGGAATAAATGTTATAAGTCTTCCTGGAGCAACGGCGTTTGTTCCTGCTTTAACATCTTCAGGAATCGAACCTTCTAAGTTTTTGTTTTATGGTTTTTTGAATGCTAAAGATTCAAAGCAACGTAAAGAATTAGAGAGTTTAAAAAATCTTAAATATACAATAATTTTTTATGAATCTGTTCATAGAATAAAAGATACGTTAAAAAATATGTTGGAAATTTTTGGAGATAGGGTAATTAGTCTTAATAGGGAAATATCTAAGATTCATGAGGAAATTTTAAGAGATAATATTAGTAATATTATAGATAAAGTAGATGGTTTAAAGGGAGAATTTGTTATAGTTGTGGAAGGCAATAAAGATGTTGTTGATTATAGCTATTTATCAGTTTTAGATCATGTTAAATTATATGTTAATGATGGTATGGATGAAAAGGATGCTATAAAATTAGTAGCTAAAGAGAGAAATGTGGCTAAATCTATTATTTATAAAGAATATCATAATAATAAATAATGTTAGTTTGAAATTTTTGAGAAAGTATGATAATATTTAGAACTGAAAAAAAGAGGTGAGTTTATGAAATTGATTGTTGGTTTAGGTAATCCGGGAAAAAAATATGAAAAAACACGCCATAATATAGGTTTTATGATGTTAGATAAGTATGTGGATAAAAAAAATATTATGGATAAGTGGAGTCTTAAGTTTAATGGTTTATATATACAAACAGAGATTAATAAAAATAAAGTTATTTTTTTAAAACCACAATCTTTTATGAATTTATCTGGTGGTGTTGTAAAAAAATATGTTGATTATTTTAAAATAAATATTGAAGATATTTTAATTATTTCGGATGATTTAGATTTAAACATTGGTAATTTTAAATTAAAAGATAAAGGCTCAAGTGGGGGACATAATGGTTTAAAAGATATTGAGAATAATCTTGGTACTAATGAATATAAGAGGTTGAAAATAGGTATTTCTAATAATAAAAATATAGATACTAAAGATTATGTATTGGGGAAAATAAATAGTGATGATATGAAGTTATTACAAAATTTATTTACGGAACTATTAGATGTCCTTGACGATTATTTTGAAGTTGATTTTCAGGAGCTTATGAGTAAATATAATCGGAAAAATAGGTGATACTATGAATTTTTTAAATGAATTTATAGAGGTAAAATTGGAAAAAAACATGGGTATGGTTGGTCTTACCGATGAGTTTTTTTGTGTTTACTTAAATAAAATAATTAGGGAAAATAATAAAAATGTTTTAGTGGTAGTAAATAGTTTATATGAAGCTAATAAGTTATATTCATCATTATGCACATATACGGATAAAGTTTTTTTATTTCCGATGGATGATTTTTTAACTAGTGAGGCATTAGCTATTTCTCCAGATTTACAAATTAATAGATTGGAGACAATAAACAATATATTAAATAATGATAAGGTTATTGTTATTACTAATTTAATGGGATATTTGAGGTTTTTGCCTACTAGAAAAGTGTATGAAAAGTGTATTTTGAAGTTGGAAGTTGGCGATGTAATACCTCCTAATGAGTTGGTTTCGAAATTAATAGCTAGTGGATATGTTAGAGATACTATTGTTAATAAAACAGGTGAAATAGGTGTTAGAGGTTTTATAGTAGATGTTTTTCCTGTGGATGAAGAAAATCCTGTGAGAATAGAATTTTTCGATGATGAAATTGAGTCAATTAGATATTTTGATTCAGTTAGTCAAAAGTCGTTAGAAAATATAAAAATAATAGAAATAAAGCCTTATTTTGAATTTTTAGTTGATGGTGAAGTGGTAAATGAAGAATTTGGAAAACAAAAATATTTACCTAAATATGGTAGTGTTGCTAATATATTAGATTATTTATGGGAAAATAGTGTTACGTTTTTTAAAGATTATAATC
The DNA here is from genome assembly GCA_947626565.1 of uncultured Bacilli bacterium. GTDB lineage: Bacteria > Bacillota_I > Bacilli_A > RF39 > UBA660 > CANRGD01. The sequence continues at coordinate 31,915 of CANQSQ010000008.1, forward strand.
AATTAAAATTAAGTTATGTAAATATTATGGAGGAAGTTACTACTTACAAGGAAGAAAAAGATAGTGCTTTTGTGGGTGAATATATGTTTAATTTTGAACATATTAAAGTTGATTTTCCAATATATTATATGAGTATTAATAATTTAACGACTAATGATTTGGTAAGTAATGTTATTGACTTTAACGTTCGAACTATTAATAATTTCAATGAAAATGTTGATAATATAAATTACTTTATTAGAAAAAATATTGAAGATAAAAAGACAGTTTTAATTTGTTTAAAGAAGTATCAATTGAAAAGTATTTTAAAAAATTTAAATATGAGAGTTGTGGAAAGTACTTTAGATAAGTTTGAATTGGAGAAAGTTAATTTAATTGAAGCTGAGATTAATCAAGGTTTTATATTTAAAGATATTGTTGTTTTGACGGCTAATGAATTATTTGATTTTAAAGAAAAGAAGAAAAAGTATAGTACAAAATTTAAATACTCAACAGCTATAAAAGACATTAATAAATTAGAAATTGGTGATTATGTAGTTCATAATATTCATGGAATAGGTATTTATAATGGGATTAAGACTTTAACTTTGAGTGGTATAAGTAAGGATTATTTAGAAGTATTATATCAAGGAACTGATAAGATATATATTCCTGTTGAGAAAATAGATTTGTTGACAAAGTATTCTGGTCAAGATGGGGTAAGTCCTAAAGTAAATAAACTTGGTGGAGTAGAATGGCAGAGAACAAAGGATAGAGTAAAGAGAAAAATAGCTGATATTGCTGATAAATTGATTGCTTTGTATGCTGAAAGAGAATCACGTAAGGGGTTTGCTTTTTCTAAAGATTGTGATATGATGCATGATTTTGAAAATGATTTTCCTTATGATTTGACAAAAGATCAGGTTCAGGCTATTAAGACGATAAAAGAAGATATGGAAAAAGCGGTACCAATGGATCGATTATTATGTGGTGATGTTGGTTTTGGTAAGACAGAAGTGGCTTTTGTAGCGGCATTTAAGGCTATTTTGGATTCTAAACAAGTATTATTTTTATGTCCAACTACTATTTTAGCTAATCAACATTTTGAGAATGCTAAGGAAAGATTTAAAAATTATCCGGTTAATATTGGATTATTAAATCGGTTTACGACGCCTAAAGAAGTTAAAAGAATTTTGGAGGGTTTAAAAGATGGAACTATTGATTTAGTTTTTGGTACGCATCGGTTACTTAGTGATGATATTAAGTTAAAAGACTTGGGATTGTTGATAATAGATGAAGAGCAACGTTTTGGAGTTATGCATAAGGAAAAGATAAAGCAATATAAAACTAATGTAGATGTTTTAACATTAACAGCTACTCCAATTCCTAGGACGTTACAAATGTCTTTAGTTGGAATTAGAAGTTTATCTTTGATTGAAACACCTCCTATAAATAGATATCCGGTACAAACTTATGTTGTGGAAGAGAATAAACAAATTTTAAAGGATGCAATATATAAGGAATTAAGTCGAGGTGGACAAGTATTTATTTTATATAATAAAGTACAATCAATTGAAGAAGTTAGTTCAAGAATAAAAAATTTAGTACCGGATGCTAGAATTACGATTGTTCATGGGCAAATGAATAAGAATGAACTAGAAGGTCGTATATTTGATTTTACAAAGCATGAATATGATATTTTAGTGTGTACTACGATAATTGAAACAGGAATTGATATTCCTAATGTTAATACGCTTATTGTAATGGATGCAGATCATTTTGGTTTAAGTCAGTTGTATCAAATTAGAGGTCGTGTTGGTCGAAGTGATAAATTTGCTTATGCGTACTTGATGTATCAGCCTTTTAAGAGTTTGTCAGAGACAGCTGTTAAACGTTTAAATGTTATTAAAGAATTTACGGAATTAGGTAGTGGTTTTTCTATTGCAACAAGAGATTTGTCAATAAGGGGGGCTGGAGATATATTAGGAAGTGAACAAGCAGGATTTATTGACTCTGTCGGAATTGACTTATATTTAAAAATGTTAAATGATGCTGTTAATAAAAAGAAAAATATAGAAGAAGTTGAGGTAGAAGAAGATAATTCACAACCATTACTTTCTGTTGCTACACATATTACGGATGATTATGTAAGTGAAGATGACTTAAAGATAGAAATACATCGAAAAATTAATGAGATAGAAGATCAAAAGTCTTTTGATTTAATAAAGAATGAGTTAGAGGATCGTTTTGGAAAACTAAATGAAGATTTAATAGTTTATATGTATGAAGAATGGTTTGAAAAGTTGGCTGTAAAATTAAAAATTGAAAAAGTTAGACAAACAAAGAATTCTATTGAAATGCTTTTTCCTAGTGAAGTAGTGCAAAAATTAGATATGGAAGATGTCTTTATGGACGCATTTTATGTTACTAATATGTTTAGATTTATTAGTAAAGAAAATAATAAATTAGTTATAGTTTTAGATATTATAAAACTGGAGAAACATCCAGTATATTACTTAGTAATGCTTTTAGATAAAATTTATAAAAAGTATGGAAATAGTATTGACTAAAATGGTGTTTAATTGATAAATTTAAGGTACTAGGAGTGTATACAATGGATGAAGCAATAGAAAATTTTAAAGAACAACATATTAATAATTATCGAAAGGCTATCTTAGAAAATATAAAGAATAATACTAATATCTTAGTTGATGAAGATATTATGTCTTTAGTAAAAAAACCACCATTAGACTCAATGGATTTAATAAAAATGAAATTTTTGGATGTAGCCAAGAAAAATAAAATCATTTTAAACGTTGAAAAGATAGATAGTATCTTGGAAGAATATCGAAAAAAGGTTATTAAATATTTAGAAAAGATAAGAAAGTTGAGAATAGATACATTAGATAAAAAAATTAATGATTTTAAAATTAGTAATGATACTGATGTTTTTAAAATTACTAAAAAGGATTTAAATGAAATTAATAAAAAGTGGAAAAAGGACATGAAGGAACAAATAAAGTTAGCTATAGACGATGTGATATTAAAGCAAATGGATGAGGTATTTGTTACGGAAATGGAAGTGGCTACAAAGAAAAAAATAACTGATGAAATAGGAAAATATCTTCATAATTCTTATCAAAAACAAGTGTTAGAAAACATAGATTTTAAAGTCTTAGTAAAAGATACAACGTTGATTAATGGGATAAAAGAACAAGGTGAGAGATATCTATTTACATTATCTAATTCGCGATTATTAAATGAAAAGTTGGATAAATAGAAGTAGAAAGTAAACAGTAAAAGTTTACTTTTTTGGTGGAAAAATAGTAAGTATAAATATAGAAAAATTCTTCAAACTATATATTGAAGAAGGAGAGAGATTTATGAAAGCAACGGGAGTAGTTAGAAGAATAGATGAATTGGGACGTATTGTGGTACCTAAGGAATTAAGAAGAACTTTAGGAATAAAGAATGGGGAACAATTAGAAATATTCTTAGAAAATGAAAGTATTATTTTAAAGAAATTTTCTAATTTTAATAGATTAGGTGAACTAGCTAATAGTTTTGTGGATGTTATTAGTAATATTTTTAATAAAAATATATTTATTACGGATAGAGAGAAGGTAATTGCGGTTTCTAGTAAATATAAAGATTATTTATTAAAAAAAGTATCTGATTATGTAGAAAAGTTGATGTTAGAAAGAAAAAGAATTGTGGAAAATAATTTTTTGGAAGTAAAATTTGTGGAAGAAATATATGAAAATATGTCTTTTGTTATCTATCCTATAATTGTAAATAGTGATGTCATAGGAGTAGTTGGTTTGTTTTCGGATAAAAATAAATGTAATGAATTAGACGAAAATTTGGCAGATTTGATTGTTAAATTTTTGACTAAAGTGGTTGAAGAATAAAAAATATATGTTATAATAGCTATAGTTTTAAATGTTGAGATGAAGAGTTTTATAATTAAAAGTTTATAATAGAGATCTCAGAGTGGTGAAAATGAGAATAAAATGGTTATAAAATATGGCTTTTGAACTGCTATATCGATAGGTAGGTATAGACGTAGATAGGCGTTAACTATTTAAGTGTATAATAAAAGTTATTATAAAATAGGGTGGTACCGCGATGAATTGTCGTCCTTATGTTATAATAACTTTTTTTGTAAGGAGTGAGTAGATGAAAGAAAAGTATTATATATCAACAGCAATTGCGTATACTTCAGATAAACCTCATATAGGAAATACTTATGAGATAGTTTTGGCAGATGCTATTGCGAGATTTAAACGATTACAAGGATATGATGTGTATTTTCAAACAGGAACAGATGAACATGGTGAAAAAATTGAATTAAAAGCAAAAGAAGCTAATCTTACACCACAAGAATATGTTGATAATGAAGTAGGAGTTATAAAATATATTTGGGATTTGATGAATACTAGTTATGATAGGTTTGTTAGAACAACAGATCCTAATCATGAAAGAGTAGTCCAACATATTTTTAAGTATATGTATGATAAAGGTGATATTTATAAGGGAGAGTATAAGGGACTTTATTGTACACCTTGTGAATCTTTTTGGACAGAAAGTCAGTTAATAGATGGCAAATGTCCTGATTGTGGAAGAGAAGTTGAACCTAAAGAAGAAGAGGCTTATTTCTTTAGATTGTCAAAGTATCAACAACAATTAGAAGATTATATTGAAAATCATCCTGAATTTATTCAGCCAGTAGCTCGTAAAAATGAGATGATTAATAACTTTATTAAACCTGGTTTGCAAGATTTATGTGTTTCAAGGACATCTTTTAAATGGGGAATTCCAGTTGATTTTGATGATAAACATATCGTTTATGTTTGGTTGGATGCTTTAACAAATTATATTACGAATATAGGTTTTGACTTTGATGAATCAACAGAAGAATTTACATATAAGTGGCCAGCTGATTTGCATTTGATTGGAAAAGATATTATTAGATTTCATACAATTTATTGGCCTTGTTTCTTAATGAGTTTAGGTTTAGAATTACCAAAACAGGTATTTGGACATCCTTGGTTATTGATGAATTCTGATAAAATGAGTAAATCAAAAGGAAATATAATATATGCTGATGATTTAGTGGAAAAATTTGGAGTAGATGCGGTAAGATTTTACTTATTACATGAAATACCTTTTGCGAGTGATGGAACGATATCTTATGATTTAGTTGTGGAAAAAATAAATTCTGATTTGGCTAATGTATTAGGAAATTTAGTACAAAGAACGATATCAATGGGACATAAATATTTTAATGGTATTGTAGAAAATAAAGGTACTAATGAGGAGATTGATAATAGTTTTCTTGAAAGTGTAAATAATTTAAAGATTATGACTGCTCAAAAGATGGATAAATTACAAGTAAGTGACGCTATTACGGAAATATTTAATGTTTTAAGGGCTAGTAATAAGTATATCGATGAAACAATGCCTTGGGTACTAGCAAAAGATGAAAATAAGAAGAATAGACTAGAAACAGTTTTATATAATTTATTAGAGTCTATTAGAGTGTGTGCATTGTTGTTGAGTCCATTTATGCCAAGTACTAGTGAAAATATTATTAAGCAAATTAATTGTGGTTGTGAGGATTTAAATTTTGTTCCTAATAATAAATATGTTTTAAATGAGGCTAAGATATTATTTCAAAGGATAGATAAAGAACAATTAAAAGATGAAAAGTAATTTATGTTTAAAGCATATGTTACTTTTTTACTTTTATATAGGAGGATAAAATATGTATATTGATACACATTGTCATTTAAGTAAAGACGATTATGATGATATAAGTAATGTTGTCAAAGAAAATAGGGAAAATGGTATAGATAAAATGGTTATTTCAGGTTGTTCAAAAGAAAGTATTAAAGAAGCTATGGAATATGCTCGGGAATATGATAATATTTATGTTACGATTGGGTATCATCCAGAAGAAGTGGATAAAGTAAATAAAGATGATCTTTTGGCATTAGATAAATTATTAGGACAAGGACATAAGAAAATTGTGGGTGTTGGAGAAATAGGTTTAGATTTTCATTATGATAAAGATAAAAAGAATGAACAAATTAACTTGTTTGAACAACAATTAAAGTTAGCTGAAAAATGGGATTTGCCAGTAGTTATTCATAGTAGGGATGCTACTATGGAAACGATTAATTGTTTAAAAAAATTTAATGTTAAAGGAATTATTCATTGTTTTGGGGGAAGTTTAGAGACTGCTAAAATATATATAAAAATGGGATTTAAGTTAGGAATAGGTGGAATAATTACGTTTAAAAATAGTAATTTATATAAAGTAGTACAAGAAATTGGAATAGAGAATATAGTATTAGAGACAGATAGTCCTTATTTAACACCTGAACCTTATAGAGGAAAAAAGAATAGTTCTAAGTATATTCCATTAATTGCGCAAAGAATAAGTGAAGTATGTCAGGTTAGTGTAGATGAAGTAGGTAGAGTTACTAGTAATAATGCTAAAACATTGTTTGACTTGAATTAATTTTTATGATAATCTTATAGGTAATGATAGGGGTATTTTGAGAGGTAGTGATGCGTATAAATAAATTTAAAAAGACCGTTATTACCTTGAATTTCTTAGTACTTATAGCGCTGATTTTAGGATATGTGATGTTTTTTGGTCCAGAAAGGGACTTAAAAGGAAATGGTACAGTAAATGTCGATTTTAAATTAGGAAATAACATAAAGCTTAAAAATATATTGGCTGTTACGGATACAGTTGGAAAAAAATTGACGGGCGAAGGTACTCGAGATGGTATTCAGGGATATTTGGAATTTACCGTTAATGAAGCTAGTAATAGAAATGTTAATTATGAAATATATGTAACTAAAGATACTAGTGCAAATGAGATTAATAGTGATTATATAAAACTTTATTTAACAGATGGAGAAGATGAACCGGTTAAAGGGTTTCAAAAAAATTATATACCTAGTTTTGATAGTTTAAAGGTGGCAAGTGATAATCCAAATGGTAAAGTCTTATATAGGGGAAAAATTAGTCCATCAGAGGAGAAAAATTTTAAGTTACGTGTTTGGTTATCAGACTCTAGTCCGATTGAGAAAGATGAAAAAGATTTTTCATTAAATGTAGGCGTAAGAACTGATTAAAAAGAATAGAAAGGAATTAATTTAAAATTATGAAGGAAGAGAAAAAAAATAATTCTAAAAGTTTTGTATGTATAATTGTCGTAATATGTTTAGTTTTTGCTTGTGTGTTAGGAATAAGTATTTTTATGTTTTTAAAACAAGAACCTAAAGAGATAAATAAAAAGTATGATGGTGGAGAGATAGAATTAACATATGCCGATGATAGTAATATTTTTAGTATTACAAAGGCTACTCCTACTACTGATGCTGTTGGAATGAAAATGGATAAAGAAGATCAATATTTTGATTTTACAGTAGATTCTACTTTTGATTCGGCTTTAGAAATTGATTACGAAATTTATGTGGAAAAGGTAGGAGATACTTCTACAATTAATGATGAAGATATTAGAATATATTTAGAAAAACAAAATAGTGGTACTTATGAGAGTGTATTTGAACCTAAGGAATTTAAAGGGTTAAAGAAAAAAAGTGCTTTAGGTACGCCTAAGGATGCTATGGTATTATATAGTGGTAATACTACAGTGGATGTTTCAGAAAATTATCGGCTTAGAATGTGGATGTCTGATAAGGCAGCTAATAGTAGTACTTCTAATGATTATACGGTAGAAGTTCACGTTATTGGAAAAGCAAAATAGGATGTAAAGCATTCTATTTTTTTTGTTAAGTACTAGTTTTTTTAATTTGATTAGTATTATAATGAAAATAGGATGTGGTTTCATGGGTGCAATTGTACAAATTGCTAGAGTGGATATAGAAGAGGAAAAATTAACACCTTTGCAGAAGATTTTTTTCTATACACATTTAGTAACAAAATCATTTTTGATTGCTATATTAATATTAATGATTGTTATAAGTTTATTTTTGGTAATTTATTTTGGTGATATTTTATATAATGTCAAAAGAGGAAACTATAAGAGTCCTTTATTTAGTGCATATGTTATTGTTTCTCCAAGTATGGTACCTACAATAAAAGTTAATGATGCTATAATTATAAAGCGAGTTAAAGCTGAGAGTTTAAAGCTAGGCGATATAATTACATTTAAGAATGATGAATTAAATGTAGATGGATATACAATTACGCATAGGATTGTAGGAAAACAATTATCAACAACTGGTGAGTTAATTTTTAGAACTAAGGGAGATAATAATAATGTTGAAGATGATGGCTTGGTACGACCTAATGATGTATATGGTAAAGTAATTTTAAAAATACCAAAACTAGGTTATATTCAACAATTTGTTTCGAAGCCAAGTGGTTTTTTGATATGTATATTAGTACCAACAATTATTTTGATTGTTTCTGATGGTTTAAGAATTGTGTGGGCATTAAAAAAGAAAAAGAGATTAGCTTAAATGGAAATTTAGTTAATAGCTTTTTTTTTCGTTAAATTTAGTTTAAAATATTTGTATTGGTGGTAGTATGGAAAATTATAATGTTAAATTTAAAAAGAAATTGGGACAAAATTTTTTGAAAGATAATAGTATTGTGAAAAAGATTGTTCGTCTTGCTGAATTGGATGATGATTCTTTAGTTATTGAAGTAGGACCAGGTGGTGCTATTATGACTAAGGAGCTTGCTAAATATGCTAGAAATGTGTTGGCTTATGAAGTGGATAATGATTTAAAAGATGAATTACAAAGAAAATTGAGTGATTTTAATAATATTGATATTTTGTTTAAAGACTTTTTAGAGGCTGATTTGGAAAGTGATATAAGAAATTATAAGTATAAAAAGATTTTTTTTATAAGTAATGTTCCATATTATATTACGACACCTATTGTTTTAAAATTAATAAAAAGTAAAATTAAGTTTGAAAAAATAATAATGATGGTTCAAAGAGAAGTAGGTGAAAGGTTTTCAGGTACTTGTGGAAAAAAAGATTATGGTTCTATTACAGTATTATTAAATTATTTTTATGATGTAAAATTAGAATTTTTAGTTTCAAGAAAAGAATTTATTCCAGAACCAAAGGTAGATAGTGTAGTAATATCATTTACAGAAAAACAAAATAAATTAAAGGTAGATAATTTTTTGTTTTTTGAAAAGTTTGTTAAAGATAGTTTTCAATTTAAAAGAAAAAATTTGCGTAATAATTTAAAGTATTATGATTTAGATATAATTGAGATGATTCTTAAGAAATATGGATTTGATTTAAGTGTAAGAGCTGAAGCTTTAAAATATGAAATTTTTGTAGAATTAGCTAACGCTTTGTATAAGAAATAAAAAATAGTATATTTTCTTGGGTAAGAGATAGTTTAGTACTATTTCTTTTTTTTGAGTCATAAAATAAAGGGGGAGATGAAGAGATGAATTTTAAAGTAGGAGATACGGTGACAAGAATATCTCATCAACATGATATTTTGTTTAAAATTACTGAAATTGATAAAGATATTGTTTATTTAAAAGGTGTTGATTTACGTTTACTAGCTGATAGTAATATAGATGATTTAGTTAAAGCTGAAGCTGATAATAAAATGGAAGATAAAAAGATAATTGAAACTAATTTACGTACGCTAAAAATGGATAGAAATAAATATTTTTATTTACCTGGAAAAATATTACATATAGATGGTGATGAAGAGTATTTAGAAAGATGTATGAGTTTTTATGATAGTTTAGGTGTTAAAGCAAATGGTTTGACTTTAGCTGAAGTAGAAATGTCAAATAAAATTATGCCTTTGGTTAAGGAATTTCGACCTGATATTGTTGTGATAACAGGACATGATGCTTATTATGCTAAAAAGAACGATAAAAAGAGTTTAGATAGTTATCAGAACACAGCTAATTTTATTGCAGCTATTAAAGAAGTTAGAAAGTATGAAAAAAATCAAGATAAGTTAATTATTATTGCTGGAGCATGTCAGTCTAATTATGAGGAATTGATTAAAGCCGGAGCTAATTTTGCTTCAAGTCCTAAAAGGATAAATATACATGCTTTAGATCCCGCTATTATTGCTTCATCGTTAGCTTTGGCTGATAGAAATCAAAGTATTGATTTAATAGGGATGATAGAAAAAACAAAATATGGTAGTGATGGAATGGGAGGAATAATTACGAATGGAACTATGTATGTGGGGTATCCTAGATGACAATAGGTATGATAAAAAAGCTAGTTTATGATAATAAAGGGATAGAACATTCTTTTCGTTTTAAGGGAGCTCGTAATCAAATAGAAGAATTTAGTGGTATTATTACAGATATATATCCAGCTATTTTTATTGTTAAACTAAATGACTCTAAAATTAGGTCATTTACTTATAGTGATCTTTTGATTAATAATTTGAAGATTATTAATTAAGAAAATGTCCATTAGAAAGAGAAAAAGGAATTGTTTTTATTTTTTAAGATAAAATAATTAATTTATGTAAATAAATATATTGCATTTTCAAATTTATTATTATAAAATATTTTTATAAAGTGCATATACTTTATAAGGGAGGAATATTCGTATGAAGATTACATCTGTAAATGTACGTAAGATTGAAAAAGAAGGATCTCGTATGAAAGGAATAGCTTCTGTCTTGTTAGATGATAGCTTTGCCGTACATGACATTCGTGTTATCGAGGGTGACAACGGTCTATTTATAGCAATGCCTAGCCGAAAGACTGCTAATGGTGGATATCGTGATATAGCTCATCCTATTAATCCTGAAGTTCGTGCCATGTTTGAAGATGCCATTTTAGAGGCATATGAAAACGCTGAAGATGTACCTACAGAAGAAGAATAATTCTTAAACTACCATTTGGTAGTTTTTTTTAGCATAAATATACTTGTTTAAACATATTATTGGTTAGGAGGATAATATGGATAAGCAAGAAAATAGTATAAGTAATTATAATCATAGTATTAGTCTTTTAGAAAGAAAAAATTTAGTTATAACAGGGGTTAAAAAAATAGATAATTTTGATAATTCACAATTTATATTGGAAACAATAATGGGTTATGTAATAGTTAAGGGTGAAGGGTTGGAATTGATAAAATTGGATACATTACAAGGAAATGTAACAATTAAGGGTATGGTTAATTCAATTAATTATGTAGAGGAAAATGCTAAAAAGAATAAAGATGAAAGTATACTAAATAGATTATTTAAATAATGAATTTAAAAATACAAATATTTAGTATGATTTTTTCTTTTCTTTTTGGTATTTTCTTTAGTATGGCCGTAAAGTTAAATTATAGATTTTTATTTTTGGGACGAATTAGAAATAAAATTATGGCAAATTTTGTTTTTTTTATAGTAATGTCGTTATTATATTTTTTTTGTTTAAAAAAGATTAATGAAGGAATTTTAAATTATTATTTTCTTTTATTATTTGGATTAGGATGGTATTTTGGTAATTATGTTATTGCAAAAATAAGTAAATAAGTGTAAATTAACGAAAAAAAAAGATTATTTTCTTTTGTTATAGAGTTATAATATAGGGTGAAAAGGAAGGTGAAAGTTATGGCTAAAATGAATAAAGTAAAAAAGAAGCGGAGAATGTTCTTTTTAGGAATTAGTTCTGTTATAGTTATTGTAGTTATGACTTTTACTATTGGTAAGTACTGGGTTGAAATATATGAAAAATACCAAGAAAAAAAGGAATTAGATAAAAAATTAATAGCTTTAAAAGAAGAAGAAGAACGTTTAAAGGTTGATGCTGATAAATTACAAGATCCAGATTATATTGCGAGATATGCAAGAGAAAAATATTTATATTCAAAAGATGGAGAATTTATTTTAAAAATTCCAGAAGAATAATAATATATTATTCTTTTTTCTTTAAAATATGCTATAATATGTTGTGGTAAAGAAGGAGGAGCAATGTTGAAGATAGAGGATAATTTTACAATTAAACTAGGAGACAGAATTGTAATAGGTTGTTCAACGGGACCTGATTCAATGGCTTTATTAGATATGCTTATGAAAGTACGTGAAAAATATCAACTTTCTTTGATTGTTGCTCATGTTAATCATAATGTACGAAAAGAGAGTCAAGAAGAAGAACAATTTTTAAAAAAGTTTTGTGAAGAAAATGAGTTATTATTTGAAAGTATGACTATAGAAGAGTATGGTGATGATAACTTTCATAATGAAGCTAGAAATATTAGATATAATTTTTTTGAAATGTTAGTAGAAAAGTATGATGCTAATTATCTTATGACTGCTCATCATGGTGATGATTTGATGGAGACAGTATTGATGAGAATAGTAAGAGGTTCAAATTTAAGTGGTTATAGTGGTTTTAAGGAAGTTGTAGATATGGGTAATTATAAAATAGTTAGACCATTGATACACTATACAAAGGAACAGTTACTTAATTATGATATAGAGAATAATATTAAATATTATGTTGATAGTTCAAATAATAAGGATAAATATACAAGAAATAGATATAGAAAATATGTATTACCTTTTTTAAAAGAAGAAGAAGAAAATGTCCATTTGAAATTCTTAAAGTTTAGTGAAAATTTAATTGAAGCTAATAAGTTTATTGAAAAAGAAAGAGATAAAGCTATTGAAAGAGTTTTCTTAGATAATAAGATTGTTTTAAATAAATTTTTATTAGAAGAGAGCTATATTCAAAAAGAAATTCTTTATTATTTACTCAGTGAGTTTTATCAAGATGATTTGATACTGGTTAATGATAAACATATTAATTTGATTCTTAGTTTAATAAATAATAAAAAAGCTAATAGTTATGTTAATTTACCTAATGAGGTTATTGCTTATAAAAGTTATAATATGTTAGAATTAAAAAGAGATACATTAGAAATTACGAGTTATGAGATAGAATTTGATAATTATGCATCTTTACCTAATGGGCATAGTATTGAAAAAGTAGAAGAATGTAGTGAAAATAGTAATAATATATGTAGATTAAATAGTGAAGATGTGGTGTTGCCGTTAATAGTTAGAACAAGAAAATTTGGGGATAAAATTAAAGTAAAAGGGTTAAATGGTACCAAAAAGGTAAAAGAAATTTTTATAGATAAAAAAATAGCCTTAGAGAAAAGAGAAATTTGGCCTATAGTTACTGATTCAAAAGGAAATGTAGTGTGGATTCCTGGATTAAAAAAATCAAAGTTTGACAAAAAGAAAAATGAAAGTTATGATATAATATTGAAATATATTTAAGGAGGAAATTTAGTGAACAATAATATGAATAAGAAAACCATTAAAAAAGGTTTATTACCATATTTATTTTTAGTAATAATAATGCTAGGAATAATATATGTATTTAATATCGTTAATAATAACGTTCATGAGTTTACTTATGATGAGTTTTTTGACAAGTTAGAGAAAGAAAAAGTTACAGAGATAGAGATTGTTACAAGAGGAAATGCTTATACTTATGAAGCTAGTGGTAAGTTGGAAGGCTATAAAGAGAATGAAAGCTTTTTTGTTAGATTACCATTAAGTGAAGAAGTAATGAAAAAGATTGTAGATGCAAGTGATAGTCAAGATTTTAAATTAACGGCTATAGCTGATCCAGAGTCTTCATCTTTTTGGGTAATTGTTGTTAATGTGTTACCATTGTTAGTATTAGTTGTGTTAGCTTTTTGGTTTTTTAATAAACAATTAGCTGGCAATAAGAGTTCTATGGACTTTGGTAAGAGTAAAGCGAGACTTAATAGTGATAAAGATAAAGTTACATTTGAAGATGTTGCTGGATTGAAAGAAGAAAAAGAAGAAGTAAAGGAATTAATTGATTTCTTGAAAAATCCAAAGAAATTTCAAAAATTAGGAGCAAGAATTCCTAAAGGAGTTTTATTGTTTGGTCCTCCAGGAACAGGTAAAACATTGTTAGCTAGAGCAGTAGCAGGAGAAGCTGATGTACCATTTTATTTTATAAGTGGTTCTGATTTTGTTGAATTATTTGTTGGTGTAGGTGCAAGTCGTGTTAGAGATATGTTTCAACAAGCTAAAAGAAATGCTCCTTGTTTAATATTTATTGATGAAATTGATGCTGTTGGTCGTCAAAGAGGAACTGGTTTAGGTGGAGGACATGATGAACGTGAACAAACACTTAATCAATTACTTACAGAAATGGATGGATTTGGAGCTAATGAAGGAATTATTATAATTGCGGCTACAAATAGACCTGATGTTTTAGATCCAGCTCTTTTACGTCCAGGAAGATTTGATAGACAAGTAACAGTAAATTTACCTGATGTAAGAGGTCGTGAAGAAATTTTAGCAGTTCATGCTAGAAATAAAGTTTTAGCTGAAGGTATTACGTTAAAAAATTTAGCTAAGAGAACACCAGGATTTAGTGGAGCAGATCTTGAAAATTTATTGAATGAAGCTGCATTATTAGCTGTAAGACGTAATAAAGATGCAATTACCATGAGTGAGATTGATGAGGCTACAGATAGAGTATTGATGGGTCCCGCTAAAACTTCTCATAAATATAGTGAAAATGATCGTAAATTAGTTGCATATCATGAAGCAGGACATGCTGTAATTGGTATAAAATTAGATAATGCTAATGATGTACAAAAAGTAACTATTATTCCAAGAGGTTCAGCTGGAGGATATAACATGATGGTTCCAACAGAGGAAAAGTTATGTTCTACTAAAACAGATTTATTAGAGCAGATAACAGGTCTTTTAGGTGGAAGAACGGCTGAGGAAGTAGTTTTTGGTGAAATTACTACAGGAGCACATAATGATTTTGAAAAAGCAACAAAAATTGTTAGGGCAATGGTTACTGAGTATGGTATGAGTGATTTAGGTCCATTACAATTTGAGCAACCTTCAGGAAGTGTTTTCTTAGGAAGAGATTATAATAAAGCACAACATTTTTCAAATGAAGTTGCTAATGAAATAGATATGGAAATGCGTAAAATTATTAATCAATGTCATAAACAAGCTACTGAAATAATAAAGAAAAATAGAGATTTATTAAAATTAATAGCTGAGACATTGCTTGAATATGAAACGTTAACAAAAGAACAAATTGATTATTTAGTGGAAAATGGAAGAATGCCAGAAGAAGATGATGATAATTTAGAGTCTTTATCAATTACTAGATTACGTGAACTTGCTAAAGAAAAAGGAATAAAGAACGCTTCTAAATTATCAAAAGCTGAGTTATTAAAAGAACTAGATGATTAGATTTAGTTCTTTGCTTGTATAGTTAAAAAAATAGAAAGGAGAAATTATGCAACAAGAAAACTTAGAGAAAATAGTAAAATATTTAAGGACGGTTGGATTATCAGAAGAGCAGATAAATAAACAGTTAGCTAATAAGGCTTTAGTTGAATCATATTTATCACAAGGTGATGCATATGATAAGGCTATTCAAGAGTATGAAAATATTGCTGCTAGTGGTAATGAATCAAAGAAAACTTCAGCAAGAGGAAGATAAATACTAGTTTTTACTAGTTTTTTTCTTGCAAAAAAAGAAAAGTACTATATAATAAGTACAAGGAGTGAAGGAGTATGTCAAAAGAAAAACAACAAGAAAAATTAGATCAAATAAAAAAGGAAGCTTCAGCCTTTAAAGCATTTATATCTCGTGGTAATGTTGTAGATATGGCTGTAGGTGTTATTGCTGGTAGCGCATTTGGAAAAATTGTAACTAGTTTAGTAAATGATATGATAATGCCAATAATAGGAGTTATTCTTGGTGGATTAGATTTTTCAAAATTAAGTTTTAAATTTGCTGATGCAACGGTAGCATATGGTAATTTTATTCAATCAATAATTGATTTTTTAATTATTTCTTTTTGTATTTTTATAATGGTAAGACTTTTTGATAGGTTTAAGAAAAAGGAAGCTACGGAAGTTTCTGAAGAGGTTGTTGAAAAAAGTGAAGAGGTTTTACTTTTAGAAGAAATTAGAGATTTATTAAAGAAAAAGAGTAAATAATTAGAACAGTCAATATATTGACTGTTTTTGTTAGGTAAAAAACATAATTATGGGGTGAAAAAATGGAGTGGTATATCGGAAATGTTAAGGTAAAGAATAAAATCGTTTTGGCACCAATGGCTGGTATTTGCAATTCGGCTTTTAGAAGGATATGTAAAGAGATGGGTTGTGGATTAATATATGCGGAAATGGTAAGTGATAAGGCAATAACTTATAACAATAAGAAAACTATTGATATGCTTTATATGACGGAGGAAGAAAGACCTATTGTGCAACAAATATTTGGTAGTGATAAGGAGTCATTTGTAGAGGCAGCTAAATATATTTGTAATACTATGCATCCAGATATAATTGATATTAATATGGGATGTCCGGTACCAAAGGTAGCGTTAAGAGCTCAAGCAGGAGCAGCTTTATTAAAAGATGCCAATAAAATATATGAGATTGTTAAGGCAGTTGTAGAGGCTGTTGATATTCCGGTTACAGTTAAGATTAGAAGTGGTTGGGATTTTAATAGTATTAATGCTGTAGAGGTAGCTAAAACAGTTGAAAGAGCAGGAGCAAAAGCAATATGTGTTCATCCTAGAACGAGAAGTCAAGGATATAGTGGAAAAGCTGATTGGAGTATCATTAAACAAGTAAAAGAAAATGTTTCAATTCCTGTAATTGGTAATGGTGATGTAAAAACTTATGTAGATTGTAAAAGGATGCTTGATGAAACAGGATGTGATGCAGTAATGATTGGTAGGGGAGTTTTAGGTAATCCATGGTTGATAAGAGATGCTCTTGATTATTTAAATAATAGACCTATAAAAGAAGTTAGCGTAGAAGAAAGAGTAGATATGTGTATAAAACACTTAAACTATTTATTAGAATTAAAAAATGAAAAATTAGCTTGCTTGGAAATTAGAAGTCATATTGCTTGGTATTTTAAAGGGATTAAAGGAGCTAATGCACTTAAAAATAATATCTATCAAACTTTTAATATTCATGATATAATCAATTTATTAAATGAATTTAAGGAGGGATTTTAATGGCCAAACAAGATGCTGATTCAAGTGATAAAAAATCTAGTGATAAACAAGATAAAAAAGAGAAGTCTGTAAAAAAGAAGAATGAAAAGGTACAAGATGAAGAAAAGAAAAGTGATGAAATTGAACAAGTAGAAAAAGAACAAGATGAAGAAGAAAATGTAGAACAAGAAGATAATGAAATAGATAAAGTAGATAAAGAAATAGAGCACGAAGCTAAAAAACAAAAGATGATTGATAAAGAGCCTAAGAGAGCTGATTTTATGCAACGTTTTATGGCCTTTATTTTAGATATAATAATTGTAACTATGGTAGTTGATATTATATCTATGCCATTTGTTGATTCAAAAAACACTGAAAAATTAATGAATGAATCGAATGAAGTAGTACAAAAATATGTTGATGGGGAGATAAATATAGATACTTATGTTACAGAAATGATACCTATAATTTATCGTACCGAAAAAAACAATGGATTTATCAGTTTAATTACAATAGTAATGGAAATTTTATATTTTGTTGTTTTCCAAATATATAATGATGGTCAAACTATAGGTAAAAAGTTATTAAAAATAAAAGTTGTGTCTAAAGATGGAAAATTAACAATGAATCAAATGATTTTTAGGTCTTTAATAATTAATTCAATTTTAGTAGAACTAATTTCTTTTGGATTTATGTTATTTGCTTCACAGAAAACGTATTTTTATGGTGTAGGTTCTTTTGAAATTATTCAATATATTATCTTATTGATATCTGCATTTATGGTTATCTTTGGTGAGAGTAAAGAAGGATTGCATGATAAAATTGCTCATACCAAGGTGTTAAAATTATAATAGTAGAAAAGAGGAAAAATTATGCGTGAACTTAATGAACAAGAGGTTGTTAGAAGAGAAAAATTACAAAATATAGAGAATCCATATCCAGAAAGATATGAAGTTAATTATGAATTAAATGAAGCTAGTAAGTTAGAAGATGGAGTCCAAGGTGTTAGAGTAGCAGGAAGAATTATCTTAATGCGAAAAATGGGTAAGATGAGTTTTTTAACTATTGGTGATATTAATGGTAAAATTCAAGTTTCAGTAAAAATGGACATGATTGGTGAAGAAGAATATAGTAAGTTTAAAGCTAATTATGATTTAGGTGATTTTATTGGAGTTGAAGGAGAAATTTTTACTACACATACAGGAGAAAAGACTGTAAGAGCTAGTAGTATTACTTTTTTAGGAAAGGCTTTAAGACCACTTCCAGAAAAATTTCATGGTGTAGAGGATATTGAAACAATTTATCGTGAAAGATATCTTGATTTGATAATGAATGATGAAGCTAAGAAGAAGTTTTTATTTAGAAGTAAATTTATAAAAGAATTAAGAAATTATTTGGATGAACATGGTTATGTTGAAATAGAAACACCAATTTTAAATAATAAAGCCAGTGGAGCTTCAGCAAAGCCTTTTATTACACATCATAATGCTTTAGATATTGATATGTATTTAAGAATTGCTCCTGAAACATATTTAAAAAGAGCAATAGTTGGAGGATTTACGAAAGTATTTGAGATTGCTAGATGCTTCAGAAATGAAGGTATCGATGTTCAACATTTACAAGATTTTACAATGATAGAAGGTTATTGTGCTTACTATAATTATAAAGATAATATGAAATTTTTAAGAGAGATGCTTCAATGCATTATTGAAAAGCTATTTGGAACATTAGTTATTAATGTTGGGGATAAAGAAGTAGATTTGAGTGGTGAATGGGAAGCTGTAAGTTTTAGAGATTTAATTTTAAGATATTCTAATATAGATATAAATGTTTATAATACTAAGGAGAAATTATTGGAAAAAATAAATGAGGAAAAGATTGAAATAGATAGTGAAGTTCCTCTTGAAAATTTAGGTTTTGGTAATTTAGTTGATCAATTATATAAAAAGGTTGCTAGAACTAAGATTGTAAATCCAATGTTTTTAACAGAGCATCCAATTAGTTTGAGTCCTTTGGCTAGGGCTAATGATGATAATAAAGAAATTACTGATCGTTTCCAATTAATTATAAATGGTGCTGAAATAATAAATGCCTATTCAGAACTTGTTGATCCTCAAGAACAATTAAGAAGATTAGAGGAACAAGCTAAATTAAAGGCTTCAGGTGATGAAGAAGCAATGCCAATGGATTATGACTATATAGCTGCTATGGAATGTGGTATGCCACCAATTAGTGGTTGGGGAATTGGAATTGATAGAGTAATTCAATTATTAACTAATTCTGAAAATATAAAAGATGTTGTTCTATTCCCTTTAATGAGACCACTTGATAATGAAAAGTAAGATTCTTTAAGAGAATCTTTTTTTCACGAAAATTTCATAAAAAAATATGGCAAATACTTGTAAATTAAAATTTATAAAGTTATAATTATATTGGGAGGTTAAATTATGAAGAAACATAATACAGTCAAAGTCGTTCTTATAACATTATTGTTATTTTTATTACTTACTTGGATATTTCCAGCTGCTTATTTTTCAGGTGAGTATATTGATCAAGGACGCATTCAAATGGGACTATTTGATATGTTCAATTATCCATTAACTTCATTGTCATATTTTGGATATATTGCATTATTTATAGTTCTAGTTGGAGGATTTTATGGAATTTTATATAAAATTCCAGCTTATCGTACGTTTTTAGATAGAATAGTGAAAAAATGTACAGGTAAAGAAAAAATTATTCTTTCAGTTATAATGTTAATTTTTGCAGTTGCTACTTCAATATGTGGATTAAACATTGGTTTAGCAATCTTTATACCTTTTGTTGTTTCACTAATTTTATTGATGGGGTATGATAAAATTGTTGCAGCTTTAACTACTGTTGGTTCAATTACAGTTGGTCTTGCTGGAACTACTTATGCATATTCTAATATTTCAATTTTGTTAAGTTCATTAAATTTAAAAGTTGATTACGAAATTGGTGTTAGAGCAATTATTTTACTTGTTGGTTTAATTGTATTAATTTTTAATACTTTAATGTATATTAAGAAAGAAAATAAAGTTACTAAAGTAGAGAAGAAGACAATTAAACATGTAGAAGAAAAAGTAGAAGATAAAAAGGTAGAAGTAAAAGAAGAAAAAGAAGAGAAAGTAGAAAAGAATTCTAAGAGTACTTCTAAAGCAGCTGATAGTAAAAAATCTTCAAATTCAAGTAAGTCTTCAAAAAAGGGAAAATCAACTACTAAATCAGGTAAGAAAAATAATAATAAAGCTGCCGTAAAGGATGAGGATATTATTGTGGTAAAAGAATCTATAAGTGAGGATACTGATGAGGATTTAGTACCAACTATAGTTGATAGTAAACATAAAATATGGCCATTAGTTCTTGGATTTATCTTGTTATTTGTAGTATTAATCTTAGCATTTGTTCCATGGGGAGAAAGTGGTTTTGGAGTAAATTGGTTTGATAATGCGACAACAAAAGTATTGGAGTATGAAGTTTTTAAATTCCCAATATTTGCTAAATTGTTAGGAACAGTTAATTCTTTTGGAAATTGGTCAATTACTGACATGTTCTTACCATTAGGTATTTTAGTATTATTTTTAGCTTTAGTTTATAAAGTTAAATTTGATGATATCTTAGATGGATTTGTAAATGGTGCTAAAAAGGCTTTAGGTCCAGCAGTTATTGTTATATTAGTTTATACTGCTTTAGTATTAGTTACATATCATCCATTCCAATTAACAATTTATAAGATGATATTAGGTTTATCAAAAGGATTTAATATTGCAACGACAGCAATTGTTGCTATATTAGCAAGTTTATTTAATGCTGATCCTTCATATGTATACCAAAGCGTTATTCCATATTATACTAGTGTAGTTACTAATTCAGATAATTATTCTATAGTAGCAATTATGTTCCAATCATTATATGGTTTGACAATGTTAGTTGCACCTACAAGCTTAGTATTAATGGGAACATTATCTTATTTAAAAGTTAACTATAAGGATTGGTTAAAAAATGTTTGGAAATTTTTAGTTGAATTCTTAGTAGTATTATTAATTATCTTTATAATTTTAGCTATGTAATAAGAAAGGAGTCGTAAGACTTCTTTTTTTGTTTATAAGGAATTTTCTCCTTATAAAGAACGATATAAAAAATGAAGGAGTGACAATTAAGTCACTCCAAAACAATTC
>CANQSQ010000009.1 GCA_947626565.1 uncultured Bacilli bacterium
GTAAATGATTTGCTTATAAATAAATTCTAAAACTAATTGCACAACAATTGTGCACTTTCAATAATAATCTACATTTTTATAAAAATTATCATTAAAATTACCCTATATTTTCCAAATCTTTTTAATTTATGTTATACTTATTAAGTACAAACAACTTTCTAAAAATTATCACATGACTCATCACTCAAGACCTCAATGTATAAATAAAAACTAAGTAGTCATTTTTTAGAAAAAAATTATCCTAATAATACCTGTTTTTAAAAATGAGGTAAATATTTATAATTAGAAAGGAGTAAATATGGATAAATTTGATATGAATGAAGAAGATGAATTTGAATATGAATTTGAAGATGAAGTAAATGATGAATTTAAAGAGGCTCTACAACTAATAGATTTTCATGAACTTACAGCTGAAGAAAAAGAACAACAAGCTAAGGAGTTGGCCGAAAAAGGTTTTCTACCTAAAAATGAGGAACTTGATGAAACACCTTCCAGTCCCCAAGAAATGGTCGAAAAAAATCCTCGTAAATTTATCATTGAAGAATGTATTCCTGCCTGTCAGGAATTATGGTCAAAAAACATTTATACTTTTATGGTAAGTGACCACTTAAATGAGGGAGAATGTTGGATAGAGATTATATTAGATGGTCTTTCTGATGAAAATAAAGAAATATATGCTAATTTATCAGGCTCTGACGTTATAAAATTTTCTTATCATCCTGGCGCTATTAACTTTGGTGTCAAAGCCGTTGGTAAAGAAGGACAAGCAAAATTATTAGAACTAGCTAAACAATTTAAAATGCAAGATGTACCTGCTACTCAAGCCTATATTTCACCTCAAGATTTTTTACTTGATTATTGTGGTTGCTACGATGAAATACCTAATCCTGATTACAAAAAGATGACACCACCTTGGTCTTTACAATTACCATATGAAGAATTAATGAAATATATGGATGAATATGATGAATGGGAAAATTCATCAGCTAGTAAAGAAACTATTCGAAAATTTAATGCCAATAAAATAACAAAATCATTAGAAGAATTAGCTGAAGAACATGGCATGATTGTTGATGAAGATAGAGTTTATTTAAGTCCTTTTCATTATAACAAACACCTACAATATCTAAAGACCTTAGAAAATAGTCAAGCAGATGAAGTTAAACCTCATTCTCAAAAATAAAAAAATAGTTAAAAATTAATTCATGAAAACTGAGTTAATTTTTTTATTATTAATAATTATTTTTTCAAAAAAAATATTTTCAATAGTAATATTTGCTTTTAAATGATATAATAAAATTAAGATAAAAAGTAAAGTAAGTTGAGAGGTAGAAGTATGAAAAGTTTAAAAAGAAAAATATCTAATTCTTTTATTTATGTGTTGAATAATTTAGTATATGTTTATGTTGCTTTCATTTTAATAATTGGTCTTTGTTCGTTAATAGACTCCAAATCCGAAAATACTTCCGAGTATAAAGCCGATGGTTTTACCATTTCTTCTTATAATGTTGTCTTAGATGTCAAAAAAGATAATAAAGTAAAAGTAACGGAGAATATAGCCACTAATTTTACTAGTAGTTTAAAACACGGTATTTATAAATACACTCCCTTATGGCTAGAGTATACTGGTAAAAATAATAAAACCATCAAAAGAAAAGCTGTTTTAACCAACTATCGAGCTGAAGGTGATCCTTATACCACTGATAAAGTAAATGGCAAAGAAAGAATCAGAATTGGAAGTGCCTCATCTTACGTTCCTGAAGGAGAAAAAGACTATACTATTAAATATACCTATGATATGGGACAGGACCCTTATATAGGTTTTGATGAATTTATTTTTCATGCCTATGGTGACTTCTGGGGTACCCAAATAAAAAATGCTACTATTCAAGTTATCATGCCTAAAAAAATTTCTAACTGTAAAGTTAGTTTTTACACCGATAAATATCGTAAAAATAATGTTACTGATATAGTTGAATATACTATTGAAGATAATATCTTATATGCTACTTTTAATGAAGAAAAAAATTATCAAAAACAACTAAAAGCCTATTGTAAAGATACTAATAATCAAGATGAAAATGGTAAATGTCAATCCGAAAACTTTGATCTTTATTATGAACCATTAGAAAAATCTTTAACTGTTGATATTGAACTACCAGAAGGTTATTTTGTTGGTGGTAGTTGGAACTATGGTTGGAAATCCTTCATAACTGCTATAATTATTATTTTATTAACACTAATAACTATCTTAAAATGGTTAAAGTATGGAAAAGATCATCCTAAAAATACTGAAACAGTTGAATTTTATCCTCCTGATAATTTAACCTCTGCTGAAGTAGGCTATGTATTTAATCATCATCAATCAAGCAAAAAATATACTATTGCTTTGCTTATTCAATTAGCTAGTAAAGGCTATATCAAAATTGATGAGAAAAAAGATGCTGACAAAAATATTGAAATAACTAATTTATTAATAAAACCTAAAGAACCAAAAAAATTAAAAGAAGATACTTCTAGACGAGTTATTGATGTCAAAAAATTAAAAGATGATGATGAAAATCTTAATCAAGCTGAAAGAACTGTAATGATTCACTTATTCAAAAATGGTGATGAAAAAACCGTTGATGATGCTGACATTGATAAATTCTTAGCTGTAAAAGAAAAACTACTTGCCGGTGGTTACATTGAAATAATCAGTGATAATGATAAATATTTAACTACTAAACGAGAACAAGCTCAAAGTGACTATGATAAAGAATTCCAAAAATATCAACAAGATTTAGAAAAATATAATGCGAAAATTGCTGATTATCAGCCTCTTAGTAAACTAGAACAAATTGTTTATGATCAGTTATTTTCTAAAGACAATGTTGTTATTCTTCAAAAACATAAAACGTTCTATCAAGCTTTTAAAGAAGTAGAAGATGAATTAGATGCTAGCTTTAAAGACAAAGTACATGATAAACAAGCAACTAAACAATTTATATGGGCCTTAGTAATAAGTATCATTGTTCTTATATTAAGTCTTTTATCTTACTTTGTATTAGAAGATTTAGATCCAAGATTATCATTCCTTTATAATCTTTCCTTCATCTGTATTATTGTTAATTTATTCTTTATGGCATTTATGAAAAGAAAAACCGAATATGGTGAACAAATTACAGCCAAAGTAAAAGGTTTCCGTAACTTTTTAATAACAGCTGAAAAATCTAAATTAGAAGCTTTAGTTCAAGAGAATCCTCATTATTTTTATAATATATTACCATATACATATGCTCTAAATATTTCTAAAAAATGGATTAAGAAATTTGAAGATATTTCGATGCCAGAAGTAGATATGGGTAATTTTGATTATAGTAGTTCTTATTCTTATTATTCTTTATATGATAATGTCTATTATCCACCTGCTACTATTTCCTCTAGCAGTTCAAGTGGTGGCTGTGGTGGCGGTTGTTCATCTTGTGGTGGCGGTTGTTCCTCATGTGGAGGCGGTGGCTCTTGGTAAAAAGATTTATTTTACAATGGCATTTAAGTGAAAATTGTAATTTAAAATGTCTTCATTGTTACCAAGAAAATCATAAACCTGTTCAACTACCATATGACAAGTTAGTTGAAATATATAATCAATTTAAAGAACTTTTAAATAAAAAGAAATTACGAGGTCACATTAACATCACTGGTGGTGAACCATTATGTAATCCCCATCTTTATAAAATTCTTGATTTAATAAAAAAAGATGCTCCTCTAATTTCTTTTTCTCTTTTAACTAATGGTACTTTAATTACTCCAGACATTGCTAAAAAGATAAAAAGTTATAATCCTGAATATGTCCAAGTTAGTCTAGAAGGCGGCAAAAAAACTAATGACTATATACGTGGTCAAGGTACCTATAAAAAAATCGCCACAGGTATTACTAATTTAAAGAAGGAAAATATTTTTACTTCCATTTCTTTTACGGCTACCAAACTCAATTATAAAGAATTTCCTAAGGTTGTAAAATATGCGCAAAAGTATCATGTTGATAATGTTTGGTCCGATCGTTATATTCCCTTAGGAGCTAGTGAAGATAAAAATTTAACCCTTAATTTTACTGAAACAAGAGACTATTTAGAAATAATGCATAAAGAACGATTAAAACTAAAAAAACAAAAAAATAATACCACTACAATATCTATGTATCGAGCATTACAATTTCAAATGACCAATGATTTTGCCTATGGCTGTACCGCTGGTGATTCACTGTTAACTGTTATGGAAAATGGTGATTTAGTTCCTTGCCGTAGAATGCCTATTGTAGTAGGTAATTTATTTCAAGACTCAATGTTATCATTATATGATAATAGTCCTATTTTAAAAAAACTGCGTACTAATAAAATACCTGATGAATGTCAATTATGTGACCATGCTGAAACGTGTCGGGGTGGTCTTAAATGCTTAACATATGCCCTTTACCAAGATTTAAATCATAAAGATTATGGTTGTAATGAAGAAATATAAGAGGAGGTCTCTATGAAAAAATTATTTATTCTCATTTTATTAATCTTTTTAGTAACAGGTTGTGGCCTACAAAGTCCACGTGCCATAAAAAGAAGTGTTAGTAAAGCCCTTCCTAAAGCTTCTTTGCAAAGTATCGAAAAAGAAGATGATGTAAACATTTATAACTACAAATATAAAAACATAGAATTTAAAATAACTAATACATATTATACTCAATCTGATCTTCCTATTCCCTCTAATAATTACTTTAGTAACTATATTAATCAAGTCTTAAAATATTATGAAACTGACATTAAAAAAATTGAATCACAGTATAATATAGATGCTACTTTAGAAGACCCTGAAAGTAGGATAACTATAAATATTAGTAATTATTCTGCTTTAAAACAAGTCGCAAACTACATAGATGCTCTCTTAGATATAATTAAAGATTATTATTTACAAGAACCAAGTGACTATATAGATTCTAATTTAATTTTTAATATTAAACTTCGTGATGAACAATTTGTTCTTGAAAAAATTGATTTAGCTGATGTTAATTATTCCAAATCTAATAAATATCAGATTTATCAAATGAAGTATGTTCAATTAATTGATAATAATAAGATAATTAATGATGTTCCAAGTAGTGAGTATAAAAAAATCCCTAAACTATATTTAGATTATGTTTACGTTAACAATAAATTATGTAATTTTACTTACTATTTTGTACCACCTAAAATTGTCTATAATGTAGAAGATGAACAATACTATCTACCAGTTGCTTATGGAGTAAAAAATGGTGCCGATGTCGATTATATTCAAAAGGATATTATTGAAATGGCTTATCCTAACAGTAATTATCAAAGTGACAATGAAGAAGATTTTACGACTTATAATATTGGTAATAATACTTATAAAATGTTATTTAATTCTTCAAAAGATAGTTACAAATTTTATAAAAATAATAAAAAATTGTCTATTACTACTTACAGCCAAATTTCTGATGAATCACCTGGTGCCACATTTATTAAATTTATAAGTCTTGATGATTTTGCTAATTTAGTAGAAATGAAAACTAGAATAAATACTCAAAGTAGAACTTTATATTTCTACAATTAAAATAAGTACAAAGCCCATCAGTAAAACAGTTTATTGACATGCCTAAATAATAGTGCTATATTAAATTCGAAAAAGTATTACGTGGTCTTTAATTACGATTTTTATTTAACTTAAAGGTAAAATTTTGGAGGGGTTTACTATGAAAAAAGAAGTGCTTTTTTCAACTCTAATGAAAGAATAACTTAATTACTTAACAAAAAAAGTCTTACTTAATAAGTAGGACTTTTCGACATTAAAAAAGGAGGAACTTAAATGGAAGAAAACAAATATATATTTACTCAATTAGAGGATAATAGTTACGTAGGATTAACAATTTATGAAGTAAAACAAATCCCTGATATTACAATTTTAATTCCTACTGATGAAAATGAACAAGATTATTCATTAGCCAATAAAAAAGAATTTGAAAGTTTATTAACTGAAATATATTATAATTGTAAAAATAATTTTAATTATGATTTTACGAATCAAGATTATGCTATAGAACTTGCTTTTTTAACTGAACCAACTATCAATCAAACCTATAAAGCTAACATCAAACCTTATATTCTTTTAAGAGCTATAGGACCAACGAAGGATTATGTTTCTAGTCAATTAAAAGAAATGGCCGAAATCTTCTCCTTAACCCTACAATATAATAAGTATGATATTGTTGAAGTTGCTAATAAAGAAGAAATAAGAGATAAAATGATAAGTTTAGCTCAAAAAGATAAACGCGTTATAACTAAAGATTTTGGTAAAGCTAATTTACAAAGTAACTATCTACCTGAATGTTTCTCTTTTGCGAAATTACCTGAAAAAATTGGTAATTTTTCGAGAATTTATAGTACTTTAACTAATTATCCTAACTCATTATTTATTATCGATTTAATTCCTACTATCTTAAATAGAAATGAAATAAATAGTCTTGAGGTAATGAGTAATGCTTTGGAAATGTTAAAAAAAGGTATATCTAGTGCTGAAGGTAATATTACTAATGCTTTAGCTGAAAAACATGCTGAAAATTATCAATATTATGAAAAAAATAAAAATGGTATTTTATATTCTTACAATATTATGATTTGTAGTGATTCTCATTCTATAACGAATATTTCTTCTAAAATTATAAGTGAAATAGGAGTAGGAACTAATCAAAATAATGCTGAATTACTTTCTTTAGATATTTATAATGATGATATTGATATAAAAGAATATTTTAACTCTCTACCATGGGCCATCAATGAAATTACTTATGACTTTGTTACTGAAGAAAAAAATATGCCTGAAGAGCCATGTTTAAGGATGCCTTTTCTTGTTACTGCTGAAGAAGCTAGTGAGTTTTTTAGAATACCTTATGGTGATAAAATGTTTGCTGCTGGTATTAAAATCAATAGAGCTAATAAGAATGAAAAACAATATATGAAAAAGATTATTAATACTGGAGATATTATGATTGGAACTTTAAAAAGTTCTAATAATGAAGACAAAATTGGTATAAATTTAGATGATATAACTAAGCACCTTTTAGTAGTAGGAATGCCTGGTAGTGGTAAAACAACTTTTTCTATAGGACTACTTGATCAATTATGGAAAGATCATCATATTCCTTTCCTAGTTATTGAACCAGCTAAAAATGAATATCGTGCTATGATTGACAGTATCCCTGAAATTCAAGTTTTCACTCCTGGAAAAGACTTCATATCACCTTATATTATAAATCCTTTTATTCCCCCAAAGAATGTTCGACTTCAAAGTTATAAGACTGTTTTAAAAACTGCTTTTTCCGCTTGTGTATCAATGACAACTCCTTTAGACAAAATCTTTGAAGATACCATTGATGAATGTTATTCTCGAGCTGGTTGGCTTCCATACTATACAATTGAAGATGGTGGTGCCATTTTCACTATGGAAGACTTTCTTAAAACCTTTATGGAAGTCTTTGAAAAAATAGGTTATAAAGGTGATGCTTCCAACATTGGTAAAGCTGGATATGTCCGTTTGAAAGGTTTATTAAAATTATTTCAAACGTATAATACTATTCCCGTCGAAGATTTACTAACTAAGCCAACTATTATTGAATTAGCTGCGATAGAAAATGCTGAACAAAAAAGTTTAATAATTGCTTTGCTTTTACTTAACATTCAATCTTATATTAATGCTAATGCTATAGGAACAGGTGAATTAAAAAATGTTTTACTTCTTGAAGAAGCTCATGTCTTATTAGGACAAAGTAGTCAAGTTAGTGATGATAAAGCTAATCCAAGTGCTGTAGCTAAAGGCTTATTAACGAGAATGTTAGCGGAAGTAAGAGCCTTAGGTATGGGCATTATTATTGCTGATCAATCTCCTGAAAAAGTAACATCTGATGTCATTAGACTAACTAATAATAAATTATCATTTAATTTAGTTGAATTTAGAGATAGAGAAATTATTAAAAATAGTACGAAAATGTCTGATGTTCAAATGGATAGACTACCTATATTACGACCTGGTGAAGCTTTCTTCTATACCAATGGTTTAGAGGAATCAGAAGAAATAATAACTGAAGATTATCGTAAAAAAGTCCAAATTAGAACTACTATTAGTGATAACGAAATAGCTGAGAAAAGTACTTATTGGAATAATAAGAAAGATAAATTAAAACCTTTTATTGAATGTCGTTGTATGGAATGTTGTAAAGAGTGTAATTATAAAGTAAAAGCCGCTGCTGAAGAATATGCTCGCAGAATTTATGCTAAATCTTTTAATGAGCAAAGTAGTGACCCATCACTTTTAACTAATACTTATAAAACTATAAACAGTCAAATAAAAGAGTATGATGCTAAGGCTACTAAGCAATTAGCTTGCTGTACTAAACTACAATTTTTA
Organism: uncultured Bacilli bacterium; assembly: GCA_947626565.1. Lineage (GTDB taxonomy): Bacteria > Bacillota_I > Bacilli_A > RF39 > UBA660 > CANRGD01. The sequence continues at coordinate 8,449 of CANQSQ010000009.1, forward strand.
CGAAAAATTAAATATAATACTAAAATTAAAATAACTGATAAGCAAATTATTCAAACATTAAAAAATAATTTTAAAAAGGAGGCATAATTTATGGATGAAGGTTTTGATACAACTGATACTGAAACAGATTTTTCAGATAGTTCTGATTTTTCAGACAGTTCTGATTTTTCCAGTGATGCCTCTTTAGATGAAGATTTTTCTGATGATTTTTCAGACGATGCAATTGAAGAAGACACAGAAGACTTTGTTGATGATGCAATTGAAGAAGATACAGAAGATTTTGATGAAGATGTTGAATCAGATGAATTATCAGAAGATGAAGAAGATTTAACTGATGATGAAATAGAGGAGGATACTGAAGAAGTCGACGAAGAAACAGAAACTGAAGAAATATCAGAAGACGAAGAAAACTTTGTCGACGACGAAACGGAAGAAGATTCTGAAGGACTAGATGAAGAAACAGAAACAGATGAACTATCAGAAGATGAAGAAAATTATGCTGATGATGAAACGGAAGAAGATTCTGAAGGCTTAGATGAAGACACCGAAACAGATGAGTTACCAGAAGATGAAGAAAATTATACTGACGATGAAACGGAAGAAGATTCTGAAGGCTTAGATGAAGACACTGAAACAGATGAGTTACCAGAAGATGAAGAAAATTATACTGACGATGAAACGGAAGAAGAATCTGAAGGTTTAGACGAGGATACAGAATCAGATGAGTTGCCAGAGGATGAAGAGAATTACGCTGATGACGAAACGGAAGAGGACTCAGAAGAAGGTTTAGCTGAAGACACCGAAACAGATGAATTACCAGAAGATGAAGAAAACTATGCTGATGATGAAACTGAAGAGGATTCCGAAGGTTTAGATGAGGATACAGAATCAGATGAATTACCAGAAGATGAAGAAAACTATGCTGATGATGAAACTGAAGAAGATTCTGAAGGACTAGATGAAGACACCGAAACAGATGAGTTACCAGAAGACGAAGAGAATTACACTGATGATGAAACTGAAGAAGATTCTGAAGGACTAGATGAAGACACCGAAACAGATGAGTTGCCAGAAGATGAAGAAAACTATGCTGATGATGAGACTGAAGAAGATTCTGAAGGACTAGATGAAGAAACTGAAACAGATGAACTATCAGAAGACGAAGAAAAATATGCTGATGACGAAACGGAAGAGGACTCAGAAGGTTTAGCTGAAGACACCGAAACAGATGAACTATCAGAAGACGAAGAAAACTATGCTGATGATGAAACTGAAGAAGATTCTGAAGGACTAGATGAAGACACCGAAACAGATGAGTTACCAGAAGACGAAGAGAATTACGCTGATGACGAAACGGAAGAGGACTCAGAAGGTTTAGACGAGGATACAGAATCAGATGAACTACCAGAGGATGAAGAAAATTATACTGACGATGAAACGGAAGAGGACTCAGAAGGACTAGATGAAGATACAGACTCTGATGAATTACCAGAAGATGAAAAAAATTATACCGATGACGAGACCGAAGAAGATTCTGAAGGTTTAGCTGAAGACACTGAAACAGATGAATTACCAGAGGATGAAGAAAACTATGCTGATGATGAAACTGAAGAAGATTCCGAAGGACTAGATGAAGATACAGACTCTGATGAATTACCAGAAGATGAAGAAAATTATACCGATGACGAAACTGCAGAAGATTCTGAAGGTTTAGCTGAAGACACTGAAACAGATGAAACATCTGAAGACGAAAATATTACTAACAATGAAAACCAAGATGCATCTCAAAAAGAGACAACCGAAGAAAATACTGAAACTAAAGAAAATTCTGAAACTGAACAAAATACCGAAGTTAAAGAAAACATAAATAGAGAAGTTAATATTCCTGAACATAATGACTTTGTTGACAGTTTAAAAGATGGTGTAAGAACTCCTGAAGAGGTAGCCGAGCAAGATATAAATAACCTTAAAAATACTAACAATAATACCGATACTAATGATAATTCAAATGATAATTCAAATGGCTTAACCAAAAATACTAACCAAGAATTAAAAGAAGAATCACAACCTCAAGATATTACTTCCCAAAATCCTCAATTGGTTCCTAATTATCAAAACTTTAATGATTATCCAGAAAGTACCGAAGTTGATATTCCTGAACACAATGACTTTGTTGACAGTTTAAAAGATGGCGTAAAAACTCCAGATGAAGTTTCTACTAAAGATAATAATGATTTAAATCCAGATAACATTTCTAGTGATGATATAACTAATTCCGAAACAACCAACCAATTTACTGAAGTTAATATTCCTGAACATAATGACTTTATCAGCAAATTAAAAGAGGATGTTGCTTCACCAGAAACAGGCTCTTTAAGTGATACTAGTAAAATTCAATCCACGGAAGAAACAACTACTAATAATTCTCATCAACCATCAGACATCAAAAACATAGTCGACGATATTGGCAATTCGCAACATAGTGATTTTGTTAATGACTTAAAGGCTGGCGTAAAAACTCCAGAAGAACCTACTAATAATCAAAGCTCAAATAATATCCCTAAAGAAGATAATCCAAATAACACTAATCTAAATAATAATGTTCTAAATAATAATGTCCAAGATAATAATGTTTCAAATAATCCTAATCCAAATAATAACGTCGCAAATAACGCTGAACTAAATAAGGCAGTAAAAAAAGAAGGTCTTTTCTCTAAATTAAAAAATTTCCAAATATCTAAGGGAAAATCAGCAAGTAAACAATCACTTAATACCTCAAATGATATATTTGATGATGATAATCTTCCAAACAACAATATTTCTGAAGATAAACCAACTAACAGTTTCTTACAAGAGTTAAAAAATAATGTTAGAGATGAAGTTGAAGTTGCTCAAAAAGATGCTAATGATATCTTAAATGGTAAAAATTCATCAGCCCATAATTCAGATGTAGGTTCAAGAAATAATCATAAAGAAATAGGCGATGACCCTCGTTATGAAGGCTTCTTTGATGAATCAAAACAAAATTTTGATGTCCAATCTATCGAACTAGCTGAAGAAGATGGTCCTATTACCGAAACGAGATCAGAAGAAATAAGTGAAGAAGATGGTCCTATTCCTGAAATGATATCAGAAGAAATAAGTGAAGAAGAAAAAGAACTTTATGAAAATATGAATCCTGATGTCTTATCCTCAATGGATGCTGAAAGTAGAAGAGATTTCCTTATAAAATATCCAAAATACTTAGAAAAAGATTTTGATGCAACGTTTGACAAAGAATTTGGTGATTATCAATATCCAAAACATCGAGACAGAACCTTACGCGATAGTACCGTTCTAAATACTGAAGAAGAATTTAAAAGTGCTTTAGGGGACAGATATACAAATGACATTTTAGGTTACCATGATAGTCAAGTAAATCATATCAATGTAGATCAATGTTGCCGTGATTCAAGATTTTTAAAAACAGTAATTTATCATGAACATATTCATAATAAATCATGCAACGATGTCCATTTAGACGAAGATACTGTAATTAGAAAAAGAGGTATTTCTATAGATGGAAATGACCGCCAAGTTAACGAAGGCATAACCGAATACTTTACTAAAAAAATGTTAGGTAAAGATTATCCTAAAGGTATGTCTGGATATCAAAATAATATAGATAGAGCTGAACGTTTAGAAAAATTAATTGGTGAAAAAGAATTAAGAACAGCTTACTTTAACAACAATCCAAATATTTTAGAACGAGCTATAGATAATCAACTTGGTAAAGGTTACTGGAAAAAATATTCTGAAGCTTGTGATAATTATTTAAATCCTCAATTGGACAAAAGAACCCGTCAATGGTATAATAAAAGTGCCGATAAAATATTAGATTTGCTTGAAAAGAGATTGGAGGGATCTAGAAAATGATTTATACCAAAGAAAATATTATTTCTGAAATTGAAAATAAATCAATTCCTTACTTGACCGAAAATATAACTGATAAAAGTTCTAAAGAGGCCATAACCAAAACTTTAAAAGAAGATATTTCAATATTGTTAGACGAAGAAATAAACTCTATTATAGAAACTAAAGATCCTAATCTTTTAGAATCTTGCATTAAGAAATTTATTGATAACAATATTGAGTTACGTGATTTGCCCGATGTAAATATAGATGAAAATTATGACCAACTATTTCAATTATCTGGTCGAATCTATAACTTAGCCTTGCAAAGAGCAGAATCTAATACAATTGCAACTGATGAAAAAGAATACCAAAATCTAAAAAATATGTTAAATGACCTTATTTCCAAAATAAATCAAGAAAATTTAACAGAAGCCAAACAATTGTTATCCGAAACTTTGGTTGATTTAGACTTTGCCTATGGTAAAACAACTGCCCAAAGTTTTCGTATTTCACATTATACTAAAAATTAATAAGAAAGGAGAATGTTAGAAAATCTAACAGAAGTGTATAATATGGAAGTATATAGTGTAATAAAAAATGATCGCCCAACTGATGAAATATTTTGGCAATTTACTGGTGAAGATTTTAATACCAATAGCCAATTAATTGTTCAAGAATCTGAAGAAGCCTTATTTGTTAAAGATGGTATCGTAGTGGCAACCTTTGGTCCTGGTAGACATAATCTAACTACAGCTAATTTACCATTCATTGAATCAATAAGAAAAAAATTTACAGGTGGTGTATCTCCATTTAGTTGTAAGGTTTATTTTATTGATAAAGCTGCTAAACTAGAATTAAAATGGGGAACAGACTCACCAATTCAAATGCGTGATGCTGAATTTGGCTTTGCCGTTGGTGTCCGTGCTAGAGGTAGTTACACTCTTCAAGTAGAAGATTCTAAAAAATTATACATTAAGATGATTGGTAATATTCCTGTTTTTACCGTTGATGTTATTAATGATAATTTTAGATCTGCTTTTCAACAAAAAATAAAAAATGCTCTAGCTAACGTAATGAAAGAACAAAAATTAACTATTCTAGATATGAATAATGAACTTGATAATTTAAGTGAACTTATTTTCCCTAAAATTCAAGAAATTCTTTCAGAATATGGTTTAAGATTAGTTAATTTCTATATTTCAGATATTTCTATTCCTGAAAATGATCCAAATTATGCTCAAATAAATCAATTCTATGTTGATAAGGCTAGTATTAAGATTCAAGGCAATGACTATAATCGTCTAAAAGCTAATGAATTATTAAAAGATATAGCTAATAATCCTGGAGCTGGTGGTGTAGCTGCTGCTGGTGCTGGACTTGGAATGGGCATGGCTTCAAGTGGTATATTTAACAATCTAGCTGCTCAAGCTTTTGCTCCAATGCAAGATCAAAATATTGCTCCAGCTCCTGCTCAACAACCTCAAGCTCGTACTTCAAGATTTGCTCCTAAAAAAGAAGAAGCCCCAACTTCAAATGCAACTATTAAATGTCCAAATTGTGGTAGTGAAGTACCTGAAAACAGTAAATTCTGTTTAGAATGTGGTACTAAAATGGCTACTGAATGGCAATGTAAGAATTGTGGCGAAATGGTACCTGCTAATGCCAAATTTTGTGGAAATTGTGGCTCAAGGAGGGAAGATTAATGAAATTTACTAAGTCAAACAAAAATCTATTTATCATCACTGCTATTATGCTTTTTGTTATTTTTAATATTTGTTACTTTTTATTCATTCATGATTTAACAGCTTCCAGAATTATTAACATCATAGGTATTAATGTTGCCTTAATTTGTTACTTAGCTTGTTCTGTTATGACTGGAGAAGGTCAAGAGAATAAATTTTTATCCTATACTAAAATGCCTTATGCTTTAGGCTATTTAAGTATAACTGCTATTATAAGTAATATTTTAATTATTCTAAATTTACAAGGCTTTAAATTATCTCTTGCTTTTCAAATTGTTGCCTTTGCTATATTTATTATTCTAATTGCTACTAACAAAATGGCTGATAACGTTAGTGAAGCAGATACTAAAGAGGTTAAACAAAAATATAATCCTATTAAAGAAATTTCAACTAAATTAGATTATTGCATGAAACTAGTTGAAAATGACCGTAAGTTATACAAACAAATTGAAGAAGCTTATGATAGTGTTAAAAGTGCTAATTTAAATGCTACTGGTACTGAAGATATAGATTCTCACATCATGAGCTTAGCTGAAAGAATAGAAAAAGATATTTCTAATGAAAACTTTGCAGAAATTCCTGCTAAGGTAGATGCTATTAAAAAAGAAATCTTAAAGCGTAATCATAATTAAAAAAACATTAGCTTAACATACTAATGTTTTCCAAATTGAAATTTTAACCGCACCACTAGGTACGGTTTTTTTTGTACCAAAAAAAAGCCTAGTCAAAGGCTCTTGTATATAAATATTCACTACTACGGACAATCACTATCTAATTTTCTTATTTCTGCTTCAATTTCATTTATTATTTCTCTAAAAATAATATCACTTCTATAAATTTCTATTTTTTTCATTAAATCTTGAAAATAATCTTGAGCCATAGTAATATCATTAAAATTTCTTTCTAGTAAATGTTTTCCTATAACCTCATTAATTTTAATATTTAAATAAACTTTATATTCGTTTTCTAATGAGTTAACAACTCCTGTTTTCTTTAAAACATCTTGGTATAAATTAATATAAAAAATAATATTATTCTTTTCAATACTTTTTAAATCAATAATTTTTCTTTCTTTAATAACGCCCTTAATTAAATTTTTTCGCTGCTCTTTCTTTACTATCCATTTTTGTCCTAAACTTTTTTTCTTTTTACTAGAACCTTGTTTTATCTGTTCTTGAATCTTTTTTTCTCTTAGAAATTCTAAAACCATTTTCTTTTTGATAATTTTTTCAAGTATTAATTGTTGCTTAGAATTCATATTTTCTCCTTAAAAAAGTTTTATATGATAAGGTGTTTTATAATCTATTTATTTTTATAATCGATAATATCCGTTGGTTTACAATTTAAATAATCACAAAATCTTGCTAAAACATAAATGTCAATCTTAGTAGTTGTTCCTTTGCAAAATCTTTGAATAACTTTAAAATCTGTTTCTGTATCACGCATCAATTTATTTTTACTAATGCCTTTATTTTGCAGTAATTGTTCTAATTTGAAAATATATTCGCCTTTACCAATCCGCAGCCTTGTAAATTTTTTCATAAACTCACCTTATCTATAAAAAATTCTACCAAGATACCATGCTGATTAACTACTGGCTAATAAACCAGTACCTTTAAAATCTTTGGTATACTTATTATTCACAAACAGATTAGTTTTTATACCTAAATAAGTGTTTTTTGACTTTAAAGATAAATTTCGTTATAATAACGATGTAGAAATTTTAAAGAAGAAAAAATTTTTAAGTAAATATTTAATAAAAACAATTACCTAATTCTTGAACAGGTAATTGTCTTCTAAATGTTTCATTATAATTTTTTATAAATATAAAGGAGATTCCATGAAAATAGAGTATAATTTATTAACTAAAGATAAAAATTCCCAAGCCCGTTATGGTAAACTAAAAACTAATTATGGTACTTTTGAAACTCCTATGTTTATGCCTGTTGGTACCAAAGCTACTGTCAAGTCTTTAACCCCTGAAGAATTAAAAGCTGTTGGTAGTGGTATTGTTTTAGCTAATACTTACCATTTATGGCTGAGACCAGGAGAAGACATTGTCCATAGATGTGGCGGACTTCATAGTTTTATGCATTATGATGGTCCTATTCTTACTGATAGTGGTGGTTTTCAAGTCTTTTCCCTTGCTAAAAATAAGGACAAAGACATTACCGAAGAAGGTGTTCATTTTAAAAGTCATATTGATGGTCAGAACCTATTATTAACTCCTGAAAAATCTATAGAAATACAGAATAAATTAGATAGTGATATTGCTATGAGTTTTGATGAATGTCCTCCAGCTAGTGCTTCACATGAATACTTAAAAAATAGTGTTGAAAGAACACTCCGTTGGGCCAAAAGAGGTAAAGCTGTTCATCGCAACCCCAATCAAGCCCTATTTGGTATTGTCCAAGGCGGAGCCTACGAAGACTTACGCAAATATTCTGCCCTAGAAACAGTAAAAATGGACTTTGATGGATATAGTATAGGTGGAGTTGCTAACGATGGTGAATCTAAAGAAGATATGTATAAAGCTATCGATTATTCTATTCCTTATCTTCCTGAAGATAAAGTTCGTTATTTGATGGGAGTAGGGGAACCTATTGATATCATTGAAGGTGTTATAAGAGGTATTGATATCTTTGATTGTGTTCTTCCCACAAGAATTGCTAGACATGGTCAAGCCTTTACGAGACATGGTAAAATTAACTTTCACAATGCTAAATTTAAAGAAGACTTATCTCCAGTAGAAGAAGGTTGTGATTGTTATACTTGTCAAAATTATTCTAAAGCTTATATTAGACACTTAATAACGACTGATGAAATGTTAGGTGGTAGACTTCTTTCTATTCATAATATTCGCTTCTTAATAAAAATAACGGAAGAATTAAGAGAAGCCATAAAAGAGGGTAGAGTCTTAGAATATAAAGATAATTTTATTAAAGAATATAATAAAAATAGTGGCACAAATTAATGTTTCACTATTTTTATATGTAAAAAATTGGTAAATTGTTATTGGAAGTAGGAATATTTGTTTGGGCTGCAACCATAGAAGTACTATTACTAACATTGTTATTACTTATGTTGTTGCTATTATTATTCATATTAGCATTAGTATTAGAATTAGTATTAGTATCAGGCATAGCCATTTGTGAAGCAATTCTTAGCATTGTTTTTGCATTACGTAAAATTGGTTTTACTTGATAAACTATGGGAATTGCTTGATTTATAACCCCTAATGTTTTTTGCGTTCCATCTAAAATTCCACCCCAATTTATACTTTTCGCAATACCAATTCCTCTTGACAATCCAAGACCTCTTGCAAAAAGCCCTGGATTTGCATACGGATACATATCCCACCTCTTAATATATTGTATGTCAACAAAGATAAAAAGTTAAATAATGTATTTCAAAAAAAATAATCATATGATACAATTATAAGAGAATAATAGAATAAGGAGGAGAAACATGAGTTTATTAAAGAAAAAGACTAAACCCGAACAACAAGCCCAGCCTCAAGAGTCACTACAAACTCCTCAAGGACAAAGTCTTATTAATATAAATGTGGATAATCAAGCTCCACAAACACCTCAAACTGCCAATCAACCTGCATCACAAGCTCAAAATCAACAAACTCAAGTTCAAAATATATCAGCTGCTGATATGGGAATGCCTGATCCTGATAATAGCCAAATAAAACAACAAAGACCCATTAGAAGATTTCATTATGTTATAATTAACAATTTAGGTAAAAAGGAAAATGGTAATTTTGATGCCGAGTCAGCCGATGATGTACGTAATTTTCTTTTAACGCAAGAATATCAAGTTTTAGAAGTAAAAGAAAGATCTAAATACGATATAGATATTGGTGGTAATGGTAGAATTAAAGCTACCGATTTAGCTTTTACCCTTACTCAATTATCAACTTATATAAAATCAGGAATTCCTTTAGCAGATTCCGTAAGAATTCTAGCTAAACAAACTTCAAAACCTAATTTAAAGAAAAGTTTTAGTGAATTAGTTTACGAATTATTACGTGGTGAAAGTTTATCTTCAGCTATGTCTAGACAAGAAAAAACTTATCCTAAATTGTTAATAAACATGGTAAAAACAGCTGAAATGACAGGAGACTTACCAACTATTTTGGATGATATGGCTGATTACTATACAAGTATTGATCAAACAAGAAAGCAAATGAAAAGTGCCATGACTTATCCAGTAGTTGTTCTTACTATTGCGATAGGTGTTTTAATCTTTATGTTAACATATTTGGTTCCTCAATTCGCTTCGATGTTTGCTGACAACAATGCTAAACTACCTGCCTTAACATTAGCTATTTTAGCTGTCAGTGATTTCTTAAAGGAAAAATGGTATCTTCTTTTACTAGGTATTGCTGTCGTTGTCGGTTTATTTTACTTAGCCTTTAAAAAATCGCTTAAGTTTAGAACGGCCGTTCAAACACTCCTTATGCATATACCTGTTGTCAAAAATGTTATCATTTATAATGAAATAGCTAATTTTACTAAAACCTTTGCTTCCTTATTAAACCATGGTGTTTTTATTACCGATAGTATGGAAATTCTTTCTAAAATTACTAATAATGAAGTATATAAAAGAATTATTAATAAAACCCTTGAAAATTTAGCTAAAGGTGATCCTGTATCATCAGCTTTTAAAGGGGAATGGGCTATTCCTATTGTTGCCTATGAAATGCTAGTTACTGGTGAAACTACTGGACAATTAGGTCTAATGATGGAAAAAGTTGCTGGACACTTCCAGATGCTTCATAAAAATATCATTGATCAAATGAAAAGTTTAGTAGAGCCAATTCTAATCTGTTTCCTAGCTGTTGTTGTTGGTATCATCTTGCTATCAATCATTCAACCAATGTTTGGAATTTACGAACAAATTCAATAAAGGAGGATAATTATGACTACACTTTACTTAATTTTCTCCTTTATTCTAGGTACCTTAATGGGTTCTTTCTTTACCGTAGTCGGTTTACGTCTACCTGAAGAAGAACCCTTTTTAACGAACCATTCCCATTGTGATAGTTGTCATCATCAATTATCATTTCTTGATATGATACCTATTGTCTCTTATCTTTTCCTTCATGGCAGATGTCGCTACTGTAAAGCTAAAATATCCCCTTTATCAAGTGTTATGGAGTTTTTTACCGGTATTCTTTTTGCCTTATCGTATTATGCTTTCGGTTTTTCCTATCAGTTATTCATTGCTTGGGGTATCATCAGTATGCTAGTTATAGTTTCGGTATCTGATATTACTTATTTAATAATACCTGATTCTCTTTTAATTTTTTATACCTTTTATTTTAGTATTCTAGAGTTTTTATCTTTAGGCTTTAAAGGTGGCTGCTATCAACTTTTATCAGGTGCTTTCTTATTCATCATAATGTATTTTATAATGATAGCTGGTAACAAACTTTTTCAAAAAGAAAGTTTAGGTGGGGGAGATATTAAGATGATGTTCATCTTTGGGATAATTTTAAATCCTCTTTTAGGTACGATGTCTATTTTTATAGGCAGTATTCTAGCTTTACCTATTTCATTAATCCTTTTAAAGAAAAATAATGAAAAAGTTGTTCCTTTTGGACCTTTCCTTTTACTAGCTTTAGCTTTCCTTTTCTTTACTAAATTAACCCCGCAAATGATTCTCGATTTTTTGAAGTTTTAAAAATAAAAAACTTCTTTTTTTTCTTCTAGAGAAACTTGACAGCTATTTATAAGTGTGGTAATTTGAACTTAACAAGTACTACTTTAAAATATTTAGAAAAGGGGGTATTCTATGAAAAACATGACTATTTTACCAGCTGATACTTATGTTGTTGTCAATAAAACGGTCTTATCTGATAAAGATCGTAAAATTATTTCGATGCTTTATCAACCAATTATAGGCTATACTGCTACATCTTTATATTTTACTTTATTAGATGACTTAGATAAGTTAGAGTTAATGAGTGAAGATTTAACCCATCATCATTTAATGGCCACAATGCAATTAAGATTAGAAGATATTATCATTGCTAGAGAAAAACTTGAAGGTATAGGCTTACTTAGAACTTATCTAAAAAAAGATACCACTAATCACTATGTCTATGCCATATATTCTCCTATATCTCCTCATGAATTTTTTAATCATCCTATTTTAAATATTGTTTTATATAATAACTTAGGTAAAAAAGAATATGAAAAAATATTAAGTTATTACAAAATACCTAAGATTAATTTAAAAGATTATGAAGAAGTAACCTGTAGTTTTGATGATGTTTTTACCTCTGTTCGAGGTACTATACTAGATATTAATGAAGACATTACCAAGTCTGATTCTAATAATATTTTAATAAATAAAGGTATTGATTTTAATTTGTTAATAGCAAGTATTCCTGATTCTCTAGTCAATGAAAAATGTTTTTCTAAAGAGATAAAAGAATTAATTAATGCCTTAAGTTTTACTTATAATCTTTCTACTTTAGATATGCAAGGACTTGTTAGAAATGCTATTAATGAAAAAGGTCTTATAGATAAGAATTTACTTCGTAAAAGTTGCCGGGACTATTATCAATTTGAAAATAGTGGTAATTTACCAACTCTAATTTATAATAAGCAACCTGACTATCTAAAAAAACCTAAAGGTGATAATTCTAAATGGGCTAAAATGGTTTATGCTTTTGAAAATCTTAATCCTTATCAATTTTTAAAAGCTAAGTATAAAGGCGCTGAACCAACTGATCGTGATAAACGATTAATTGAAAATCTTCTTGTAGACCAAAAACTAAATCCTGGTGTTGTTAATGTTTTGATTGCCTATGTTTTAAAAATCAATAATGAACAACTAAAAAAAAGTTATGTTGAAACAATAGCTGGACAATGGAAACGTCTTAATATTGAAACTGTTGAAGAGGCTATGCGAATAACTGAAAAAGAACATAAAAAATTGAAAAAAATTGTCACTTCCGATTCTAAAACCAAAAGACAAGCTCCTGAAAAACAAGAACTACCAGTTTGGTTTAATCAGGAGCAACATTTAGAAGAAATGACTGCTGAAGATTCCGAAGAAATGGATAAAATTCTCCAAGAATTAGTTTAATAAAGAGTATTTTTCAAATATTCTTTTTTCTTGTTTATAAAGATAATTTATGCTATAATAAAAGTCCGTTGATAAAAAAGGGAGGGAATCTATGACTAAGAATGTTTTATATACCGTAAATGCCCAATATATTGATTTACTTTTAGCATCAGCCTTATCATTATCTAGAAATTCGCAATTTAAAAATCTTAAATTACATATAATTACTCTTGATTTTACTAAAGATGATTATAAAAGGGTAGAACAATTTTTAAATAATTTAAATATTGAAGTCTTTTTTTACCCACTTGAAAATTTTAATATTTCTAAGTACGATTTACCAAATTGGCGTAACAGTCAAATATCTAACTCTCGTCTTTTTTTTCAAGATATAATGCAAAAAAAACTTGCTGATATTCCTAATTTATTATATTTAGATGCTGATACTATTGTAACTAGTGATTTAACGACTCTTGATTCTTATGATTCTAAGACCGTTGGTGCCGTAGTTGATTATGGAACATGGAAAAATTCTCATCGTCTTAATCTACCTCAATATTATAATTCAGGTGTTTTGAATATAAATGTAGACAAATGGCTAGCTAACAATTGCCAAGAAAAAATTATTTCTACTATCCATAATAACCATCATGAACTTCACTTTCCTGACCAAGATATATTTAACTGTGCTTTAAATAAAGAGATATCTTCTTTACCTTTATCCTATAACATAAATAACTATGCTTACTTCTTTGAAGGTTTACTAGGTTACTTATATTTCAACAAAAAAAATCGTCAAGTAAGCTATCAAGAAGTTCTAGCTGCCAAGAAAAATCCTCATATTTTACATGCCTATGGTTTCAGTTCTTTAAAACCATGGTCTAACAATACTTCTAATCCTTTTAATGAAATATTCATGTCTTACATTTTAGAAGTTAATGAGTTATTTACCAAAGATGAACTAAATACCCTTCAAAAACTTCTTGATAAATATCCTCATCTTTTAAAAAGTCTTATTTTATTAAAAAGCTATTGTCCTGAATTTGTTGAAAAAGAAATTACGAACGTCTTAAAGCAAGTTAATAATAAGGTCAAAGTCAAAAAATAATCATTGTCAATTAATGTCAAAAATATATCTGATGTTAATAATAGATTGTATCTTATCTTAAGAATATGATATCATAGAAGGGTAGAGTTAAACATAAAATAAAGTAAAGGAAGAGTTCTATGACCAAATATCTTGATGAAGAATTTTTTAATATAATTGAAAGAATTATTGATAACAAAGAATTCCAAAAAACTAAAGATATAACTCATCATGGCATAACCCGATATGACCATTGTTTAAGAGTTGCTTATTTTTCATATAAAGTTAGTAAATTTTTACATTTAAATTATCAAGAAATAACTGAAGCTGCTATTCTCCATGATTTCTTTTTAAATGAAATGGAATCCGAAAATGGCCTTGATAGATTACGTAAACATCCTCAAATAGCTGCTGAAAATGCTAAAAAATATTTTAATATCAATAAAAGACAAGAAGATATGATTAAAACTCATATGTTCCCTATAACCCTTGCTCCTCCAACACATATTGGAAGTTATATAATTGATATTGTTGATGATGTTGCCGCTATTTATGAAAAAACAGCAACTACTAAGAATGAATTATCAGCTGCTATGACTTTCTTATTACTAATAGTTGTAAATTTTATTAAATATCGATAAACAAGAGCTTAGTAAAACTCTTTTTTTTCGTCAAAATCTGTGTTATAATGCTTCAAAAGAAAGAAGGTAAAGAGATGAGTAAAACATATATATTTGGTCACAGAAATCCTGATAGTGATTCAGTATTATCAGCTATAGCTCTTTCCTATTTAAAGAATGAGTTAGGGGAAGATACTGAAGCTAGGATACTAGGAAATATTAATAAAGAAACAACTTATGCTTTAAAATACTTTAATATAAAAATTCCTAAATACTTAAATGATGTTAAATTGCAACTGAAAGATATTAATTATCATAAACATTTATTTATCAAAGATACAGATTCTATTTATACAGGTTATCAACTTATGATTAGAGAAAATATTACTGGTTTACCAGTTGTCAAAGATAATAATGAATTTGTAGGCTTAATAACTATTAAAGATTTATCTCATACCATTATTAATGAAAATATAGAGGATTTATATACTTCCTATCAAAATTTATTATACGTCTTAAAAGGTGAAGAAATAACTCATTTTAATGATGAAATTGTAGGTAAACTTTTAGTAGCTAGTTACCGTAGTACTACTATTTTAAATAATATTGAATTAAATAATAATAATATCTTAATAGTAGGTGATCGTCATAGTATTATTGAATATGCCGTTAATAATAGTGTTAAGTTAATTATCTTAACCGGTGACTCTGAAATTAAACCTGAACATCTAGCTATTGCTCAAAAAAATCAAGTAAATATTATAAGAACGCCTTATGATACATATCATGTTACTAGATTAGTTACTTTAACTAATTATATAAAAACAATGATTAGAAGTTATAATCCTGTTAAATTTGAAGATACCGATTTCGTTGACACGGTTATTGATATTAATAATAAATTAAAACATACCAATTATCCTATTGTTGATAAGAAAAATCGTTGTCTAGGTCTTCTTAAAATAACTGACTTATCTGAAAAAAATCCTAAGAAGGTAGTTTTAGTTGATCATAATGAAAAGGCTCAAAGTGCTGAAGGTATTGAAGAAGCCGATATTTTGGAAATAATAGACCATCATAACTTAGGCAGTATTACTACTTCTAATCCTATCAATTTCCGTAATATGGCCGTTGGTTCAACTTGTACTATTGTATATACGATGTTTAAAGAACGAAAAATAGCCATTCCCTCATCTATTGCCGGAGCTCTTCTATCAGGAATTCTATCTGATACTTTAATTCTAAAAAGTCCTACAGCTACTTCCAAAGACATTGAAGCTGTAAAAGACTTAGCTCAATTAGCTGGTGTTGACTATCAAGAATATGGTCTTAATCTCCTAAAAGCCGGTACCTCTTTAGAAGGTATGACTAAAGAAGATGTTTTATACAATGATTACAAAGTATTTACTATTAATGATAAAACATTCGCTATCGGTCAATTCTTTACCATGAATTTTTCTGATATCGAAAGAGAAATAGATGAGTACCTTCATGTGTTAAATGAAGTTGCTGAAGCTAATAATTATTCTTTAGTAGCTTTATATGTAACAGATATAATTAATAATGGTTCTTATGTTATTTATAACACCAAAGCTAAAGATATCATGGAAGTTGCTTATGGTAAAAACATCCGTCAAGGCTACTTTATCAAAGGTTGCTTATCTCGTAAAAAACACGTTGTTCCATTAATTATGAGTATAATAGAAAGTTAGGTGAATTATATGAAAAATTCAATTGTTTTAATTATTAAAGGTTTTATTATGGGTATTGCTAATGTTATTCCTGGTGTCAGTGGTGGCACTCTAGCTCTTACCCTTGGTATTTATGAAAATTTTATTAATGCTATTAGTCATTTCTTTACTAAAATAAAAGAAAATTTTAAGTTTTTAATTCCTATTTTTATTGGTATGGTTTTATCCATTCTTACAATGAGTAATGTCATTGATTCTTGTTTTAAGAAGTTTCCTATTCCTACCACCTTATTTTTTATGGGACTAGTAATAGGTGGTATTCCTTTAATAGCTAAAAAGTTAAAAAATGCTGATGAAGTAAAAAAGCCTTCTAGTTATTTAATTGCATTAATGACTTTTGCCTTAGTTATGGTTTTAGCTTTTTCTCAAGAAATATTTGGCAGAGGACTACAGGATGCTAATTTAAGTAATTTAAATATCATTGGTTATTTGATTCTTACTTTAGTTGGTTTAATCGCTGCTGCTACTATGATTATTCCTGGTGTTAGTGGTTCTTTAGTCTTAATGCTTTTAGGTTACTACTTTCCCGTTATCAAAACTATTAAGCATTTAACTACTTTTAACAATGTAACAAAAGATATTTTAATTTTAGGTTGCTTTGGCGTCGGTGTTTTAATAGGTATTGTGTTAATTGCTAAAGTTATTGAATTCTTACTAAAGAAATTTGAAAAGAAAACATACTTTGGTGTTTTAGGTTTTATAATTGCTAGTGTCATTGCCATTCCCGTTTCTGTTTATCATGAAGTAGGGCAGATTGACTTTACTATTATTCAAGTCATTGCTGGTGTTATCTTTTTATTACTAGGCATCATTTTTGGTTATAAGTTGGGAGATGAGTAAATGAAATTTATTTCAATATTTATATTAGCTTTTATTCAAGGTATTGCGGAATTTTTACCTATTTCTTCTTCTGCACATTTAATTATTTTTAGAGATTTATTTGGTATAGGTAGTTCAATGAGCCCTAAAATGGAATTAACATTTGATATAGCCCTTCATTTAGGTACTCTTTTAGCAATTGGTCTTTATTTCTTTAAAGACTTTATTAACATGATTTATAAAGGTTTTACTAAAGGTGTCAAAGACAAAGAAGGTAAAATTTTATGGTACTTAATCGCCGCAACGATACCTGCTGCCATCGTTGGTGTATTATTTGAAGATCCTATTGAAAATATTATTCGTAAAAAATATATCATTATTGCCTTAGCTTTAGCTATTATGGGAATTGTCATTTTTTTAGCTGATAAGTATAGTCAAAATAAAAAAGATATTGAAAAATTAACTTTAAAAGATGCTCTTATTATTGGTTGTAGTCAAGTATTTGCTTTAATACCAGGCTTTTCTCGTAGTGGAACTACCATAGCTGCTGGCAGATTTTTAGGAATTAAAAGGGAAGAGGCTGCTAAGTTTTCCTTCTTCTTAAGTGCTCCTGTTGTTTGTGGAGCTGTTGTCCTAAAACTTTTAGACAGCGAAACTTGGTCTATTATTTTTGCTGAACCCTTAGTCTTTCTATTTGGTATTTTAATTTCTTTTGTCGTAGGACTAATTTGTATTAAATGGTTATTAAAATATCTAGACAATCATAACTTTAAAATTTTCATGATTTATCGTCTTATATTAGCTGCTGTAGTACTAGGTTATATCATTATTGGAGGCTAATATGACACAAATAAAAATAGCTTTATTAACTACTTTATTATTAGGCTTATTTATTATTATAGGAGCTTTAATAGCTCTATTTGTTAAAAAAAAGCAAAAAGTTGTCGACTTTTCTATCGGCTTAGCTTTTGGTGTTATCATAACTTTAATTATAACGGATTTAATTCCTGAAATTATTGAAAATCTAGGTCTACGTTTTATTTATTTATTTTTACTTGCTACTTTTTTAGGTTTTATCATTTTAAAGTTATTAGATAATTTTATTCCTGATCATGAAGAAGAATCTATGACTAAAAAATCTTTAAATGATAACCTTGTTCATATTGGAATTATAACTTCTTTAGCCATTGTTTTACATAACATTATCGAAGGAATGGCTATTTATTCTTCCATTATATCTGATACTTCCTTAGGTTTTGCTATTACCTTAGGAATTGGTTTTCATAATATTCCTTTAGGAATCGTTATTGCTGGAGCCTTTTATCAAAGTAATCAAAATATGAGTAAAACAATTCTTTCTATTCTTTTAGTTTCTCTTTCAACTTTTGTTGGAGGCATTATAATGTTTTTCTTAAATGTTAATTCTATTAATCCTCTTATTTTAGGACTTTTGTTATCAATAACTTTAGGAATGCTTTTATTTATTCTTATTGATGAATTGATTCCTAGAATCAAAAATACAAAATATAAGCGCACGTCTATTACCGGTATAGTTTTAGGGATTGTTTTAATATTAATAACATTATTCATTTAACATGAGGTGAGCTTATGTATTACAAGTTTTGTATAATTTTTATTACCTTTATTATCTATTCTTTTTTAGGTTATATTATAGAAGTATTAGACATATTACGGCGAGAAAAAAGACTTGTTATATCACGAGGCTTTTTTATTGGACCCTATCTTCCCATCTATGGTTTTGGCTCTTTATTAATGCTTCTTTTCTTAACACGTTATCAAGATGAATTAATAACGCTATTTATTATGAGTTCTTTTGTTTGTACTCTTCTAGAGTATTTGACCAGTCTAATATTAGAAAAGATTTTTAAATTACGTTGGTGGGATTATTATGACCGTAAACATAATTTAGATGGTCGCGTATGTCTAGAAAATGCCATCTTATTTGGTTTTGGAGGTATTGTTGTAGTTGATATTGTTAATCCTTTAATTATTAAACTACTGCTTCTTTTTTCTAAGCATTTCATCATTATTATCGCCACCATCTTACTAATTCTTTTTCTAACCGACTTAGTAGTTTCTATCTTCATTTTAATACACTTAGAAATAAACGTTAGTAAGTACTTTAATACTGATGCTACTAGTAAGATAAAAAAAGAAGTAAAAGCTTCATTAAGTAAATACTCTACCTTAACGTATCGTTTATTCCGTTCATTTCCTGATATCCAAGCTCAAGATACTAAAGCTTTTCAAACTTTTAAAAAATTAATTTTTAAAGCCATGAACGAAGTAAAAAAGATAACTCCTAAATCTAAAAAGAAAAATCCTTAAAAAGATTTTTTTTATGACAAAATTTTTTCAAATTTTTATTGACATAAAGATAGTTATAAAGGTACAATTATCCTAGGAGAAGTGATATTGTGAGTGCACAAGTTGTTGAATTAAATTGCCCGGGCTGTGGTAATAGAGTAACGACCGGTCAAAAACAATGTGAATATTGTGGAGGACCTATCGTCATTAGGGAAATGAATACTATAAGTGGAATGACAAATGTTGAATTAAACAAATACGCGACTGCTTATCGTAAAGTTTTAACCGATAATCCTGATAATACTGACTTAAATAAAGCTATTGCCATATGCTATTTAAAATTGAAATTATATGATAAAGCTTTAGCAGCTTTTGAAAATATCATCTCAAATAATTTTGATGATTCCGAAGTGTATTATTATGCAGCAATTTGTTGCTTAGGTGGAAAAAAAGCCTTTTTAAATGTCCGTGAAGATATTGACAAAGCTCTTAATTATCTTGACATTGCTACATCATTAGAAAATAAAGGCATTTATTACTACTTTATGGCTTACATTAAATATGACTATTTTCAACGTAAACATTTAAACACTTCACCAAATTATTTAGAAATATTGGAAATGGCCGATGATACTGGAGTATCAGATGCTGATATTGAAGAATTATTTGCTATTTTAAATGTTTCTAGACCAGACGTTATGTAGAAACTTGCCCCCTTCTATATAACAGTAGTAAAAAAGAAAAGAGGTAGATTTATGGGTGTTTTAGTATTAATTTTAATCGTTGCTTTAGTAGTGGCATATAATGTTTACTTCAGCCCAAATGCTAAATGGGTACGTAGTTTATGCCGTGGCAAAAATGCAGACCAAGTAAAGGCTATAAGATATTTATTACTTGAAAGCAAAATCTTAAGAAGCATTTACGGATTAACTGATGAAGGATACTTAGACATGGTTCATGAAAAAGTATCAACTATCACTAAACAAAAAGCTATGGACAAATTAGGAGTTGACGAGGATCAAGTTAAAGAAATCGACCCTGTTCAATTAGAAGGTTTTACTTTCAATAATGAATGGGCAAGAAAAAATGAAAAAGGTACATGGGTATCTTCAAGATATTGTGTAACTTGGTTATTCTTCAGTAAAGAACAAGTTTATGTTTATCAATATGCTTTCAACCTAGATGAAGATAAGAAGAGAGAAAGTACTCAAGAATACTTCTATACTGATGTAACTTCATTATCAACATCTACACTTGAAGAAAAAATTAAGATTAGCGATAAAGGTGTTCAAAAAGAAGAAAGTCACTCAGAAGATGCATTAAAACTAGTTGTTCCTGGTGACTCAGTTTCAATCTATGTAAATAATGATTCTGATAATATTGAAATGACAATTCAAGCTGTTAAACAACTTTTACGTGAAAAAAAGAAAAAATAAATTTCAAAGGCTTTTTAAAAGCCTTTTTTTTGTCTTAATTACCTAGATTTTCACCTAAAAATAATGCGTAATTTTTTAACATGTGTTATTATTAAATTAGGAGGAAAATAAAAATGCAAATCAAAAAAAATATTAATAAATTTATCTTTCGTGGCTATGACATCAGAGGAATTGTTCCTACTGAGATTGATGAAGATACTGCTTATACCATTGGTCTTGGTTTTGGTTCTCATATAAAAAATATGGGTAAAACAACTTGTGTTGTAGGTCATGATAATCGTCTTAGCAGTCCTAGTCTTTATGAAGCCTTAATGACTGGAATTAAAGAAACAGGAATCAATATTATTTCCTTAGGTTTATGTACAACTCCTATGTACTATTATGCTTGTTTGAAACTTAAAATTTATAGTGGAGTAATGGTTACAGCTTCTCATAATCCTAAAGATGATAATGGTTTTAAGTTTGCTTTTGATGAAAGTGGTAACTGTAAAGGTCAAGAAATTATTGACTTTTTAAACTTTATCTTAGCTGGTAATTTTCATCATGGAGAAGGAGAGATAACTCCTTATGACATTACAGCCGAATATCTAGCTTTATTCCAAAATAACTTTAATTTTGGACCAAGACGCATCAAAGTAGTCATTGATCCTGGTAATGGTACTACTAGTATTATTGCTAAAAAAATATATGAAATGTTTCCTATCGATTTAATAACAATCAATGATATTAGTGATGGAACTTTTCCTAATCATCATCCTGATCCTTGCGTTGAAGCTAACCTTGACCAACTAAAAGCCAAAGTTTTAGAAACTAATGCTGATATTGGTCTATCTTTCGATGGTGATGGTGATCGTATGGGTATGGTTTCTAATACCGCAAAATTTATTCCTACGGATAAATATATGATTATTATTATTCGTGATATTATTAATAAAGTAGCTAAAAAAGAATTTTTATATGATGTAAAATGTTCTAAATCTCTAAGTGATGAAATTGAAAAACTTGGTGGTAAAGGTCTATGCTATCGAACTGGTAATTCCTACACTAAAGCTAAAGTTCGTGATGCTGATTTACCATTTGGTGGTGAATTATCTGGACATGTTTACTTCAGAGACCGTTGGCCTGGTTTTGATAGTGGCTTATATGCTGGTCTTCGTATACTAGAAATATTATCACATACTAATCAAAACGTTGACGACTTATTAGCTGGAATTAATCATTATTATTCTACTGAAGAGATAAAAATAGCTTCTCCTGATGCTATAAAATTTCAGGTAATAGACCAAGTAAAAGTCTACGTTGAACAAAATAACTATAATTACTTAGATATTGATGGTATCAAAGTCTTATTTGAAGATGGCTGGGCTTTAATTAGAGCTAGTAATACTGGACCTAATATTACTGTTCGTTTTGAAGCTAAAACTAAAGAACGTCTCCAAGAAATTTCTGATGAATATATAAATTTAGTTAATAGTCTCAACCACTAAAAAGAGTTGTCAAAAGATGTAAATAGCTTAGAAAATATTTTCTAAATATTTACTTTTTTTTTGCTTTTGTGTAATATATAGATAAGTAGTGGTTGATAGTGGTGAAAAGTGGGGGATGTTCTATGTTTATGGGTGAATTTCATCATAGTCTTGATAATAAAGGACGAATTATTATTCCAGCTAAGTTTCGTGAAGAACTTGGTGACAAGTTTGTTATAACTAGAGGAATTGAAAATTGTCTTTTTGCTTATCCCATGACTAATTGGGAAAAAATAACAACAAAACTAGAATCTCTACCCTTTACCAAGAAAGATGCCCGACAATTTGTCCGCTTCTTCCTATCAGGTGCTACTACCGCAGAATTTGATAAACAAGGACGTATTAATATTACACCACCACTAATTGACTATGCCAAAATAACTAAAGAATGTGTAGTAATAGGAACTGGTGATCGTCTTGAAATATGGTCACTTGAAGCTTGGAATGAATTTTTCAATTCTGCCAAAGATAATATGTCAGACATAGCCGAAAATTTATTTAATGAAAGTGTGAACTTATGACAGAAAAGCATGTAAGTGTTTTATTAAAAGAATCTATTTCCTCCCTAAATTTAAAAGAAAATAGTATTATCGTTGATTGTACATTAGGCTATGGTGGACACAGTAGTAACATCTTAGAACGAATAAGAAAGGGGTTTTTATTCGCCTTTGACCAAGATAGTGAAGCAATTCGGCATAGTACCAATCGCCTACAACAGATTGGTACTAACTTCACTATTATCAAAAGTAATTTTGTTCATTTGCAAGAAGAATTAGCTAAGCGTAATGTCCATGAAGTAGATGGCATTTTATTTGACTTAGGTGTTTCTTCCCCTCAACTTGATGAAAAAGAACGAGGCTTTTCTTATCATGAAGATGCTAAATTAGATATGCGTATGGACAAAGACTTACCCATTTCTGCTTATGACGTAGTTAATAATTATTCTAAAGAAGAATTAACCCGTATTTTTCAAAAATATGGTGAAGATAGATTTGCCAGTAACATTGCTAAGAAGATTGTTGAATATCGAACCACTAAAAAGATTGAGACAACTTTAGAATTAGTTGATATAATTAAAATAGCTGTTCCCATGAAGTTTCGTCTGGACAAACATCCAGCTAAGCAAATTTTTCAAGCTATTAGAATTGAAGTTAATCATGAACTCGATGTTTTAGAACCAGCCCTTGATCAAGCTCTTGACCTTATTAAGGTTGGCGGTAGAGTAGCAGTAATAACTTTCCATTCCTTAGAAGATCGTCTTGTCAAAAACAAATTTAAAGAAAAGACAGCAATAGATCCTAAGGTAAAAGGACTTCCTAATATTCCTGCTACATATTTACCAGACTTTAAGCTTGTTAATACCAAGGCTATTATTCCTAGCCCTGAGGAATTAACTTCCAATCCTCGAGCTAGAAGTGCTAAACTTCGTGTCATTGAAAGAATAAAATAGGAGATGATTTCTTTGAAAAAAATGAAAAAGAAATTAAAAATGTCTAAATTTGAGAAGTTATTATATTTAGTAGCAATATTTCTACTTGTAATTTCACCTATATCTATTGTTTTTTCTAAAGCAACTTTAGCTCAAATAAACTTTGAAGTTGAAAAGAAAAAAGATGAAATAGAGTCTCAACAAAAGACTAATCAAAGTATTTCTATGACTATCGATGAATTAGCTTCCTTAACTAAAATTCAAGAAGTTGCAGAAGAACAAGGATTGAGTTATAATAATAATAATATTAAGACCGTCACAGAAGATAAATAGGAAGTGATTACCTTGAAAAAGAAAAAAAAGAGTAACAATATAAAATATTCTAAAATATTTGTTTTTTGTTCTCTTTTTTTGTTTGTAGTCATGCTTCTTCGGGTTACCCAGTTAGCAACATCTAAAGAGATAGATAATATTAATCTTCAAGAACTAGCTTCTAAAAGAACAACTAAAACAGAAATAATCCCTGCTGAACGAGGTAATATATATTCAAATGATGGTGATATTTTAGCGCAAAATGTCTCATCTTACAAATTAATCGCTTATCTTGATAAAAAAAGAACTACTAATAAAAACAACCCCCAACATGTCGTTGATAAAGAACTAACCGCTGAAAAACTGGCTCCAATATTAGGCATGGATAAAGAAGAAATTTTAAAGTACTTAAGTAAAGAAAATGTCTACCAAACTGAGTTTGGTGCTAAAGGTAAAAATTTAAATGAATTAACTAAACAAAAAATTGACGACTTAAATTTACCAGGAATAGACTTTATTGAAAGTTTTCGTCGTTATTATCCTAAAGGAGATTTTGCATCTTATACTGTTGGGTATGCTAAAACCAGTGAAGATGGAACTATCTCTGGTGAAATGGGCATTGAAAAGTATTATGACAAAATCTTAAAAGGTGAAGATGGTTCAATTACTTATCAAAAAGATTTAAAAGGTTATCAAATAGCTGACACCAACATGGTAAAGCATGATGCTATTCAAGGTAAAGATATTTATTTAACAATTGATAGTAACGTTCAATTCTTTATTGAACAAGCTCTTAATAATGCTGATATCGATTATGACTGGGAATGGTTTCATATTACTGTTATTGATGCCAAAACAGCGGCTGTTTTAGCTACCGCTACCACGCCATCTTTTGATCCTAATATTAGAAACATTACTAATTACTTAGATTTAGCCGTTTCATCACCTTATGAACCTGGTTCAACTATGAAAACCTTTACTTATATGGCCGCTATGGAAAATGGTGTATATGATGGCAATGAAACATATAAGTCCGGTGTTTATGTTACCTCAGATGGTACACAAATAGGTGATTGGGACCGTAATGGTTGGGGAACTATTACTTTTGATAAAGGTTATGCCATGAGTAGTAATGTTGGTGTTATTAATATTATCAATCGACATATGAATAGTATGATGTTAAGACAATATTTCCGTCGTTTAGGCTTTGGCCGTAAAACAGGTATTACCCTTCCTAATGAATCAGCTGGTAAACTAGCTTTTAAATATGAAACAGAAATTTTTAATGCTGGCTTTGGTCAAGGTATAACAACCACCCCAATGCAAAATGTTCAAGCTATGACCCCCCTTACAAATGATGGCATGTTATTAAAACCATATATTGTCAAAAAAATAGTCGATCCCGAAACCAAAGAAGTTATTTTAGAAAATGACAAAGAAGAAGATGAACGTGTTGCTTCCACTGCCACCGTCCAAAAAATGCTTCAATTAATGGATGATTGTGTTAATGGTATCGGTAATACTGGTAGTGGTTATCGAATTGATAGTAAAGAATTAATAGGTAAAACGGGAACGGCTCAAGTTGCTAATGAGAATGGGGGAGGGTACTTAAAAGGAAAATCGGATATTATTTCTTCCTTTGCTGGTATTTATCCAAAGAGTAACCCCCAAGTAATAATCTATGCTTCTGTTAAAAGACCAACCGCTGGAAGTCAAAAACCTATTAGTAATGCTATAAAAGAAATTGTTGGTAATTTATCTAAATATTATGGTCATGAACAATATTCTACTAACTCTATTGAAATTTCTGAAGTAGTTCTTGATAGTTATGTCAATCAAAAAGTAGACAAAGTTAAAACGCAACTAGAAAATGCTAAAATTAATTATAGTATTTTAGGTAATGGTGATAAAGTAGTAAAACAAATTCCTTCTAAAGATGATATGATAACTTCTAAAGATACAGTTTATCTTATCACCAATGATGCTAATCTTACTATTCCTGATACTATAGGTTTATCTTCTAAATTAGCTAAAGACCTTCTTCAACACTTAAACGTTAATGTCAAATTAGAGGGAGTAGGATATGTTACAGAACAATCCATCCCTGCTGGAACCCCAATTACTCCTAATTTAGAAATAACCTTAAAATTAAATCCTAAATTTCAAGTAGAAGCTCCGCCAAATGGTGATAATAATGGATCGTAAAAAAAGTTATTTCATTGCTCGTTTAATAGTCATTTTTCTTGTTTTGGCTCTTTATTCTTACCTAGTTAGTTATCCTGAATTCAAAAACAAAATTGGTAGTAGTGATACTTTTATAAATACTAATGAATTTAAAGATATGCTAGAAATAAATATTAATGACAAAATCAACTTTTCTCTAGTAATTAATGAAGAAAATAATGTCTATCATCTATTTTTCTTTGAAAATATGTCTTTAATGCTATATAATAAAAATATAGAGAATACTAGTCTTCCTACTGCTCTTAAGCAAATAATTAATATTCTCTACACTAACGACTCACTCCCAAATAAGTCATCTATTAAATTAATTTCTTATACTGATATAACAAGTAAAGATACATTAAAATTAGTCCAAAAAACTATAACCCAAGAATTATCTTCTTTATCCCTTCAACCCACTATAACAACAACTACTATGACCTTAGAAGATAAATTCCACCAATTAGGTATCAATTATGAAACTAAGATGACTGAAAATCTTACTAATTTAGATCTTTATTCAAAAGAATTATATAATAATAAAAATACTACTACTAGTGAAGACAATACCAATATAACAATTACTGAATCAACTATTAGAAATTATATGTATAATGTCTATCTAAAAATAGAACAATATACAGTTAAAAATAATATTATTAATCAAGAAATTAATCAATCTAACCTTCTTATTTCTAACATACCAGCTGATGCTGAAGGCAAGATTTATCCAACATCTGAGAGTTGGTACTACGTTAAAAATGGTGCTATCTATGCTCAAATAAAATTAAATATCAATAAAAAAGAATATACTTATTGCTATCAAGGTGGAGTTGATAAGTATAAAAAAGGGGAATGTTAAATGAAAAGTATGATAAAGGTTCGTAATTCACTTATTATAGTATTATGTTTTACGATAATTTGTATGGGAGTAGGTTTTATCTTTTTAGCTCTTAAATTAGATGAAAAAAATAAAGATAAACCATATTTTAATGTTGTTTTCTATTCTGTACGTGAGGAAACTTCTGTCAAAGGTGGAACTATTGCTCCTAGTGCTACTAATAGTATTACCAATAATGGTAAAGAAGTTACCATGAATTTTAAATTAAATAATCCTCATGATGAATTTGCTTATACTATCATTATCAAAAATGAAGGTAATATTCCTGCTCAAATTTATAACATCAAAGAAACACCTGATTATACTAATAATGCTACTGCTCAAAAAGAAATTGCTCCTATTAGTATTACTCATACTGATATCGTTGGCAAAGTTCTTCAACCTAATGATGAAATTCAACTAAAAGTTTTAGCTGTCTATAATAACTCTAAAGAAAAAACTGCTTTAACGACTAAAAAAGTTGATTATCAATTAACCCTTATAGCAGCTTCACCTAATAACTAATAAAAAGTCTAAAAGGCTTTTTTTCGTTTGACTATTAAACGTTTTTTCTATATAATTAAAAATAGTAGGAGAGTGGTGTACAATGGATAATTCTGAAACTATCAAAAAAAAGAAAAAGATAAAAATTATTTTCATAACTCTCAGTATCTTTTTAATATTACTAGCACTTGCTACGATTAGTCTTGGTGTTTATCTAAATTACTTAAGTAAACCTAAAATAGTAGTAACTAAAGTCATTGATACCATGAATGAAAATATTAAGAGTCTCTTCTCAAATCGCATCACTTTACCTGATTCTAATGATTTTACTATGACATCAACTATTACAACTACCACTAACTCCGTATCGTCCCCTCTTTCAAATACTTCTCCGGAATATCAAAAATTTATTAATAATTTAACTAATACGGAAGCTACTATTACCCTAAAACAAGATGCTACTAATAAGAAATTATTATTAGAATATGATACTAAATTAAAAAAACAACCCTTACTAAAAGGTAAATACTTAATAACTGATGCTACAGAATATTACTTTATTGATAATTATGTATCTCACTATATAAATAATGGTAGTAATAATTATTTTGAAAATCTTTCTAAAGAAGCAACCACAGAACAAAACAGTATTTATCTAGCAACTTTTATCATCAATTCCTTTAAAAATAATCTTAAGGAAGACTACATTCATAAATATACCGAAGAAACGTCATATCTTTCTAAAACGGAAACTTTAACTAAATTAAGCATTAAATTTGATAATAAAATAATCACTGAAATAGCTCAAAATATATTGAAAGACTTAAAAAATGATGCTGAAGCTAGTCGGATTTTAACTAATTTAGATAGTGATTTTAAAAACACTAAAATAAAAGACAATACTACTTTCTTAAATGAAAATGAATCTATAACGTTTAATATTTATACTGATAAACTAAATAATGTCAAAAAAATTGAATTAATTAATCTAAACAATAACACAGAAAAAAGACTTTCTTATGAAATATCTGATACAGCTAAAATTATGTATTTTATTGAAAATGACCAAGTTAGTTATATTTTAAATATCAAACAACAAACTAATTATTTAAATATTGATTTATTAAATAATAATGACCAAAAACTTGGTAGTATTTCTTTAGATAATACTAAAGATACTTTAACTTTTACTGTTTCTATAAATAGTGATAAAAATAAAGAAGAATTTAGTATTCAAAGGAAATTTAGTAATGTTACTAAAACATCATATAATTCCAATACTACAATTACTATAAAAGAAATTGACAATAATGTTGACATAATTGATTCGACCATTAATATTGAGAATAGTTATTCTACTAAAGTTGATATTAATGAAGATTTAACAGATGCAACTTTAGCTAATGATTTACTACCTGAAGAAAAGACTAAAATAGATAATATTTTTCCAGATATTATAAATAAATTAAGTCAATGAGAGGAGGTATAAGATGGCTAAAAAACGTAGATTTATAATTGATATTGATGAACAGACACAAAAGAAGAAAATAATATATAGTGACATCATACTTATGATAGTATTTGGACTTTTACTAGCCTTAATTGTATACTTATCTTTAACTATTTTTCAAAAAAAGGATGACCCCTCAAATGAACATGCTAATTTAGTTATTCCTGTTCTTGAAGAAAAGACTAATAATAGTTTTAGTGTTGATTTATCAAGACTTAAAGATAAAGAATATATTATTAAAGTAACTAATTTTAAAAATAATATTATTAACACTTCACCTTTAGAATATACTATTGAAATAAGTAATCCAAGTAAGGTAAAGATAAAGCTTTATAAAAATGAAGGCTCTGAAGCTATAGCTACTTCTTCTAATGACTTAAGTGTTAAGAATAATAAGCTCTTACCTGATACTCAACAAGAAGATGTCTATAAAATACTTATTCTAGAGACTAAAAATATATCATCTAAAGATATGATTACTATTAAAATTAGCTCTTAAAACAAAGCCACTAAAACCGTGGTCAAAATTGACTTTTTGACGTTTTTGTGGTATAATACGCATAGAAATTAATTTGGAGGTTGCAATGGATTTTGATATTGAAAAAGAAAAAATTACAATGATAAAAGATGGCAAAGAAATAAAATGTGATATTTTATTTGCTTTTGACAGTGAAGATACTAACAAAGCTTATGTTGGATATACAGATCATACAATTGCGGCTAATGGTCGTAAAAATATTTATGTTTCATCATATGACCCCCTATATGGCTTATCATCACTAGAAGATGTTACTGATGAAAAAGAATTAGAAATGATAAATGATGTTTTAAATGAACTCGATGAAAGTAACGATTAAATGGAGGTATAAATCATGGAAAGTTATTTAGAAGAATTAGAAAATGAATTAAGAGATCATCAAAGAGAAATTACCCACCTTCAAGAAGAACGTGAAGCTCTTCGTCAAGAACAAAATAATATGTCTTTCAACGCATATAATAGAGAGTATCAAAATATTATAAATCATCTAGAAACAGAGACCACAGCTGCTGAAGAACTTCAACAAAGAATTTCATCATATCGTGAAAATTACACTTTAGCTAACAATTCAATAGCTGATTTAAGAAACTTAAGAAGTTTACTTTCTACTACTACTGATTCTAATGAAAGAGCAGAAATAAATGAAGAAATCACAGCTAAAGAAGAGGAACTTCGTACTGCTATGAGCATTCTTCCTAGTGAAATGGCTGATAGTATACGTGAATCTTACTTAGCAGATACTTCTACTGCTGAAGATGCACGTACAACTACTGATGCTCAAACAGAAGAAAATATTACTGATAATAACACTAACACTAATTTAATAGATACGTATTATTCTAACTTAGAAACAGAAATAGCTCAACATCAAGCCGAAATTGATCACCTTGAAGAAGAAAGAGAAGCCCTACGAAACGAAGAACAAAATATGCCAACGGCTAGCTATAGAAGAGAGTATGAAAATATTAATAATCACCTTAGTACTGAAAGAAGTGCTTTAGAAGAAGCTCAAAATAATCTAGCTACTTTACGTCGTAATTATGATTTATCTAATAGTTCTATTAGAGATTTACGAAATTTACGAGAATTACTTCGTCAAACTTCTGATGCTAGAGAAAGAGCAGAGATAAATGAAGAAATAACTGCTAAAGAAGGAGAGTTAAGAGATTCTATAAATGCTCTTCCTGAAGATTTAGCTGACTATGTCCGCAATTCCTTCTTAGGAAATAATCAAGATACTGATACTAATGAAAATAATAACACCAATGATTCTAATGACACTAGTGGTACTGATCAGGACACTGATACCAATGAAGATGATAACACCAACGATTCTAATGATACTAGTGGTACTGATCAAGATACTGATACTAATGAAGATGATAATACCAATGATTCTAATGATACTAGTGGTACTGATCAAGACACTGATACTAATGATAATGATGACACCAACGATTCTAATGATACCAGTGATACTGATCAAGACACTGATACTAATGATAATGATAACACCAATGACTCTAATGATACCAGTGACACTGATCAAGATACTGATACTAATGAAGCTGATACAACCAATACCTTGTCAGCAGAAGCTCAAAGAGATTATGATGAAATTACTAATCAAATAGCCCAATTACGTCAAATGGAAGAAGATTATAATAATATTCTTCAACAATCAATCGCTCGCTTTATTGATATATTTGCTAATGAAAAAGAAAGATATGAAAAAGATGGTCCATTTGATTCTAAAACCCTTGATGATCTTCAAAATTATTACATGAATTTGAAACTTGATGAAAATCAAATTTTCACAGAAGCAAAGAGAAATGTTGAAAATGTCAGAATGCAAATTCAAGACCTTGAGCAACAATTGGCTAAAATAAGAGAAATGGGTGCTATTGCTCAAGCTCTAGGTATGACGTATGATGAGTATAAAAATATTACTAGTATCCTTGAAAATAATAATATAATAAATGATATTTTAGAGAAAAAAGGCTTAAAAGACCTATTATTAAAACATGATAATCTTACTCCAGAGGAAAAACAAGCTTTAGAAGCAGCCAAAAAAGATATTTATAAAGAAATAGCTAACTTTTTACATAAAAATAAAGATAAAAATATTTTAGATGCTATTAATATATTATATGGTATAGATAAAACAGCTAAAAAAGACGGAACTCCTAAAAGCACTACCGTTTCTGAAGAAGACATAGATAATATGAGAAAAAATGGTCAAAAAGCAAAAGGTCAAGACACACCAAGATTACCAGGACCAACCATTGGAGATCAAAATCTTATTGGTACCAATGGTGATGAGGATTCTAAAAATACTCCTAACAAAAAAAATGAACCTCCAAAACCTAAAAATAAAGATAATGACAATACTAAAGATGATCCAAATAAAGGAAATGACGTTCCAAGACTTCCGGGACCAACCGCTACTGATACTCCAGGACTTCCAGGACCTACTGAAGATGATAACAAAAAATCTAGCCGAAAAAGAGGTCTACGTGAAATATTTGGTGATTTAAGAAAAGACTTAAATATTGGTAGAAAAGATGGTCAACGCTATCGTCGTAGTAATATAAAAGTAAGCAAAGAATTTGTCAATGAACTTCATTCTGGTAATATGGTATACAATATAATTCATGTTGTTCCTGCTGTTATCAAAGCACCAATCCAATTATTAAGAAAATTATCTGGAAAGATTATGCTTGGTAAAGAAGCTAAACAAATGATGGGAACATTGCGTGAAAGACTTGATCAATTACCAGCTGAAGATTTAGAAACAATTTTCAAAGAATATCGTGGTAATCGTATCAATCAAGAGCGTTATCCTGAAGCTTTCAACATGGTAATAGAAGAAAAAATGAGTGAATACATTTTAGGTAAAGTAGCTGTCATTAACAAAAATATCGAAGAATCTTATAAAAATGTCCTTTATGTTAAAAATCTATTAAGTTCCATCGATGAAAATCTTCGTAAAGGAAAAATGACAAATGAAGAAAAAATTCGTAAGTTAGAACAAAGAAAAGCTTTATTAAAACAAGCTGGTAATAGTATTAAATACATTAGAGAAGCTAAAATAGAAGCTGATAATTTACTATCAGGTGGTCTACATGGTTTATCAGAAGATATGAAAGCTGCTGCTACTAAATTAAACTGTGTAGGTTTAAGATTTGCTAAAACTCATGACATGGATCAAGAACTTGAAGATAAATTAATGGAATGTGAAAAACGTGAGAATGATGCTATTTATAATGATGATGACGAAGCTTTATTAAATGCCTTTATTGATAGTGAACTTCTTTTAAGTGAAAATACGGAAATAAGTACAAGTTTAGTAGGTCATCGTTCAACCGGAAAGAAATACTATTCTCCTTTAGCTGAACAATTAGATTATCGTAATGATCCATTTGTCCGTGATTTATTTACAACTATAGCTGTAACAAGTGCTGCTGTTAGTGCTTATAGTACTTTCTCTAATATGCGTGCTATGAGTGAGCAACAAAAAATGATTCATGATTTAGAGAAAAATTATCAAAACTTTACTGGTCAAGTAAAACAAGCTGGTAATGATATTGTATCTAAACGAAGCGCCTTTACTGAAGGTATGAAAGCTCAAGCTAACCAAGATGTTCTAACAAGTTCCGGTGTCATCGAACGTGGTTCTTTAGATATGACTGATTGGGGTATAAGTTCTAGTGCTTATCATACTGCCGATGCTACTGGTCATGCTTTCTATAATGATTTCTTCAATAATGTTCAAGCTAAATTTTCTAATGTAGCCAATGATTATAGTAGTGGAGCTATTGATCAAATGACAGCTATGCAAGAATTAGCCAATATTTCTAGTGAGGCTCATCAAACATTAGCTAATGTTGCTGAAAAATGTCTAGATATCTTAAAACCATATGCTCAAACACATCCACAATTTGATTTAAAGGCTGTTCAAGAAACAATGCAATATATTGTTGATAATCCTTCAGCTATTGCTAATATGAACCAATCTATGATTGATGTTCAAAATATTGGTGATAACTTAATAGCTTTATCAAATGCTCAAATAACAACTATTAATTCTTTACCTGGTAATTTAGCACCAACATTATTAGGAGCTGCTTCAGCTGCTGCTCTTGCTACTAGAGTATCTTCTACCATGGAAAAAACTCATAAAACAAGATATGGCAATGAAGTAACCGATATGATGGAAGAATATGCTGATTCTCAATATGAAGACTCAGAAGAAAATGATAATAATAAAACACGTTAAAAAACAAAAATTCACATTATGACATGTAATGTGAATTTTTTTATGGAAAAATTCTCTAGTCGTAAATTAATGCTTTACCTTCTTAGCTACTTAAAACATCTTTACTAATTTGATTAATTATTATATTATAAAGATGGAGGTAGTAACATGCAAGAATTAAAACTAAAAAAATGTCCTAAATGTTCAAGTATCATTCGAGTTATCACCGATAACTCATCATCCTTAACTTGCTGTAACGAACAATTACAAGACATAATCCCTAATAGTGTTGAATGTGCATCTGAAAAGCATCTTCCTCAATATGAAATTCAAAATGACACCTTAAAAGTCTTTGTTAATCACGTTATGGAAGAAGATCACTATATTGAATGGCTTTTAGTTCAAACTCCTCATGGTAATTATGAGAAGCACTTCAATCCTTATGATAATCCAACCATAGAAGTTCCATATGAAGCTAATAGCAAACTATATAGTTTTTGCAATAAACATGGTTTATGGATAACAAACGTTGACTAAAACATTTCCCAAAAGAAATGTTTTTTAATAATAAAAATTGTTAGGAGATTTTAAAATGAATGATTTAGAAAGATTTATTAAAGCACAAGAAAAAGATTATTGGCAAGCTCTCCAAGAAATCAAAAATGGTAAAAAGCAAACTCATTGGATATGGTATATATTTCCTCAATTAAAAGGTTTAGGTACCAGTACTATGGCTAATTATTATGGTATAAAAGATTTAGCTGAAGCTCAAGCTTACTTAAAAAATGCCTATTTAAAGCATAATTTAATCGAAATAAGTGAAGCCTTATTAGCTCTTGATAGTACTAATCCAATAGATGTACTAGGTTATCCCGACAATCTAAAAGTTCAATCTTGCATGACTTTATTTTATTACACTGATTCATCTCTTATAGTTTTTAAAAAAGTTCTCGAGAAATTTTATAATTCACAATTTGATCAAAATACCCTTGCTAAAATTAAGACCTATAAGTAATAAAATTCCTTAATTCATTAGTAAACGAACCGTTGCCTTTTCTTCTAATTTTGTTCCTGCACTAGGAGACTGAGACACTACTTTTGTTCCTGTTCCTGTATATTCAATAGTAAAATTACTTAACAATTTCTTTGCTTCATCAATATCTTTACCTACAACATTAGGTACTTTATAAGTAATTTTATCTGTCCATTCTAAATCTTTTTCTAATTCATCATCTTGTTTTTTTATATCTAGAGCCTCTATAATATCCAGTAATATTCTTCTAGCAATTGGTGTTGTTGTATAACTAGAAAGTAAAGCTGTATGTTTAGGATTATCAATAGCTAAATATAATACTGCTTGTGGTTTATTAGAAGGTACCACTGCCATAAATGACATAATATAATTTCCCACCAAATAATGGCCATTTTCTACTTTTTGAGCTGTTCCTGTCTTACCACCCACACGATAACCTTCAATAAACGCTGCTTTACCACCACCTTTGGCTACAACACTTTCTAAAGCCAAACGCATAATAGAAGATGTTTCTTTACTAATTACTTGTCTTTTAACTTTTTTTTCATATTTTTTAATCAAAGTATTAGTTTCACTATCTGAAATATTTTTAACGATATATGGTTCCAACAAATAGCCACCATTAACAACAGCAGACACTGCTGCTACCTGTTGAATAGGGGTAACACTAACCCCTTGACCAAAGGCTGTTGTTGCTAACTCAACATTCCCAACTTTTTCTAAATTAAAAATTATGCCTTTACCTTCACCATTTAAATCAATACCTGTTTTTTCTCCAAAACCAAATTTATCGATATAGGAAAATAATTTTTCTTTTCCCAGTTTTTGTCCTAATTGTACAAAACCTGGATTGCAGGAATTTTGTAAAACTTGTAAAAACGTCTGATCACCATGTCCTCCAGCTTTCCAGCATCTTAAAACTGAACCATCAACATTAACTTTACCTGCATCATAAAAATGATCTTTCTCTAAATCAACTACTTTTTCCTCCACAGCTGTTGCCATAGTAACTACTTTAAACGTACTACCTGGTTCATATGAAGCCCAAATAGGTAGGTTTCTACTTAAAACTTCTTGCGAATAGTTACTATAATTATTAGGATCATAATCTGGTCTAGAACCCATTCCTAAAATTTCACCTGTATTAGGGTCCATTACTACTGCTAGAGCCATATCTGGTGAAAACATATCAATTATATTATCTAACTCCCTTTCTATAGATTTTTGAATATTTAAATCAATCGTTAATGTTAAATTCATTCCGGCTTGAGGTTTAACATATACATCAGATAAATTTAATTTATTGCCTTTGGAATCAGAAAAGTATTTAATCGCACCACTTTTTCCCGTCAAATATTTATCATATTGTAATTCTAGCCCTGATAAACCTTGATTATCTATTCCAACATAGCCTAAACTATGTGATAATAAATTTTTATAAGGATAGTTTCTTTTAGCTTCTTTAACCAAATAAACACCCTCAAAATTATGCTGACTAATTTTTTCCGCTACTTCATATGAAAGTCTTCTTCCTTCTGGATGAACCCGTTCAATTGATGTTTTTTTATAGACAT
This sequence comes from uncultured Bacilli bacterium, assembly GCA_947626565.1. Classification (GTDB taxonomy): domain Bacteria; phylum Bacillota_I; class Bacilli_A; order RF39; family UBA660; genus CANRGD01. Next base: position 44,999 of record CANQSQ010000009.1, read on the forward strand.
GCTTTTTCATTTCTTCTGTCGAAACATTTAAAATTTCTGCTAACGTTTCCGTAACCTTTTCTTTATCTTTAATTTGATTAGGTATTAACACTAAACTAGTCGTTGTCAAATTATCAGCTAAAACATTACCATTTCTATCTAATATTTTGCCTCGATCAGCTTCAATAGGTAAATCTCTACTCCATAAATTTTGTGCATACTTATTCAATTTTTTATAATCAAAAACTTGAATATAAAACACTCGACCAATGATAGCTAGTAGTAATACTAAAAATATTAAAAACACTATTTTTATTCTTTCGTCTACTTTTTTTAAAAACATCCTATCACCTCGTTAAAATTTATGTTTTTTTCCAAGAAAAATACTTGCTTTCTAAAATTTTCTTTGCTAAGATACTAGCTACTAACAATAACTTTTGTAAAAAAAGATAAAAAACTTTAAAAAAATATGATAAACTGAATATGGTGATACTAATGAATGAAACAATAGGAGTAAAAGGCGGCGCCAATGATCGTAAAAGACGTCTTCGCATTACAAAAAAACAAAAAGCTAAGCTACGTAAACATCAAGAAGATGAATCTAAAAAAGAGTTAGAAAAATTAGAAAAGAAAGTTCGTCATATTCAACGAATAACTCTCGTAAAAACTCTCCCTATCGTTATCACAGGTGGGGTAATAAAAACGATTTATGAAACTTCTCAGAAAAAACCTCCTGTAAATAAGGAAGAAGTTTTTTCTCAAACTAATTTAAAAGAATATGACGCTGACGTTACCAATGTTGAAAAAAGAGAGTTGGCTCCTCATCAAACGGTAACTATATACACTGATAAACTAGAAAAAGCTTTATCTGAAAGAACTATTGAGGAAAAAGTTGAATTAGATTATACTCTTATTCCTAAAGAAGCCAATCACAAAGAAGAAATCCTCAAGGAAGCCAATCAAAAAGATACCACCAAATCCGTTGAAGTTATTACTCAAGAAGAAATACCTCTTCCTTCAACTGAACTTCCTTTAAATTCTGATGAATTAGAGACTTTAAAAACTAAAAAAATTATTGAAAATTATGAATCTCAATTAAATGAAACTCGTCGTAATTTACGGGAAACTAATTTTTTATATACCGCTTACAATAATAAGGAAGATTCTTCATCCAATGACATAATTGATGGTATATCAACTATAATTCAAAGAGTAGGGGTTTTAAAAGAAAAAATACAATCTGATACATCACCTAATTATGATGAGAATTATCTTGATTTTTTAGTTGAACAATATATTGAAGAAATTAAAACTAAAGGATATTCAAAAGATCTAGAAGATTCCGAAATTTACAGTCTTCTTTCCCAGAAAATATCTGAAGCTAACGATAAGAATGAGTCCCTAGATGAAAAAGTTAATATAAAAAGTGATGAATTATTACTTCAAAATATTGACCTCGAAGCTTTAAAAGAAAAATATTACAATTATGAAAAATTTAATACGCAACTCTTAGAATTTCAAAACGAACAAGATTACCTTTTAAAACAAATTCGTGAAAAAATGGCTCATGCTGTATCTATTGAAGAAAAAGTAAAAATAGAAGCCCAAGCTATGAATAAACAAAGTAAAAGATTATTAAATCTTTTAGCTCTTCAAATGTTTTTACCAGGACCTAGGTCAGCTAAAGGTCTAGCAACCGCTGCCGCTACTTATTTATATTTTATAAATAATGTAATTAACCCTAAATACAAAACTAAAAAATATAAAGTAATTAATGTTAAAGACTATAGTAAAGAAATAGAACAAAGTCTTAATGCTATCTCTGATATCAATAATTTAGTTCATAATACCTCTAAAGAAATAGATCGAACTATTTCTAGAATAAAACGTGAATTTAAAGATTATATAGATATTGTCCCTGAATGTGCTAATTTAATTACCGACTTAGAAAAAATAAAGGAAAGTATCAAAGAAAAAGATTATGAAATTAGTACTATTGAAAAAGAACAAAGAAAGAATTTAGAAAAGAACAATGCTAAGGTCTTAAAATATCAAAAACAATCCTAGTGTCAACTTATGTCTAAAAAATAAGATTAAAGAATATTTATTTATGAATTATGATATAATGCTGTAAGAGAGGCGGAATGTACATGCTGTTATTAACTAAAGCTATAGTTGCCATTATGATTGGTTTTTTATCATCGGCATTATTAGGACTATTTTTAGTTCCTCTTTTTCGTAAACTTCGTATAGGACAAAAGATAAGTATTTTTGTTGGTGAAGCTCATCGAAAAAAAGAAGGAACTCCAACGATGGGTGGCTTAATTTTTATAATTCCCACTGTTTTAGCTACAAGCTATCTCATATTTTCCAATAGAATTTCTTATACCTCGAATTTAGGTATTGTTTTACTAGTTTTTATAGGCTATGCTTGTATTGGCTTTTTAGATGATTTTTTATCGATTCGTAAAGGCAATAATGAAGGACTAACTACATATCAAAAACTCTTTATGCAAGTTTTAATTGCTATTGGATTTTTCTATATTTATATGCGTAGTGGTGGTCAAACAGCTTGGGTTGTTGGAACTTTAGGGATTGATTTACAATTAGGTTGGCTTTATGGTCTATGTATTTTATTTGTCCTAGTTGGTGCCAGTAACGCCGTTAATTTAACCGATGGTCTAGATGGTCTAGCTGGTGGTTTAAGTGCTATTGCTTTTATAGCTTTCAGTTTAATTTCTTTAACTGTTGGCTTTGAAGATATTGGGATATTTAGTTTAATTCTTGTCGGAAGTTTATTAGGCTTTCTAGTTTACAATACTCATCCTGCTAAAATTATTATGGGAGATACCGGTTCCTTAGCTCTAGGAGCTGTTATGGGAGCCATTGCTATCCTAACTCACCGAGAGCTTACTTTGCTTGTCGTAGCCTCAATATTTGTAATAGAAACACTAAGTGTTATCCTTCAAGTTTTTTGGGTTCAAGTATTTAAAAGAAAATTATTTTTAATGACTCCCATTCATCATCATTTTGAAAAATTAGGTTGGCAAGAAACTGATATTGTTAAACTATTTTGGGTTGGTGGCCTTATATTAGCTATGGCTGGTATTATCTTTGGTGTTTGGTTATAAGAACTTTTAAGAAGTTCTTTTTTTTTACTAAATGCATACCTTTTACTAAGGTGATTCTATGAAAAAATTTGATAGGATATTATTTATTGCGGTCATCATTTTAGCTCTTTTTGGAATTATAATGATTTATTCTGCTTCTAGTATTTGGGCCGCCTATAAATTTAATGATGGATTTCATTATTTAAAATATCAAAGTGTTTTTTTCATTATTGGAGTAATCTTAATGCTTTTTATTTCTAAAATTGACTATCATCTTTATTATAAATATGCCAATAAAATTTTATTAATATGTTTTATTCTTTTAATTTTAGTCTTAATTCCCGGACTAGGTAGTATCCGCAATGGTTCTAGATCTTGGTTTGGAATAGGTCCTTTAGGAATTCAACCTAGTGAAGCAGCTAAACTAGGCTTAATTATTTTTACAAGTAAATATTTAAGTAATAGTAATAAATTTATCAAAAGTTATCAAAAGGGTGTCTTTCCTATCTTAGGAGTAACATTTATCTTTTTTGCCTTAATTATGCTTCAACCTGATTTAGGAACAGGTGTTATCCTCGTCATGGCTATTATTTCTTTACTATTTATTGCCGGTGTTAATATGAGATTTTTTCTAGCTGGTGGCATCATAGGAATTTTAGGTATTATCATTTTAATCATTATTGCCCCTTATCGAATGGATCGTATAACTTCTTTTCTTAATCCCTGGAAAGACGAACTAGGCACGGGTTTTCAAATTATTCAAAGTCTTTATGCCATTGGACCTGGAGGACTTTTAGGTACTGGTTTCTTAAAATCAATTCAAAAACATTTTTATCTACCAGAGCCCCAAACTGATTTTATTTTTTCTATTATTGCTGAAGAGTTTGGTGTTGTCGGAGCCTTTATAGTAGTAGGTTTATTTTTTCTTATTCTTAGTCGTAGTATAAAAATTGCCTTAGCTACTGAAGATAGTTTTGCTAAATACCTATCTTTTGGTATGATTTTTCAAATTGTTTTTCAAACTGTTATGAATCTAATGGTGGTTATTGGTATGATTCCTGTAACAGGGTATGCCCTTTTGTTGTACTCATAACTACAATCAAATTTTTCCCTTATTATAAGGGCATTCGTGAGATT
>CANQSQ010000010.1 GCA_947626565.1 uncultured Bacilli bacterium
TATGTGTAAAGTTTGGATTAATATCTTTCCACATATGCCATTAACTAAAAAACCTATTGGTACAAGACAAGGTAAAGGTAAAGGTAATGTCGAAGGATGGGTTGCTGTTGTAAAAGAAGGAAAAATTTTATTTGAAATTTCCGGAGTAGATGAAGCTACAGCTCGTGAAGCATTACGTCTTGCCTCTCACAAACTACCAATAGCAACAAAATTTGTAATGAAAGAAAATGGTGGTGAACAAAATGAAGGTTAAAGAAATTAGAGAATTATCAACAGAAGAAATTAATAAAAAACTTGTTGAAGCTAAAGAAGAATTATTTAACTTACGTTTTCAACAAGCTAATGGTACTTTAGAAAAACCTTCTAGAATCAGAGATTTAAGACACACCGTAGCAAGAATGAAAACCGTTCTAAAAGAACGTGAAATAAGTGAGTAGGAGGGTATAAAGTGGAAAAGAAAGTAAGAAAAGAATTAGTTGGAAAAGTAATTAGTGCAACTAATGACAAAACTATTAGCGTTTTAGTTGAAACTCATAAAAACCATCCGTTATATCATAAAAGAGTTAAAAGCTCTAAAAAATATAGTGTACATGATGAAAAAAATATCGCAAAAGTTGGAGATATTGTTCGTATAGTAGAAACTAGACCATTATCAAAAACTAAACACTTCTATTTAAAAGAAGTAGTAAAAGAAGCAGTTATTATTTAACGCTTAGATGAAGAAGGAGGAATAATTTATGTTACAACAAGAAAGTCGTTTGAAAGTTGCTGACAACTCAGGAGCACGTGAATTATTAGTTATTCGTGTCTTAGGTGGTAGCAAAGTTAAGACTGGTAACATTGGTGATGTCGTAGTTGGAACAGTAAAAAGTGCTATTCCTAATTCACCAGTACCAAAAGGAAAAGTTGTAAAAGCAGTTATCGTTCGAACTCGTCAAGGCGTTCGTCGTGAAGATGGAAGTTATATTAAGTTCGATGACAATGCTTGTGTTATCATTCGTGATGACAAGAGTCCAGTAGGAACTCGTATTTTTGGACCAGTAGCAAGAGAACTTCGTGATAAAGATTATATGAAAATTGTATCTTTAGCAAAAGAAGTACTATAAGAGGAGGATAAATATGAACTTTAAAGTAGGAGATGAAGTTGTAGTTATCGCTGGTTCTGATAAAGGTAAAACAGGAAAAATAATTAAAACTAACAAAACAGCTAATACCGTTGTTGTAGAAGGTGTTCACATCATTAAGAAACACCAAAAACCAAATGGTCAAGAAAGTGGTGGCATTATTGAAAGAGAAGCTGCTATTAATGCATCAAATGTTATGTTAATTGATCCTAAAACTAAAAAAAGAACTAGAATAGGACATACAACTGATAGTAAAACAGGTAAAAAAATAAGAATTACAAAAAAATCAAACGAGAAGATTGATTAGTTGGAAGGAGGGTAATTATGAACCGCCTAAAAGAGAAATACTTAAATGAAGTAGTTCCAAGTTTAAAAGAAAAATATAACTATAAGTCAGTAATGGAAGTTCCAAAACTAGAAAAAATCGTAATTAATATGGGAGTTGGTGATGCAACAGGTAATTCTAAATTAATAGAAGCAGCAGTTGCTGATCTAACTAAAATTGCTGGTCAAAGACCAGTTGTTACAAAAGCTAAGAAATCAATTGCTGGTTTCAAAGTTAGAGAAGGTCAATCAATTGGTTGTAAAGTTACTCTAAGAGGAGATAATATGTATAACTTTATGGATAAGTTAATTTCTATATCTTTACCTCGAGTAAGAGATTTCCATGGTGTTAGTCCTAGAGCCTTTGATGGTCGAGGAAACTATACAATGGGAATTAAAGAGCAATTAATATTCTCAGAAATTGATTATGATGATGTTGTAAAAGTACGTGGTATGGATATCGTCTTCGTAACAACAGCAAAAACAAATGAGGAATCATTCGACTTATTAAATGGACTTGGAATTCCTTTTAGAAAGTAAATGGAGGAAAATTATGGCAAAGAAAAGTATGATAGTAAAGGCTAATAGACCACAAAAATATAAAGTACGTGAATACACTAGATGTTCTCGTTGTGGTCGTCCACACGCAGTTATGAGTAAATTCGGAATCTGCCGTATTTGCTTCCGTGAATTAGCTTATAAAGGACAAATACCAGGAATTAAAAAATCAAGTTGGTAATTGGAAAGGAGGAGTTTATTATATGGCAGTAGTAACAGATACAATTGCAGATATGTTAACACGCATTCGTAATGCTAACAAAATGCGTTATGAAGAAGTAAAAGTTCCAGCTTCCAACATTAAAAAAGAAATCGCAAGAATTCTTAAGGAAGAAGGATTTATTAAAGATTATAAAATTGTAAAAGAAGATACTCAAGGAACAATTATTCTTAATTTAAAATATACAGATAAGAAAGAAAGAGTTATCACAGGTCTAAAAAGAATTTCCAAACCAGGACTTCGTGTCTATGCTAAAAACGATGAAATTCCTAAAGTACTTAATGGACTTGGAATTGCAATTATTTCAACATCTAAAGGAATTATGACAGATAAAGAAGCTCGTAAACAAAATATAGGTGGAGAAGTTCTAGCTTATATTTGGTAATAATTTTAAATATAAGGAGGTGTCATTATGAGCCGTATTGGAAATCGTATTATTACAGTTCCAGAAGGAGTTACTGTTGAAAATATTGATAACGTTGTAACTGTCAAAGGACCTAAAGGTACCTTACATCAACCAATGTTACAAGATATTACAATGAAACAAGAAAATAATGAAATTACTTTAGAACGTAAAAATGAAAACGCTAAGGCTATGCATGGTACTATGAATGCCTTAATCAAAAATATGATTATTGGTGTTACTAATGGTTATTCTAAAGGTCTAGAAATCATTGGTGTAGGTTATCGTTTTAACGTTCAAGGTAACAAGTTAGTAATTAATGCTGGTTTCTCACATCCAGTAGAAATGCAAGTTCCAGAAGGACTAAAAGTTGAAGCTACTAGTAATACTGAAATTACTATTAATGGTATTGATAAAACTTTAGTTGGTGAATTTGCTGCTAACGTTAGAAAAGTAAGACCACCTGAACCATATAAAGGTAAAGGTATTCGTTATAAAGACGAACATATTCGTCGTAAAGAAGGAAAGAAAGCTGCTTAATAAGTAGGAAGGAGAAAGAAAAATGATTAAGAAAGAATCTCGTAATAGTATGCGTGTTGTTCGTCATGAGAGAAATCGTAAAAACATGATGGGAACAAGCACAACTCCAAGATTATGTGTCTTCCGTTCTAATACTGGAATTTATGCACAAATCATTGATGATGAAACTAGAACTACTCTTGTATCAGCTTCCTCATTAGACAAAGACTTAAAAATCAAAAATGGAAGTAATGTCGAAGCAGCTAAAGTTGTTGGAAAAGCTATTGCTGAAGCCGCAACAAAAGCAAAAATTACAAAAGTGGTATTTGATAGAGGAGGATACCTTTATCATGGACGTGTTAAAGCTTTAGCTGAAGCTGCACGTGAAAATGGACTAGAATTCTAATAGGAGGGTAATATGCAAAGAAAGACTCAAGAATCTAAAGACAAACTTTTAGAAGAATTAGTAATTGATGTTAAGAGCGTTGTTAAAGTTAACAAAGGTGGACGTCAAAGAAGATATTCTGCTATTGTTGTTGTCGGAGATCGTAAAGGTAAAGTTGGATTAGGTATTGGTAAAGCCAATGAAGTACCTGATGCAATCAAAAAAGCAATTCAAGATGCTAATAAAAATATTATCACAATCCCTCTAATTGATGGCAGAACAGTTGCTCATGAAGCAATTGGAACAGCTGGCGCTGCTAGAGTTATTATCAAACCTGCTAAAGCAGGTACTGGTGTTATCGCTGGTGGTTCAGTTCGTGCTATCTTAGAATTAGCAGGAATTCGTGATGTTGTCTCTAAATCACTAGGAGCAAGAACTAAATTAAATATGGCAACTGCTGCTTTAAATGCATTAAAGTCAATTAAGACTCCAGAGCAAGTAGCAGCACTTCGCGGAAAAACAGTAGAGGAGATATTAGAATAATGAAATTACATGAATTAGAAAAAAATATCGGTGCTACTCATGCTAAAAAGCGTGTAGGTCGTGGACCAGGTAGTGGTCTTGGTAAAACAAGTGGTCGCGGTCAAAAAGGACAAAAAGCACGTAGCGGTGGTAGTATCAATCCTGTCTTTGAAGGTGGACAATTACCACTATACAGAAGACTTCCAAAAAGAGGTTTTTCAAATCACATGTTTAAAACTAGATATGCTGTTATTAACGTTGCTGATTTGAATCGCTTTGAAGATGGAACAATCATTACACCAGCACTATTAAAGGACGCTGGAATTATCAAAAATGCCCAAGATGGCATAAAAGTATTAGGAACTGGAAAATTAGAAAAGAAAGTAACAATTCAAGCTTCTAAATTTTCAGCTAGTGCATTAGAAAAGATTAAAGAGGCTGGAAGTAAAGCTGAGGTGATCTAAGATGTTTAAAAGTATGAAGCAATTATTTACTTCAACTAATAAAGACTTACGTCACAGAATTTACTTCACCTTAGGAGCTCTATTAATATTTATTTTAGGTATTTCTATTAGAGTTCCAGGAACTAAAGATTTAACTAGCAATTTAGGTTTTCTTGAACTAATTAATACTCTTGGTGGTGGGGCTTTAAAAAATTTCTCTATTTTTGCTTTAGGAGTTATGCCTTACATCACTGCATCCATTATTGTTCAATTGCTACAAATGGATATTATTCCTTATTTTACTGAGTTAAGAAAACAAGGAGCTACAGGTCGTCAAAAGATAAGCCAAATAACTAGATATTTAGGTATTGCTATGGCCTTTATCGAAGGTTATGCCTTCTCCTTTGCTTTTATTGGAAAAACAGGCAACCCAATGGAATATATGTATATTTCAACCGTCCTAACAGCAGGAACAGCTTTCCTTTTATGGTTAGGAGATCAAATAACTCAAAAAGGAATAGGAAATGGTATAAGTTTAATAATCATGGCTGGTATCATTGCTACTCTTCCTCAAATGTTTATAGATGCCTTTAAAGCTCTAATTACTTTTGAAGGAACAGCACAGGTAATTACTTTTGGTATAATTAAATTTGTAGCTTTCGTAATTATTTACTTTGCCATCGTTATTGGTGTAATCTTTGTTCAAGAATCTGAAAGAAGAATACCTATTCAATATGCTAATAAATCTACAACTTTTGGTAATCAAGCTTCAAGCTTTATGCCTATAAAAGTTAACTCTGCTGGAGTAATTCCAGTAATCTTTGCCTCAAGTCTTTTATCACTTCCAAGTATTATTGCTCAAGTGATAAAAAAAGATGGCTTCACATTATTTGTACAAAAATATTTAACATACACAACCTTAGTAGGTTTCATAATCTATGTAGTGTTAATTTTCTTCTTTGCTTATTTCTATACATTTATCCAACTAAAACCAGATGAATTTTCTAAGAATTTACAAGAAAATGGTGGATATATTCCAGGAATAAGACCAGGAGAAGAAACTAAAAAATATATAAGCAAAATTTTATCTAGATTAACTGTTCTAGGAGCAGTATTTCTAGTAATTATTGCTGGACTTCCAATTTTATTCTCCAAATTTACTAGCTTACCAACATCAGTAACTATCGGAGGAACTGGGTTACTTATTGTCGTTGGAGTCGCTCTTGAAACTTATAAACAATTAGAAGGAAGTCTTCTAACAAGAAGTTATAAAAGGGGATATAGTAGAAGGTAATTTATGAAGAATATTATGTTTATTGCGCCACCTGCAGCTGGCAAGGGAACTCAAGCTGAACTTGTCGTAAAAAAATATCATATACCACATATTTCAACTGGTGATATTTTACGCGAAATCTCTAAAGAAGATAGTGAGATAGGCAATTACGTTGCTGAAACACTTGCAAGTGGGAAATTAGTAAAAGATGAAATTACTTATCAATTAATTGAAAATCGTCTTAAAAAAGATGATTGCAAAAATGGTTTTATTATTGATGGCTTTCCCAGAAATTTAGAGCAAGCTGTTCAATATGATAAAATCTTATCTAAACTAGGTTTTGATGTCGGACATGTCATTTTAATTGATATAGATGAAAAAAACTTAGAAAAAAGAATTGTTGGTCGCAGAATTTGTGAGGACTGTAATGCTATCTACAATATTAATGATGAAAAAAGTTCTCCACAAGTTGAATCAGTCTGTGATAAATGTGGTGGTAAGTTATATCAACGTACTGATGATAATCTAGAGTCATTTCAAACTAGATATCAAATGTATCGTGAAAAAACAGAACCCATCATTAAATATTACAAAAATAAAAACGTTTTAGAAACAGTTAATGGTGATGATACTGTTGAAAACGTTTTCCATAAAATTGAAACAATTATCAGTAAATAGTGGAGATGAAATAATGATTACAATTAAAACAAAAAGAGAAATTGAATTATTAAAAATTGCTGGTAATATTGTTTATCAAACACATAAGTATCTACAACCATATATAAAAGAAGGTATAACTACTAAAGAGTTAGATAAGTTGGCTGAAGCTTTTATTAGAAGTAAAGATGCTACACCTTCTTTTAAGGGATACGAAGGTTTCCCAACTGCTCTATGTATTAGTTTAAATTCTGAAGTTGTTCATGGTTTTCCTAGTGATAGAGTTTTAAAAAATGGTGATATAGTATCTATCGACATAGGTGCCTGTTATAAAGGATATCACGGTGATTCTGGTTGGACTTATATGGTAGGTGAAGTTCCTCCTGCAACAAAGCAGCTTCTAGAAGATACCGAAAATTCTTTATATGCTGGTCTAAAACAAGTTAAACCAGGAAATAGAATAGGTGATATAAGTAATGCTATTGAAACCTATGCTAAAGAACATCATTTAGGTGTTGTTAAAGAATTATGTGGACATGGTGTAGGAACATCTGTCCATGAAGATCCAGAAATTCCTAATTTTGGTACCAAGAATACTGGACCAAGACTAAAAGAAGGAATGGTTTTAGCTATAGAACCAATGTTAACTTTAGGTCGACCAGATGTTTATGTTCATGACAATAACTGGACAGTAGATACTATAGATGGTAGCCTATCAGCTCATTTTGAACATACTATTGTTGTTACTGCCGATGGCTATGAAATATTGACAGGAGAGTGAAAAGATGGCTAAAGAAGATACAATTGAAATAGAAGGCAAAGTTCTAGAAATCATCCCCGGAGGGAAATTTAAAGTTCAACTAGAAAATGGACACATTGTGGAGGCCCACGTTTCTGGTAAAATACGAATGAACTATATTCGCATTCTAGCAGGAGATACCGTAATGATAGAACTATCGCCTTATGACTTAACACGTGGGCGTATTACCTATCGTAAATAATAGGAGGGATAAAATGAAGGTTAAAGCATCCGTTAAAAAGATTTGTGAAAAATGCAAAATCGTAAAACGTAAAGGAAAAATTAGAGTTATTTGTGAAAATCCAAAACACAAACAAGTACAAGGTTAATTAATAGGAGGTGTAATTAATGGCACGTATTAAAGGTGTAGATATTCCTAATGATAAACATATCTGTATATCATTAACTTATATCTATGGAATTGGAAGAAGTCTTGCTAAACAAATTTTAAAAGCAGTAGACATTAATCCAGAAACAAAAACAAAAGATTTATCTCAAGATGATTTAGTAAAAATCCGTGATGAAATCAATAAGCATTTAACTGAAGGTGACTTACGTCGTGAAGTTAATATGAATATCAAAACTAAGATGGAAATTAACTCATATCAAGGAAGTCGTCATAAAAAAGGTTTACCAGTAAGAGGTCAAAGAACAAATCGTAATGCTCGTACTCGTAAAGGAAAAGGTAAAACCGTTGCTAATAAGAAAAAAGTTTAGTTAAAGGATAATAAATTATAAAGGAGGTAAGACTTATGGCTTATAAAACAAGAAAGAAAAAAGTTAAGAAGAATGTGCCTGAAGGTATAGCACATATTCATTCTACTTTTAATAACACAATAACAACTATTACAGATAAAGATGGAAATGTAATAAGCTGGGCATCATCTGGTGCTATCGGTTTTAAAGGTAGTAAAAAATCTACTCCATTTGCTGCTGGTATGGCAGCAGAAGCTGCTGGCAAAGCTGCTTTTGATATGGGAATGCGTAAAGTAGAAGTTCGCGTTAAAGGATTAGGCCCAGGACGTGAAACTGCAATTCGTTCATTACAAACTGCAGGATTAGAGGTAACTACAATTGCTGATGTTACTCCAATCCCACATAATGGATGTCGTCCACCAAAACGTCCACGTGGATAAAATTTTAAAGTTTGTGAAAAAAAATAAAGGGAGGTTAGTTTCATGTTACAATTTGAAAAACCAATATATAAAATAACTGATTCTATAGAAAATAATTTTTATGGAAGATTTGAATTAGAACCATTAGAAAGAGGTTTTGGTACCACAATTGGTAATGCTTTAAGAAGAGTTATGTTATCATCTCTTCCAGGTAGTGCTATTAGTAGTATCAAAATAGATGGCGTACTACATGAATTCCAAACTATTGAAGGTATTTATGAAGACGTTACAACCATAATCTTAAACTTAAAAGGAGTAGTATTTAAAAACTATTCCAACGAACCAAAAGTTGTACGTATTAATACAACAAAAGAAGGAGAAGTAACTGCTGGTGATATCGAATGTGATTCTGATATCGAAGTTATCAATAAAGATAAAGTAATTGCTACTTTAGCTAAAGGAGCTTCATTTAATATGGAAATGACTGTTACTAATGGTCGTGGTTATGTAAGAAGTGAAGATAATAAGAAAATCCATGATATCAAAAAAGCAGGAGAAATAGCTATTGATTCATTATATTCTCCAATCGAAAGAGTTTCCTATGAAGTAGGTAATGCTCGTGTTGGCCAAGATGAAAGCTATGACAAATTAATTTTAGATGTTTGGACAAATGGTTCCATTAAACCTGAAGAGGCAGTTGCCTTAGCTTCACGTATCTTAATTGAACATCTAAATATCTTAACTGATTTATCTGAAATAGCAGATGTAAGTGGTATGATGATTGAAAAGACAGAAGATCCAAAAGTTAAAGCCCTAGAAACTTCTATCGAAGACTTAGATTTCTCTGTTAGAGCCTATAATTGTTTAAAAAGAGCTGGTATCCATACCCTACAAGATTTAGTTAACAAGAGTGAATCAGACATGATGAAAATACGTAATTTAGGTAAAAAATCTCTAAAAGAAGTTTTAGATAAAATTAGAGATATGGGTCTAATCTTACGTGATGATGATTAGAAATAAGGAGGAATAACTATGGCATATAGAAAATTAGGCGTAGATAATAAACATAGAAGAAGTATGCTTGCGACACTAACTAAACAAGTAATTGAAAATGAATCAATTACTACTACTGAAACTAGAGCCAAAGAAGTTCGTAAGTTTGTTGATAAAATGATTACTTACGGTAAAAAAGGTGACTTAGTTTCTCGTCGTAAAGCTTTAGCATTCTTACACAATGATACAAAAGTAGTGGACAAAGTATTTCACGATTTAGCTACTCGTTATGCTAATCGTAACGGTGGTTATACACAAATTTTAAAATTATCCGAAAGACGTGGCGATGGTGCGTTAATGGTTATTTTAAAACTTGTAGATGAAGCTAAACCAGAATAGAAAACAAGATAAAGAAATTAGTAAGTTGTCATAACTTACTTTTTTTTTAAGTCGCATACACAGACTTTTAATTTTTACCATTTTATATTATAATAATTAAGAAAGAAATCTTTTAAGTGGGGTGAGTACATATGAAAGCCTTAATAACAGGGGCATCTTCTGGCATTGGTCTAGATATGGCTAAATATTTAGCTTCTATGAATTATGAATTAATCTTAGTAGCTAGAGATAAAGAAAAATTAGAGAAAGTTCAAGAATCTTTAAAAACAAAAGTAACTATTATTGTTGCTGATTTAGCTAATGAACAAAAGGTAAAAGAACTATATGTTTTAATTAAAAAAGAAAATATTGATATCTTAATTAATAATGCTGGTTTTGGAGATTTTGGCTTTTTTACCGAAACTGATTTAACTAAAGAATTAGACATGATTAATACTAATATCAAAGCTGTTCATATTTTAACTAAGGCCATTTTAAAAGACATGGAAAAGAAAAATAGTGGTTATATCTTAAATGTTGCCTCTTCAGCAGCTTTTCAACCAGGTCCGTTAATGGCTACTTATTACGCTACAAAGTCTTATGTTTATCAGCTTACTGAAGCTCTATATTATGAAGAAAAAAAGAAAAAGAAAAATGTTCACATATCTGTTTTATGTCCTGGACCTGTTGCCACCAATTTTAATAAGGTAGCTAATGTATCATTCAGTGTCAAACCTTTAGCAAGTAAATATGTCGCTAAATATGCTATCGATAAAATGTTTAAACACAAGATGCTTATTATTCCAGGTTTTAAAATGAAAGCTGCTAAATTTTTTAGTCGCTTTGTATCTGACAAGTTTTTATTACGCATAACTTATCGTATTCAAAAAAGAAAACGTAAATAAATAATTATTCAGGGGAGTTTATTATGGAAAATTATAATTTAAAAGTACGAGATATCGTAGATAAATGGGTAGAGCAAGGCGCTAATTATGGTCTTGATTCCTTTGCCGCTCTTAAAAGCTGTATTTCCTTATTTTATGATTTATATAATTCATGTTCAATGGAAAAGATTGTTGTTGCTAACTATTTACTAACCATTGGTTATTTAGATGCTTATAAATTATCATCTTATAAAGCCAAAGAAAATATGCAAACAGATGGTGATGAAGATTTTTATTTTAAACTTTATACCATTGATAATTATAATGACTTAGTAACCGAAATTTTTAATAATCCTAATTTTTTAGCCAAACTTTTACATTCTACTTATGAGTTTAATAACTTAAACATCTTAAGTAAAAATATTATCATGAAGTCTTTATCTGCTGAAGAAAATGACTGGCTTCTAGAAAGATATCAACCTCATGAACTAGACATGAGTCACTATATAATCCCCGTTAATATAAATATGTTAATAAATTATTTTAAAGAAAAAATTACTTATCAAGGTCAAATTATGAATCTTGACTTTCCTGAAGCCATCGTCTGTAATTTAGTAGGTTTTATTCAAAATTTAAAAAAAGTCGATGAAGAAAATGTCTTAGACTTAATAATTGCTCTTGCTAAAAACGATTATCTTGCTTCTAAGTACTTAATTACTAAAAAACTTAGTACTGATGAATGCTTACTTTATCACCTAGACTTTTATGAAAATTGTTCCCAAGAAGAGATAATATATACCTTATTAAGTGATCAAGACTTTCTAAAAGATGCTATTTGGATGCTAGCAGCTACCTACATCTATCAAGAATATGAAGGCAAATTTATAAATTTCAAAAGTCTATCTAAAGTTGATTCTGAAGCTATAAATAAGAAATTAAGTTTAAAATAGGGAGGTTCTTATGGAAGAAATAATTAGTATAAATAATTTAACTTTTTTAAATGTCTTTTCAAATTTTACAATTTCTTTTCCTAAAAATCAATTAATTTCTGTTTCAGGTCCAAATAATTGTGGCAAAACAACACTAATTAGAATTTTAGCTAGACAAATTTTATTTAAAGGCATGAAGTTTAATCATCAAAATAGTATGGCTATTCCCCTAGATGAATATTTTAAAAATATTAAAGTTTTAATTCCCATGGAATTTACTTTTACCTATGAAACCTTAGAAGAAGAAGTACTTTCTTACTTAACTAATTCCAATAAAGAAGCTTATACTTATCTATGCAAGCAATTAAAGTTAAATTCTATCAAAAATAAAGCTTTTAAAACTTTAGCATTAAAAGATCAAATTAAAGCTCAACTAACTATTTACCTTTTAGCAAATCCTCAAGTATTATTACTTGATGACATTGGCTTATATTTTTCTAAAACAGAATTTACTGATATCATGAACTGTCTAAATTATTTTAAACAAACTAACAATATGACCATTATTATGACAACAAGTGATTTGACACAAACTCTAAAAACTGATTATCTATATATTCTTTATAATAGTACTATTGTCCTTGAAGGTCCACCTCTTGAAGTCTTAAAGAAGGATAATGTAATAAACAAAATTGGTCTTCGTCTTCCTTTTATGATGGATTTGTCTGTTAAACTATGTGACTATAACCTACTAGAAGAACCTGAATTAGATATGAACAGGATGGTTGATAAACTATGGAAATGAATTTTAAAAATTATGTTTTTGCTAAAGAAGAGCAAAATTTAACGATTACCAGAAATATGTTTATCGGTTTAACAGGCACTAATACTGAACAATATGTAAAAGCCCTAAATTTATCTGTATTAAATAAAGGTACTTTACTTATAAATGACAATAAAATAACTAAAGAAAATATTAAAGTCTTTCGTAAAAGAATTTATACTATACCCAAAGAATTTACCTATCCTTTTGATATGGAAGTAAAAACTTATTTACTAAACGAAGTCCAAAAACGCAATTTAACATTTAAAGATATATTTAAAAAACTTCAAGATTCTCTAAAAATAGTTGGTTTAAATGAAGCCTATTTTACTAAACCACTTTATGTATTATCAACTTTAGAAAAAAAGCTTCTTCAGTTAGCCAGTGCCTTACTTTCAAACCCTGAGTTAGTCATTATAGAAGAACCTTTTCTTGGCATTGATTTACATAATGAAAAAAAAATGGTCTTACTATTGAAAAAATTAGCCGAAAGATATCACAAAATATTTATTTTAGTTACCGATAATATTGATGCCTTATATCAATATACCAACAAAATAATAATTACTAATAAAAATAAAATACTTACGATAGGCTCTACTAAGGAAGTTTTAGAGGATACTACCTTCTTAAAAAGAAATAGAATACCTCTTCCTGAAATAATAGAATTTACTTATTTAGCTCGTACCAAAAAACAAGTAAAAATTGATTATCACAATGATATCAGAGACATTATTAAAGATATCTATAAACATGTTTAGGGGTTGACACTATGCGTTTTTTAATAAAATTTTCTTATGATGGAACAAATTATGTTGGTTTTCAAAACCAACCAGGTCTAGAAACTATTCAAGGTAAATTAGAAGAAGCTTTAACAAAAATAAATAATAATCAAAAAGTAACTATTACTGCTACAGGTCGAACTGACAGGAAAGTTCATGCTCTTTGTCAATACGCTCATGCTGACTTAACAGTAACTATAACTGATAAAAAGTTAAAAAGAGCTTTAAATAGTAATTTACCTCCCGATATCCATGTTATAGAAACTAAAATAGTCTCTTCTAATTTTCATGCTCGCTACAATGTTAAAAGTAAACAATATAAATATTACCTTAACATGGGTGAATATAATCCTCTTTTAAGAAATTATGTCTTTCAATATAATCATTCCCTTGATATTCCTAAAATGAACTTAGCCAGTCAGTATTTAGTAGGAACCCATGATTTTCGAGCCTTTGTTACCGACAATAAAGAAAAAGAAAATTGTGTGAGAACTATAACTAAAATCAAAATCAGCCAACAAAAAAATATTTTATGTTTTACTTTTGAAGGTAATGGTTTTCTACGCTACCAAGTTCGTAATATGGTAGGTCTATTAATTAAAGTTGGTGAAAATAAATTATCCCCAGAACTTGTGGAAAAAATCCTCCTAAGTAAAGACCGAACTAAGTCCGGCAAAACAGCTCCTGCGGAAGGTTTATATTTAACTAAAATAAAATATTAACAAGGAAAATATTGCTTTTAACGTAAATTTATGATATAATTGTGAACAATTTATACAGAGAGATAAATTGTTCATTTTTTAATAGAGGGGTTACAATGAAAAAGGTTGAGAATAAAGTAAAGCGCTTTTTTAAAGGTGAGCTTACCTACAAAGAGCAACAAGATATATATGCTAAACTTGGGGCTATAAAATTCCAAAATGTTGTCTTTAAAGTTGAAAAATATAAATATAAAATTATTAAAAAATTTTTTCCTAATTACTTAAAGTTTTGTGATTATCTATTAGATAAATCTCAAAAAAAGGAATTAAAAAAAGCCTCTACTTCCAAGGATAAAAAACTTGTTATAGCCAAATATCAAAGATTAAAACTTTTAAATCGCAAAGAATTAATTAGAGAACAAAATAGAAATTATCATATGGATAGTAATAGACCAACAGAAATAATAGACTACTTAGAATGGAATAAATTAATTCATAAGAATAATTTACAAGCTAAAGCCGTCTTATTACCTATGACTATTCTAATAGGAATCATGGGCTTTACTCCTGCTTTTTTTCTAACTGCCGTAGAACTTATTAGTGCCTTTATTGATTTTCAATGTGTAAATATTCAAAATTATAACCTTTGTCGTCTCAAAGAAAAAGAAACAAAATTACAAAAAGTAGAACTACATCAATTAGAAAAAAGATATTCTAAGTATAAAGAAGCCGCTAAGATTATTCAAAAAAAATGCTCTGAATCCGAAGCTATTCCTAGCTTTTCAGAAATCTTAGCGACCGTCGAAAATAAAGAGCAACTAGAAGCCTTAAGAGCCTTCCTCCTAAGTAAACAACAAGAAATTAATAATACTAAAAAATTAAATGAATTACAGAAAGGTGGTGGACACAAATGATAGAGACAACTATAATGTCACCATATACAACAGCTAGTGCTACAACAACTTCTACAAGTTGCTATACTATTGATGAAGATGGTAATTTAATTACTGAAAGAGTTGCAGCTACTTTAGCAACAACTGCTTCTTCCGCAACAATTAATGCTTACCAAGATCATCAAATGGAAAAAATTAAAGAAAAATATTCTGCTATGTCAACTGCTGATATTTATGCTGATTCTTTCAGTGAAGAGGAATTAGTAAAAGCTTTACAAGAATGTGATTTATTAGCACAAGAAATAGACCAACAAGAAACAAGTAAAATGATATAAAATGTTATAATTATTAAAGAAAAGTATTGATTTTTAATACTTTTTTTAGTATAATTCTAACTGGTACATTTAAATCCCCACATAAATTAGACCGTGGGAAAGTCTAATTTAAGTAAAAGGAGAAAATTTATGACAAGTTATATGCAAAAAAAAGAAACTGTTGAACGTAAATGGTATGTAATTGATGCTGAAGGAAAACCTCTTGGTAGAGTAGCATCACTTGCTGCTAAATACTTACGTGGTAAACACAAACCAACTTATACTCCACATATTGATTGTGGTGACAACATCATTATCATTAATGCTGAAAAAGTTACTTTAACTGGTAACAAGTTAGAAAACAAGATGTATTATAATCACTCAATGTACACTGGTGGTTTAAGAGAAAGAACAGCCAAAGTAATGCGTGAAGAATATCCTGTTGAAATGATGGAAAGAGCCGTTAAAGGTATGCTTCCACATACTAGATTAGGAAGACAAATGGCTAAAAAATTATTTGTTTATGCAGGAAGCGAGCACAAACAAGAGGCCCAAAAGCCTGAAGTGCTTGAGGTTAAGTAGGAGGATTTAGGTTATGGCAAAAGAAAAGAAAAATACATATACAGGAACTGGACATAGAAAGTCAAGTGTTGCTAGAGTTACATTAACTCCAGGAACTGGAAAAATCACTGTTAATGGCAGAGATGTAAGAGAATATTTTCCATCAGAAATTTGTGTAATGGACCTATCTCAACCACTTGTACTAACAAATACTAATGAAATGTTTGACGTAGATGCCAAAGTTAAAGGTGGCGGTTTCCAAGGTCAAACAGGAGCTATTCGTTTAGGTATCACTAGAGCATTATTAGATTATGATAAAACTACTCCAGCTGATTCAGAAAATAGTTTTAGAAAAACTTTAAAAACAGCTGGAATGATTACTAGAGATTCACGTAAGAAAGAACGTAAGAAACCAGGATTAAAGAAAGCACGTCGTGCTCCACAATTCTCAAAACGTTAATATTATGCAGTTTCCAAAAGCCCCAAGCGGGCTTTTTTTGCGTTTTAATAAATTATTATTTTTAGTTAAATGGACTTATTCTAAATAGTTAAAAGGCATATATTAAATTAGGAGGAACATATGCTAAACTTAGCTTATTTACAAAAATTATTAATAATTGCTATAGCTTTAAGTACCATAACTTGTGCCTTTATTCAAAAAACTAAAAAACATTTACCGAAAAGTAAATATATAACAATCTATTCCTTTTTTATTAACATGATTATAGGTATTCTTTTTTGTATGACATTTACCGAGATTAACTTTCCTACAAGTTTATGGGTAGGCTTATTTTCATTTCTAGGAGCTGATAGTATCTATAAAACTTTAGAAGGAAAAATGGCTCCTCATTCTGAAATAGTTACCAAAAAAGTTATTACTATTCCTGCTGAAAATCTTATTAATAAGGAGGATAGCTAAATGGAAAAACCTCTTTATCCAAGTTCAGTTATGCGTATAACACAAGGTTATAATGAAGGTACCCATCGAGATAGCTTTGCCATTGATGATGCTGGAGCCGATACCTCTATAAGTAAAATCAAAGCTCCTTTTACGGGCATCATAAAGAAAATTTACCAACAAGATGCTAATGAAGTATGGTTAGAAAGTACAGATAAAGTTTTATATCCTGATGGAACAATAGATTACATGACTATATTATTTGCTCATGCTAATGATGTCAGTAATTTATTTGTAGGTAAAAAAATAAATAAAAATGAAGAGTTTTATAGTGAAGGAACTAAAGGTCTTTCTTCTGGTAATCATTGTCACTTTGAATGTGCTCAAGGTAAATTTACTGGTAGTGGTTGGCACCAAAATGCCTCAGGTTATTGGTCTATTAATAATGGCAAAAAACCAGAAGACTGCCTATGGATAAACGACTCTATTAAAATATTAGACAATCATAACTATAATTTTAAAAAAATTGAACCTGAAATATTAGAAGAACCAGTTAAAGATGAACCACTCCAACCACCAACTCCTTCAACTGATGAACAATCTTCATCCTCACCAGTACCATCAACTAATGAACAATCCCCAGCTTCACCCATACCACCAACCACTGAATCAACCCCTGCAGCACCTACTCAAAATAATAAACAATCTTCAACTCCTGATACTGATTTAAAATTAATTTTCCAATGTCCAAAAACCGCCTTATATGGTATTTATTTAAAAGCTAATGAGCAATTATATCTAAAAAAATGAACTTAAGAAAAATTAAGTTCATTTTTTATCCTAACGCAACATCTAAAATCATCATAATAGAAAATCCGATTAAAGTAAACAGAGCCATTAAATCTTTCTTTTTATTAGTTTGACTTTCTGGAATTAACTCTTCCACAACTACGTATATCATAGCTCCTGCCGCAAAAGATAGCATAAAGGGAAGTAAAATTTGTATTTTTAAAACTAAAATAGCTCCTATTACGGCAGCAATAGGTTCCACAATTCCACTTAATTGTCCAATAAAGAAAGCTTTTTTCCTTGAATATCCCTCTCTCCTTAATGGTAAACTAACAGCACTTCCTTCGGGAAAATTTTGTAACCCAATTCCTAAAGCTAAGGTGATTGCCGACAAAACTGTTGTTCCACTTATTCCATAGCTAGCGGCTCCAAAAGCAAATCCTACCACTAGACCTTCTGGAATATTATGCAACACAATAGAAAAAATTAACATCATGCAGCGTTTCTTTTTATTGTCTTTATCTTGACTTTGCACCATCTTTTTTGCTAACTGTGCATAAAATTTATCACCTAAAAAAAGTAATAAACCACCACCAACAAAGCCAATAAAAACTACTAACCAAGGAAGCATTTTTAATTCCTCTGCCATTTCAATAGCCGGATTAAGTAATGACCAAAATGATGCTGAAACCATAACTCCTGCTGAAAATCCAAGTAAGGCATCCATTACATTTTTATTAACTTTTTTGAAAAAGAAAACAATAGCTGCTCCTAATAAAGTAAAACTCCAGGTAAATATTCCTGCCACTAATGCTTGGACAACAGGATTTAAATTAAAAAACATATCTAGCAAAATATCAATCACCATTATAAAATATGCAAAAAAAGCCAAATTGTTAATTACTAAAAAAAACAAATAATTATTGTCATTTAGCAAAAAAATAGCTATAATTAAATATAGAATAGGAATAATGTTGGGGTGATTTCCTGATGATAGTAAGATTAATCAAAAAGAAAAAAATCTTCGATTTTGTTTTACCTACCGAAGTATCTGGAAATTACTGGATAACTGATTACGATTATTTAGGTAATACAAGAAACTTAATTAATGTTGAAGAGTCAAATGGCGAATGGAAAATAAAAAGTGACTTTGAAACTAAAATAATGTCTGGTGATCGTGAAATTGAATCAGCTATTTTAAAAGATTATAGTTTATATTTTTTGAAAATTAATACCGAAAACGAATATGTTATTTTATTTTGCTCTCCATCCAATGATCAAAATAATTTAAATCTTCATCTCCGTGGTGATGGAGAATTCATAATTGGTAATGATAGTCATGCTCATATTTCATATACTTATCCACTAGTATCTAAACAACATGCTAGACTTATTTATAATAAAGGAATCTGGTTTATCCAAGATTTAAATAGTAAATATGGAACCTATGTAAATAATGTTGCGATAACAACAAGTCAATTATCTTATGGAGATATTATTTTTATCATGGGCTTACGAATAGTTGTTATGAAAGACTCTATAATTATCAACAATATTGGTAACTTAGTCCGTTTTGATAATACTTTTTTTCGAGTTGATCAACCTATTATACAAACTCAAGTAGAACAAGACAATCCTGATGAAGAAGGAATAGAGTTCTTTAATGAAGATTCATATTTTTATAAATCACCACGTTTTAAAACCAAAATAGAGGCAACTAACATTTCTATAGATCCACCTCCAGGTAAAGAAGGAGAAGATAAAACTCCTCTAATTTTTACCATTGGACCAATGATGACTATGGCCATGATGTCTGTAATGATGACCTATAATTCTCTAGCTAGTGTCTTGGACGGTTCTACTGATTTTATAACAGCTTTACCATCATTATTAACCTCTGGAGCTATGTTAATGACTATGCTATTATGGCCTACCTTACAAAGAAAATTCCAAAAAAAGCAACGTAAAGCCAGAGAAGAAACACGTCAAAAAACATACATGGAATATATCGAATCTAAACGTCAAAGTATTCAAACAGAAATGAAAGTTCAACGTCAAATTTTAATCGATAACTATTTACCACTCGATCAAATTAAAGATATTATTGTTAACAAGAAAAGAAATTTATGGGAAAGAGAAATAGAACAAGAAGATTTCCTAGATTTACGTTTAGGAGTAGGTTCTACTGAGCTACAAGGTACTATTAATTTTCCTGAAGAACATTTTTCTCTAGAACATGATAATTTACTAGAAGAAGTATATAAATTAGGAGCTGAATCTAGAACCTTAGAAAATGTTCCTATAGCTCTTTCTTTTGTTAAAAATAATATATCAGCTATTATAGGAACAGCTGCTAACAAACAACAATTCCTAGAGGGCTTAATTCTACAAATGTTAACTTTTCATAGTTATGAAGACTTAAAAATTGTTGTCTTAACTAATGAAACTAATGCTGTCAATTGGGAATATTTAAAAATAGCTCCTCATTGCTGGAGTAACGATAAACAAACACGTTATTTTGCTGCTAACTTAGATGAAGCCAAAGAAATCTCTCTAATACTAGAGCAAGAATTCCAAGCTCGTAAATTTAAAGATGTAAATGGTAAAATGGAAGTAAATGGAACCGATTATCATCGTTACAAACCATACTATGTTATTTTAACCGATGATTATAAATCTTTAAGAGATGTTGATATTATTAAAGATGTCTGTGAAATGGAAATTAACTATGGATTTAGTTTCATTGTAATAAGTCCTCGTTTAATAAATATTCCTAATGAATGTAAAACCTTTATAAGTATTGGAGATAAAATTTCCGGAGTATTTGAAAATGAACTCGTTTCTAACAAACAAAAAGAATTTGTCGCTGATTTTGATCCAACTCTTAATATTTATGAATATTGTAAAATACTTGCTAACATTCCTATTGATATAGCTAAAGAAAATAGAACTTTACCTAACAGTCTTACTTTCTTAGAGATGTACAATGTTGGTATGGTTGAACAATTGAACATCTTAAATCGTTGGAAACAAAATGATCCAACTAAGTCCCTACAAGTACCAGTAGGTCTTGATAAGTCAAGAGAATTATTTAAACTTGACCTTCATGAAAAAGCTCATGGACCTCATGGTCTTATAGCTGGAATGACTGGTTCTGGAAAATCGGAATTTATTATTAGTTATGTTTTATCTATGGCTTTAAACTATCACCCATACGAAGTATCATTCGTCTTAATCGACTATAAAGGTGGAGGTTTAGCTGGTGTCTTCCAAAATAAAGAAACAGGTATGAAATTACCACACTTAGCTGGTACAATTACTAACTTAGATACCGTTGAAATGAACCGTTCCTTAGCTTCTGTTCAAAGTGAGTTAAGAAAGCGTCAACGTATGTTCAATGAAGCCCGTGATAAATTAGATGAAAGTACTATTGATATTTATAAATATCAAAGACTTTATCGAAAAGGTCAAGTAGAAAAACCAATTTCTCATCTTTTTATCATTTCTGATGAGTTTGCCGAATTAAAAGATCAACGACCTGAGTTTATGGAACAACTTATCTCTACAGCTCGTATAGGTCGTTCCCTAGGTGTGCACCTTATTCTAGCAACTCAAAAACCAAGTGGTGTTGTTAATGATCAAATATGGTCCAACTCTAAATTTCGTGTCTGCTTAAAAGTTCAAGATAAATCTGATAGTATGGATATGATTAAAGTACCTGATGCTGCCTCTTTAAAAAATCCTGGTCGTTTTTATCTTCAAGTAGGTTATAATGAATTATTCGCAATGGGACAAGCAGCTTGGGCCGGTGCTCAATATTATCCTACTGAAAAAAGAAAGAAAAAAGTTGATCAATCAATTAACATTATTGATAATGTAGGTAATTCTATAAGAAATCTTGATGTTAAATCTCCTGAGGTTGTTATTCAATCTAAAGGTGAAGAAATTACTAATATTATTAAATATATTGTTGATGTCGCTAAAAATGAATCTATCTCCATACCTCAATTATGGTTAGATAGAATCCCTGATGTTATAAAAATTGATCAATTAAAAGAAAAATATAATTATCAAAGTACTCGTAACGATATAAATCCTATTATTGGTGAATATGATGATCCTGATAATCAAAAACAAAATGTTTTAACTTTACCATTATCACAAGAAGGAAATACCATTGTCTTTGGTTCAGGAGGCAGTGGAAAAGAGTTAATGCTTACTAGTATCGTTTACTCTACAATCACTACTCATCAACCTAAAGAAGTTAATTTCTATATTTTAGATTTCGGTGCTGAAACCCTAACTATGTTTAGAAATGCTCCTCACGTTGGCGAAGTTATTTTATCAACAGAATCCGAAAAAATCATAAATCTATTTAAAATGATTACACAAATAATCGATGACCGTAAAAAATTATTTGTTGATTATAATGGTTCATATGAGTTTTATATTAACCACGGAGGAAAACAAATTCCTTTAATAGTTATTATGATTAATAATATTGAAGCTTTCCTAGAAACTTATGCCGATTATGAAGAACTACTAGGTCAAATGACAAGAGATTGTTTAAAATATGGAGTAGTTTTCATCTTCAGTACTAATGGTCCTAATACTGTTCGTTATCGTTTAAGACAAAATTTCCGTCAAAATGTTGTATTACAATTCAATGATCCAAGTGATTACAGTTCTGTAATACCAGGAGTTCGTAAAAAAGAACCATCAAAAGCTTTTGGACGTGGATTAATTTTGTTAGATAACATTTATGAATTTCAAACCGCTTTTCCTTATGCTGAGGAAAAAATGATTGATTATATCAAAGTTATCTGCAGTAAACTAAATCAAATCTGCGATTCTAAAGCTAAGAAGATTCCAGTCTTACCAGAAATAGTTGATTTTAATTCTGTAAGAGAATATATAGGAAATTTATCTAAAGTACCTGTTGGAATCAGTAAAGAGACTCTTGAAGTAGAAACAATTAATTTAAATAATAAATTTGTAAATATCGTTTCAGGAGAAGACATTTCTACAGAACTAGAATTCTTTAAAGGTTTGACCAATGTAATTACCATGTGTCCAAATACTAATATGATTGTCCTAGATAGTAATAGTATTATACCTAATATTGCTTCTGAAAAAATAGTGTATGCTGATGACACCTGCTATTCAGGAATTGATAAATTAAATGAAATTTATACAGCTGAAACGACCTCTAAATCTGAGAATACTACAGTATGTCTTATTTTAGGTATTAATTCTTTATTATCTAAATTAAGTACTATTGAAAAAGGTAAATTTACCGATTTAATTGATTCTTGTAAACAAACTGGTAATATTAAATTTATTGTTGCGGATAATATAGAAAGTATTAAAGCTATTGCTTTTGAAGCTTGGTTTAAAAATAGTGTTGAATTAACAGATGCTATTTGGATTGGTAATGGAATTAATAATCAATTTACAATTAAAGTTACAACAGCTGCTCGTCTTCTAAAAGTAGAACTTGCACCTGGCTTTGGTTATATAGTTAATAAAGGTAAAGCTCAAGTAATAAAATTACTAGCTAATGAATAGGAGCTAAAATATGAATAAAAATAAAATATTAATTGAATTAGAAATTCCTCTAATAGAAAAGTCTTATGATTTATTTATTCCTATAAATAAAAAAGTAGGTACTGTAAAAAGTTTAATAGAAGAAGCCTTAGTTGAAATAACGGAACATTCTTACATAATTAAGCCTGAATCTAATTTTTATAGTAAAGATACTGGCGAAATATATGACGTTAATAAAACTATTAGGGATACCAATCTTCAAAATGGTTCTCGTATTATCTTGCTATAAGCCTAAAGTAAATTAAGTAGAAAGGTATCAATCACTATTTAATGATTGATAAGGTGACTAATATGACAGATTATAATGATTATGTTCAAGCCATTAATAAAATATATGAATATCTAAATATTATAAAATCTAAATGGAATGACCAAGATAATTTAAACCATATTGAAAGTATTGAAGAATATAAAGACCTTGTTGTTAAAATGGCTGAGCTTTTTAAAACACCAGCTCCTAATCCCTCAACAACTGATAAAAATGATAAAATGGAGGCGTTAGGTCAATGATAGGTGAATTAAAATATGAAGACCTTGAAAAGATTACTGCCGACTTAAAAAGGCAAGTTGATACTTTAAATAGGCTCCTAAAAGCTAGAAATACTACTGAGTTAAATGATTTTATTGCTACTTTAGAAGCTTACACAAAATATTTAGAATCAACCATAGAAATGAATAAAGATGCTGATAAAGCTTTAGCTGATTTAATAAAAAATAAATTTTAACAAAAAAGAACTTTTATTATTAAAGATTAAAAGTTCTTTTTATATTGCATAATTTTAATTGTTGGAAAATAATAAGTTAAAATATCTTGATAAGTACAATTATTTTTAGCTAACTCATTAGCCCCAAAAAGACTTAAACCTAAGAAATGACCCCATCCTTTAGAAATAATCTTAACTTTCTTCTTATTAAAAATAAAAACCATTTCCGCTGACTTTAAATTTAACTTTTTAATTAATTCCTCTCCTGAAAAAATCTTATTATTAAGTTTAACTTTTTTAATAAAACGTTTATTTTCTATTTCTAATATCTCAAAGTTTATTTGATTATTTATATCAACATCTAAAATTTTAGAAATTTCTTCATACGTATATTCCATTACATTTAAATAGTTTTTTGAAGTTAAATCCCATAAACTTTTAACTTCTTTTAAATAAGGATAGTTTTTATTACTTACAGTAAATCCTGTATTACAGTAATGGATAAAAGGTAAAATATATTTTGAATTATGTGTTACAAAAATATTATCAGTCTGATTAATAATTTTTTCTAATTTTTGAGAAATTTCCTCATATCTTTTATTCCATATTGCCTTAAAATTATAAATAGGACTATATATTTGAAATTCATTATTTGTTTTTAAATAGTGCTTTTCTTCCATCATTTTATAAGCATATGTTCTAAATAAAATAGCCAAGCATTTTAAAGTTTCTTCTTGCATCTCTTCAGTATAAAAATTACCTAAACTACCCCCTAAATATTCTTTTAAAGTAACTTCTATCATGGAATTATCTTCTAATTTTAAAGTAACTAAAAAGTCATTGTTATTATAATTATTTTTGTTTAAAACATTTTTAATATTTTTATTGGTTTTTATATTTAAAGTTTTAACAACGATATTATCTATTATTAAATAAACCTTACTCCCTTTAAATTGAATATTATTACTATTAATAAAATTTTCTGTTCGTCTACTTAATTCTTGCTCTGAAGCTGTTTGTATTAACTCTTTAGAAAACTCATAAGCCATATCAAGATAAAGATATAATATATCTTCACTACCATTATTTCTAACTTCATATCTATAAAACATTTTTATCACCTATTATTAGTATTAAAAAATAAGCTCATTTTATACCTCATCTTTTTACTAACAATAAAAAAACTAAGACTTTGTATATATTGCTCTTAGCTTTTATATGAATAATTAAGTTAAAATTCAAAATATTTTAATTCTTTCTGTAAATTACAATCTAATCCTGTAACATAACTAGTATTAACAAATATTTTATCTAATTCTATTTCATTGCCGCTTATATAATCAAAACTGGCACATACTAACACTTTTGCTAATTTAAGAGCTTTTAAATATAAATCAATAAAAGACTCTGTACTCGTCATATCATAAGTAGTTGGATTTCTCCATAATTGATGATTACTATTCAAAAAATTATGTCTATCTTTAAGAGGATAATGATAACTAATAGCTTCAAAACGATAAGTTCTTTTCGTTGTAAAAGTATCCACTAATTTATAAACATTTCTTTTTATACCATATTTGTCTTTTCTAAATAATACTAATGCTGTTCTCATTTGCTTTAAAGACTTATAATAAATTTTTGCCATATTATCAATATTAAAAGTTTTCTTAAAAGTATAATTAATTACATCCTCTAAATTCCTAGAAAATTTACTAGTTTCAAAACAAAACTTCTCTAAAGGAAACTCATAAGGATTAGTCTTATTCCTTCTTCGTACCATATCATTATCGATAAAGGTCTCCATAAAGGCATGTATTTGATTATATTTATAAGTTGCTGGATTTTTCTTATCCAAAATACCTGTTTTATAAACCACTAAAGGATGAACAGTAGAATCAAGAACATAATGACATATGAAACCTACCAAAAAAGCACACACATCTTTATCTTCACCATAATTATTCTCTTTTATATAATTTATTAAATTAAGAAAAAAATCCTGCGTCTTTGTCGTATGAAAAGTATGTTGAAATCGTCTTATATCTTTACCAGGTAATAAAGAAAATAAATTATAAAACATCAAAGCATCAGTACTTTGACCAAACATCTTAACTCTTTGAACATTAATATTTTTTCTAATAGAACTAGGTAATATATCATATACATCTTTAGCAAAATAAGCATGAGTAATTGTAGCTGGCATAAATAAATCCCCCATTTCATATATAATTTATGTAAGCTCAAATCAATATATTTATTATAACATATAAATTCATTAAATTTTCACACTTTTATATAAATAATGTGCTATAATTTAATATAGGTGAGAATATGATAGCAAAACAATTTAAAACTTTAGACCAACAAATTGAAATTTTTAAACAAAAAGGTCTAACAGTCAATAACGAAAATTATACTAAAGAAGTTCTTTTACGAGAAAATTACTTTTTTATAAATGGTTATAGACACCTTTTTGTAAAATCTAAAGACGATAAAACATTTAGACCAGGAACGACCTTCGAAGAATTATATAGTCTATTTTTATTTGATCGTTCTTTCCGTAATATTTTATTTAAATATTTATTAGTAATAGAAAATAATTTAAAATCAATCATTTCCTACCAACTATCTAAAAAATATGGTTATCGTGAAGGTGATTATTTAAGACCTAAAAACTTTACTAATAAGCCTGAAAAACAGGCCCAATTAAATGATTTATTAAAGAAAATGAAACGTCAAATTAGGGTTAATGGTTCTCAACACTCAGCTACCTTACACTATGTTTCTAATTATGGTTATATTCCTCTTTGGATTTTAGTTAAAGTATTATCTTTTGGTATTGTAAGTGAAATGTTCTCAGTATTAAAGACTGAAGATCAAGAAGAAATAGCTGATACTTATGGACTTGAACCTAACTTATTTATGATTTATCTTCCTATATTAGCAAACTATCGCAACCTATGTGCCCATGAAGATATCTTATATGAAAACAAAACTCAAAAAGAAATTAATGATACCGTATATC
The DNA here is from genome assembly GCA_947626565.1 of uncultured Bacilli bacterium. GTDB lineage: Bacteria > Bacillota_I > Bacilli_A > RF39 > UBA660 > CANRGD01. The sequence goes on from CANQSQ010000010.1 coordinate 26,624, forward strand.
ATCAATTATTAAAAATACCCAAAGAAGATGATGAATATATCTATGGTAAAAATGACGTTTTTGCTTTAATCATAATTATGAAACAAATGCTAAAATATGAAGACTTTAAGAATATGACAATTGAATTAGAAAATGTTATTCAAACCTTAAATTATAATTTAAAAACTATAAAAATTGATGTTGTCTTAGATCGAATGGGCTTCCCACTAAATTGGTCAGATTTAAGTAAAATTGAAAGGAGTAGAGTTGATGGCTAAAAATAAAAGTAGTAAAGAAAGCTTTAAATTAATATGTATAATCGTTTTTTCCTTTGTAATTGGAGGTATAGTAACCTTTTCCTTACTGAAATGGACTCCTCTTATTAGTGATGTTTTAGGAAGTAGTAATAATACAGTTATTACTAAAAATGGTACCCAAGTATATGAAAAATCTTCTCTAGCAGCCTCTATTGATAAAATCTATGATGCTGTAGTCGTTGTTCAAGTTTATAAAGATGGTGAATTAGCATCTACAGGTAGTGGTTTCATCTATAAAGTTGATGAAAAATATGGTTATGTCTTAACTAATCAACATGTTGTTAGTGGAGGTACTGATGTTAAATTAGTACTATCAAGTGATGAAGAAATAGAAGCTAAAGTATTAGGTAGTGATGAATATTTAGATTTAGCTGTAATGCAAATTGATAAAGCTAAAGTAAAGACTACTGCTACTATCGGTAATAGTGAAAAAATGAACTTAGGCGATTCTATTTTTACCGTTGGTTCTCCAATGGGCTATGATTACCGTGGCAGTGTAACAGCTGGTATTCTTTCCGGAAAAGATCGTATGGTATCTGTAAGTGTTAGTGACTCTTCAAGTAATGACTGGGTTATGCGAGTTCTTCAAATTGATGCCTCTATCAATCCTGGAAATAGTGGCGGTCCACTTCTAAACGTTAATGGTGAAGTAATCGGTATTTGTTCTATGAAATTAGTCGATTCTCAAATAGAAGGTATGGGCTTTGCTATTCCTATTGAATATGCTATGAGTCATGTTGAATCTCTAGAAAAAGGTGTTAAAATAAATTGGCCATTACTTGGTATAAGTATGTTAAATGTAACTGATACCATTAATTTATATCGTAGTAATATACGAGTACCTGATAATATTACTGAAGGAGTAGTTGTTGTTGAAGTTTCAGACGGAACAGGAGCTGCTAAATCAGACCTTAAAAAGGGTGATGTTATTACTAAACTTGCTGGTAACAAAGTAAAAGATACAGCTTATTTAAGATATGAATTATATCAACATCAAGCTGGTGATACTATCGAAATTACTTATATTAGAGATGGTAAAGAAAGAACTACTAAAGTAACACTAAGTAAAAATAATAATTAAAAACTAAGAACTCTCTAGCCAAAAAGAGTTCTTTTTTTCCCGTAATATGTTATAATATTAAATTTGGAAGGAGGGGTAAAATGTTAAAAATATATAAAACTTCACCCGTTGAAAAGAAATTAAAAAAATGTAAAAAGATAACTACTGATTGTTGGATTGATCTAACAACACCTACTAAGGATGAAATAGATAGAGTTATTGCTAAAACCCAAATAGACAGAGATTTAATCGTAAAAATGCTTGATGATGAAGAATTACCACGTATTGAACAAAGCTCCACTGCCACTCTTGTTGTTATTGATACTCCTTATTTTAAAGCTAATCCTAATGATCATAATTATACAACTTATCCCTTAGGTATTATTATTACTAAAAATAATTATGTGATTACTGTTTCTCCTAAAAAAACTTTTGTATTAGATGCCTTTAAACAAAATAAAATTAAAGATTTTCGTACCGCTAAAAAAACTCGTTTTTTAATTCAAATTTTAAACATAACAGCCTCATTTTATTTAAAGGCTTTAAAAAATGTTAATAACGATATTGCTCAAAAAGAAAGTGTTTTGAAAAAATCAACTGAAAATAAAGACTTAATTGATTTATTAGAAATAGAAAAAACCTTAGTTTATTTTATTACTTCTTTAAAAGCTAATGATTTAGTTCTTGAAAAGTTAGCTAAGGGTATTATTTTACCTCTTTATGATAATGATTCTGATATGCTTGAAGATGCCATTATTGAAAATAAACAAGCTATTGAAATGAGTAGTATTTATAAAGATATTTTGTCATCAATTACTGATACGTATGCTACGATAGTTTCTAACAATTTAAATATTGTCATGAAATTCTTAGCAGGTGTTACCATCGTATTATCCATTCCAACGATGATTTCTTCCTTTTTAGGAATGAATGTACCACTAGGTTTTATTGCAAATAATAACTATGCCTTTATTATTGTTATAACTGTATCTCTTCTTTTTTCTCTTCTTATTGCCATTATTCTCCATCGTAAAAACATGCTCTAAATATTTCAAATAAAAATGTACTGTATTTATTATCTTAAAAATAAAAACTGTCCAACCTATGTGAACAGTTCTTTTTTTATATTTTTATTGAACTTTTTCTTTTTTACCAATAATCAAGTATACTGTATAAACACCAAGTCCAAATAATATACCACCTAGTACATAGAAAATAATTGATACTGAACTTCCTGTATTAGGAATTTCTACTGGTTTATTTTCCATTTCCACTGTTGTTGTCTTTTGATTATCAACCGTAAAGGTTATACACTCATGTGTCAATTGATAACCCTCAGGAGCTATAGTCTCACATAATTCATATTCGCCATCTTCCAAATGTAAATAATGTGGTTTATTTGTTGATACCCAGTTCCATTTCTTTTCACTATCATTCTTCTTTGTCAATTCCAAAGATGCTCCTGATAATTCATCATGATTAGTAATATCAACTTTACTTATTTTAACTATATTAGTTAAACTGAAACTAGTTTTTACTACTTCTTCAGGAAATCTAGCTAAGATAAGATTAGTATATTTTGGATATTTTGTACCATTATAGTTATTCATTAAATTGTCAACGCTACCTTCACTTTCAACTGTGGATTTTGTTATTCTATAATTATATCCATTCAAATTAGCAAAATATCCATATATATCAACACTAATACTACTTAAATCAATCTTATCAATACTATCTTTAACTGGAATATAAATCTTAAATGACCCTTCAAAAATATTGGTATTATCAATTTTTTCATTGTTATTATTAACTAAGTATGCTCCATATTGCTTAGGATCATGTAATTCTATTGAGTAATGCATAAAATTTGCTTTATTACTTTGAACAGCCGGTGTAAAAGAACTTGTTACAATGTATTTTTCATCATCACCAACTACATATGAACCATCAAAATTAATACTAGCTAAAACTGAAGGCTCATCAACAGCTCTTTTTTTAGCTTCATCAACTAATTCGGTAACATAACTTAAATAAGCATACTTTTGATTCTTAGCAGCCTCACTAATCATTGTTCTAACTGTACTAGCATCCATTAAAGTATTTGTACCACTATAGAAATCACAAGAATTAACTCCTGCCCCTGTATCAATACAATATGCTGAATTTGAACCTTTAGTCTCATATAAATATAACCATAAAGCTAACTGTGTAACATATTGCCTAATCTCATTATCTGATACTGCATAATCACCATTATCAAATACGGTATTATTTGTATTAACAGAATTATATCCATGAGTTATTATATACATAACACCTTTATCACTAACAGTAATAGGGTTATTATCAATTAATTCAATACTCTCAGTCGTTTTTGGAAAAGCCAAATTTTTCATTAAACTATATAATGGAAATTTATTATCATTAGTCTTTGAACTAGGAACGACATTAAAATTATTATAATAATTACTATATGTAGCATTACTTGCTAAAGCTTCCTTTACATAATTTTTAACTTCTGACGATGAATAGTTTGTCGTAAAAGTCTTTGTTGGCAACTCTGGATTAATACTACCTGTATCTATAGAATAACTATCATTAATACCAGCTATCAATAGTGATAGAGCCGAAAAAACTAAAACCGCCCCAAATATCACAGCTATATTTTTCTTTTTACTCATAATAATAACCACCTCTATTATTTATCTACTATAAATAATTATAACACTCATCGCTCCACTTTAACAAGCATTTAAACTTTATTTTTATCTAAATATGTGTTAAAATATCAAGGGAGGAAAAAATATGTATATTTACAACAAATATGAGATAAACGATGAAGAATTTTATAATTGTATAAAAGAATTAATTGAAAACGATGTTGTCCTATCAATGGAACAATTTATTCAACATGGAAAAACATCATGCCTAAATCATTGCTTAAATGTTTCTTATAAAAGCTACAAACTTGCTAAAAAACTTAATTTAGATTATTATTCAGTAGCTAGAGCTGCTTTACTACATGATTTATTTTTGTATGACTGGCATCATCGTCGTAAACCAAAACGTTTTCAAGATTTTCATGGGCTTAATCATCCTCGAATTGCTTTACAAAATGCCACTAAAAATTTTACCTTATCGCCTAAGGAAAAGGACATTATTTTAAAACATATGTGGCCTTTAACTTTAAGACAAATTCCCAAATATAAAGAAACCGTTTTAGTATCTGTTGTTGATAAATATGTTTCCACTAAAGAGACTATTTTTCAGCATAAAGCTGCTGTCAAAATAAGTTAACTAAAAAGGTAAATTTAAGTAAAAATTTATTAGTAATTAAAATAGCTAAAAATTAAGATATTTGTATAGGAAAATATCTTTTTTTTGATATAATTTTACTATAATATAATGGGAGTTGATGTCGTATGATTTTATATATCTAAAAAAATAAATAATGTCTATTGAGGCCAAATAAAAAAGTAAAATAAAAATATTAAAAAAATTGACATATATTTGTCGAATTTAATTGCCTTTATGAGTAAAATATAATAAAATAAAGAACTAAGAAAGGAGAGAAAGTATGAAAAAAATAGTAAATAATTTATTATCAATGTTATTAGTTTCAGCTATGTTATTTAACTTATTTAGTCCTTTTGCTGTTTTTGCCCTTGAAGAGGCTGATACAAATAGCCAAACTCAAGAAATCTTCGAAGAAGAAATCCCTACTGAAGAGACTAAAAATACTGAAGAAGTAGCAACTTCTTCTGAAGAGTCATCTCAAGAGACTGAACAACCTAAGCAAGAAGACCAAAATAATGCTACTCAAAACATTGATCAAAAAACTACAACCCCAATTGTTACTGATACTACCACATCTATTCCTATGTCAGATGTAGCTGGTAAAGGTAATATCGAAGTAGAAGCTCATTTAGTTCTACCAATTGCCAACGTTGAAAAGAACAATATGACTTTTACAATCTATGATTCTTCTAATAACAAAGCTTCAATTGATTTGAATAAAGTCAATGAACCTAAAGATGGTTATTATGAAGATACTATAAGTTTAGGAAAACAAAATATTCGTATTACTGCCACTGAACGTGATAAAGATGGTCAATTACTAAGTGGAATTGATAAAACGGAAAATGTCGTTTATATAAGTGTTAACCTATACTCTTTAGATAAAGGTAACTATACTGTTGAATTAAAAGGAAAATATTTTGTTACTTATAAAATTCCTGTAACTTTAGATAAATTTTCTCAAAGACTTAATTTAACTGATGAAAAAGGAATGTTTGAGATAGGTGATATCAATAGTGATGGTAAAGTTGATATTAAAGATAATAATCTTATGATAAATGCTATTGATAATAATGACTCTAAATATGACTTAAATCTTGATGGAGCTGTTGATATAGCTGATTTAAATTACATTACGGCTATAATCAATAGTACCGAAAAAACTGTTAACTATGAAAATACCAATGCTATTATTGATAGTGAAAATATAACTTTTGAAGTAAAAGAAAATATGTTGGCTGAAGGAAGTGCTGATTTAAGTACTATCTTTACTGATGAAGGAGTTATTAAACTTCAACAAGTTGATAATAAACCAATTGAATTAGGTATTGATTTAAGTGGTCAAGATGCTAAAGAATCAGTTGAAATGCGTGAAGTAAGAATCACTGTTGGTGAAAATGTTCCTCAAGGTATGCTTATACGTGTTGAAACTGAAAATGGCGACATAATTGAAAAGAATGTTTTCGCACCAACTGCTAATACAATCCACTATTTCACAGAAGAAGTAACCGAAGGAACGCTTAAAGTTGATTTAGGAAAACAAGTTGCCGTAAAAAAAGTAACGATTATTGTTACCGAAGCATCTACTAATAATTTAGCTGATATAGCTAAAGTTGAATTTTTAAATAATGTAAAAGTTGAAACTAGTATGCCTGAAAATTTCTATACTCCAACTATTACCAATGTTGATACCTCAGTAAGTGAACAATTAACTGTTAATTTCAGTAGTGTTCCTAATGTAACAGGTTATGAAATAGAAATCGTTGGTCCTGAAATAAATACTATTTTTCAAACAACATTTACAAGTTTTACTATTGAAGATTTAAAAAATTATGCTAATTATACTATCAAAGTTCAATCTGTAAACCAAGAATGGCGTAGTGGTTGGAGTGATCCTTATACTGCTTCACCTCAATCTACTAGAAAGCCACCTGCTGTTGATATGGTAACAGCTACACCAACTTATTCAGGAATTGACTTTGGTTGGAAAGATATGGAGGATACCCTATCATATAACATTTACTATCGTAAAGTGGGTAGTGAAGAATATACTAAAATATCAGAAATAACTGGTATTAAATATTCTTTAAAAGGACTAGAAGCTGCTGTTGAGTATGAAGCTTATCTAACCGGTAATAATCCTTTAGGTGAAGGATCTGCTTCTCAAACAGTAAAAGCTAAAACTTTAAAATCTGATGCGACAATTGTTCCACAATATAAATTGATTAATACCAGTGTTGATGGTGCAGAGAAAAATAATCATATTAAAGATGTCCTTTACTCAGCTGGTACAATGACTGATAATAATGGATATTCAATAGTAGATGATAAGTTTGATACTTATTTCAGTGTTAATGATTGGCAAATTAATGCGCATTATTCCAATATGGGAGCTCCAATCATTGTTCTTGACAATAGTTATAAAATGAACGAATTCATTTTAACAGTACCTGATACTAGTACACCTTCTATTAAGAAGACTGCTGAAAATGATTTAAAAGTTTATTATTTTGAGAAGGATTCTTATAAAGAAGCTGATAGAAAAGTGGTATCTGCTAACTTAACAACTAAAAAAGACGAAAACAATAGAATATATTATGTAATTAGAACAACTGAACCTATTACAGCAACTGCTATTCAATTTGGATTAACTGCTTCTAAAGCTCCAATTGAATTCAATGAAGTTAAAATCTATAAATATGACTCATTAGTAGATGACGTTGCTAAATTATTCGTTGATGACTTAAGAGTAGAACTTGCAAAAGGAGTTACTCAAAAAGATATCGATGCTTTAAGAGAAAGAGCTGACATTAAAGATAATGATGAATACTCACCATATCGTGATAGTGTTCTTGCTGATTTAGACTATGCTGAAAAAATCTTAAAAGACGAAAAATTAAATGATGTTATAGTTTTAAATCCTAATATTTCTAATAGTTATAACTCACATTTAAAATTTGCTATGACTATCAATGATTATCAACCACTAGGAATTGTTGCTAGACCTGGTGATACTTTAAATGTTTATGTTGGTAGTACTGGTAAAATAAATGTTCAATTAGTTTATACGCAATATCATGCTGAAGCTAATGCTTGGAATAAAACATACAACTTACAAAAAGGACAAAATATTATTACAATTGATGCTATTGGCAGTGCTGAAAGTGAAAGAGGAGGAAGTGTCTATGTTCGCTACACTTCTACACCAGACGCTAAAAATCCAATTAAAGTTCGTGTAAGTGGTGGAACCAAAATTCCTATGCTTGATGTTTCTACTATAACTGATGATGCTGAAAAAGAAGCAGCTATTGAAACTTATGTAAATGAATTGAAAAAATATAATGCATCATTAAAAGATGTATATACTAAAGAAAATAAAACCTTTGATAATCGCAATAGTGTTTTAGCTTCTACAGAAATAGTTACAGAACATGGCTTATTCTCTGTATCAAGTTTAGCTGTTGAAAATGCCCTAGATTCTGTAAGCAATAAGGTATCTCGTCTTGCTGAATCAACTTATGCCTTTGATGAAATGATGGAAATGTTCTATAGACAAAAAGGTCTAAAAAGAAATGCTGAAGATACCAAAGACGAAATGCCTAAAGCTCGTATTAATATTCGTTATATGCGTATGTTTGATGGTGCATTCATGTATGCTGGTGGCTATCATGTAGGTATTGAATATGGTTCTATTGCTGGTTTAGTTCAAGCTAGTAGAAATACTGATGACGCTACAGGCTATTTTGGTTGGGGAATTAGCCATGAAATTGGTCATCAAATTAATCAAAGTGATACTGTTTTTGCTGAAGTAACAAATAATATTTATGCCTTACTTGCTCAAACAAGTAATGATTCTGATAAGTCTCGTTTAGAAATAAGTAATATTTATGAAAAAATCTACTCTAAAGTAACTTCTCATACCTTAGGTAGAGCTCAAAATGTTTTTGTTCAATTAGGTATGTATTGGCAATTACATCTAGCTTATGATGATAATAAGACTTTTGAAGATACCAATTCTGTTTATTCAAAGATTAATCATTACTCTAGAACATATAACAATACTAAAAAATATACTCGTGATGAATTAACTATTCTTTATGCTTGTATGGCAACAGGTAAAGATTTAACTGATTTCTTTGCTACTTGGGGCTTAACTGCTAGTGATACTTTAAAAGAAGAATTAGCAGCCTTAGACTTAGAAAAAGAAACCAAAGCTATTTACTATTTAAATGATGCTGCTAGAAGATATCGTTTAAGTGGTCAAAAAGGCATCTCAGCTACTACAAAATTAGAGGCTAATATTAGTGAATCTAATAGTCAAGATAAACGTGTTACTCTTAATTTCAATGTAAATGCTGAAGAAGATAAGATTTTAGGCTACGAAATCCTTCGTAACAATACCTCAATCGGCTTTGTTACAGGCGATACTCATACATTTACAGACATAATTGGAGCTGAAAATAATCGTGCTTATACTTATCAAATAGTAGCTTATGATTACTTATTAAATAAAACTAATACTGTAACATTAGATGAAATAAAAATTTCTCATGATGGAAGTATTGTTAAAGATAACTTTACTATTGAATCTAATTTCAAAGAAAAAGGTGAAATAGTAGACAATGAAGATGAAACATTAGATCATTCAAAATTACATGTTAATAACTTAATTGATGGCAATGCTAAGACTGGTTTTAATGGTACTGAAAGAATTAGAACTTTAAGTCAAACTAATGACAAACCAAGTCTATCAAACGATAACAATAATGCTTATGTTATCATCAACTTAAATTCTAAGATGGCCGTTAGTGGTATAAAATATTGTGCTTCAGTAGAAAATGGTGTTTTAAACCCTAACACAATTAAAAAATATAACATTTATGTAAGTAGTAATGGTACTGATTGGACTGATTGGACCCTTGCTAGAACTGGTACATTTAACTTAACTGCTGATAAACCAGAAGAAACTGTTTACTTTATGGGTCAAGATAAAGATAGTGAATCACAATTATGGACATATAATGATATATCTTATATAAAAATTGAATCTGATGGTAATAAAGCTGGATTATCTGGAACAGAAATAGATATCATTGCTCCTCCAGGGGACAATATTGATATTGAAATGAAAGGTGAAACACCAGTAATTGGTATTTTAGAAAATGACTATTGTTATTTAACTGATGGTTGTCCAAATGAAGTTGATGAAAATGGTGATCCAGTAGGTATAATCAAGAAAGATTCTGTTATAATTCAAGGTTCATATCGTGGTAGTCCATCATTCAACAACATTTTAATTGGTGATGCTAATGATGAAACTAAAGTTTATAGTGGTTATCAACTAATATTTGCTGAAATCAATAGTGATATGACAGTTTATGAAGTAGCTAAAGGTACTTGGTTATTCGTTATGACAAAAGAACAATATGAAACAATGCTTAACTCTAGTAGTACTATTAGAGCCTACTTATACCGTGTTAATGATGCTGTAAGTTTAGATGGTCAAAGATTAACTTCTACTTCTAAAGCAGTTAGTAATTTGAAAGCCTATAATGAATTAGAAAAAATTCAACTTACAAGTACAACAAAAAATGACTAAGGGAGTGAGAATATGAAGAATAAATTATTACTTGCCATTGTTTTCTTATTTGGAATATTCTTTCCATTCACTTCGGTTGAAGCACTAACAAAAATAAATTTTATTGAAAAAGGAAATGGTCAAATTGATACAACCCTTCATTTTGAAGAAGGGTTTGTAGGGGCCATTGATGTTACATTTAATGTCAGTGGCAACGTATACGTAAAAGATTTTCAATTTTCCGATAAAATTTCTTCTAACAACTATGGAAAAGAATATAAGTACAATAAAGATAAACATACTTTAACTGTTCGTGTAACAACAGGAGGAACTGGTACTAGCCATAACCTTCTAAATTCTAAAAAAGAATTAGTTTTAGGAACTATAAACTTTGCAAGTTCAGCTAAGGACGATGTCAAATATAAATTATCTGAAACAACTTTTAAAATAGTTGACAACAATTGGAAATCAAAAACAATAGCCCAATCACATATTACATTGGGTGATACACAATTTACTTATAAAGTAACTAAAACTGAAGAAGAAGAAAAACCTAATACTCCAGGTAGCTCTGATCAAGAAACTGACAAACCAGGCGATAATACTGGTGAGAGTGGAGATAACACAGAAGATAATACTGATCAAAAAGAAGACAATAAAAATGATTCTTCTACAAGCAGCAGCAATAAAAATGAATCATCTTCTAAAACCTCTTCTAGTAAAAATACCACAAGTAAAAATACTAAAACAAATTCCTCAGATACTAATATAACTGAAAAAGATTCTAGTACAGATACTTCAGTTACAGAGGATGATGATGCGAAAAATGAAGATGAAAGTAAAATTGAATCACGTTCTAAAGATACAAACAAAACTACTAAAGAAGAAAAAGAAGAATCAAAATTCAACTGGAAAATTGTAATTAGTGTTCTTGCGGTAATTGCCGCTTGTGGTGCTATCTATTTCTTCATTGTTAGAAAAGATAATAAATAAAACGTTAAAAGATACTGCAATAGTATCTTTTTCTTGACTAGCTAAAGTAAATTATATACAATAAAACCAAATGAAGGGGTGATTATATGGATACTTATGACGTTATTATAATTGGTGCTGGTCCCGCTGGCTTAACAAGTGCTCTTTACCTAAAAAGAGCTAATAAAAAGGTTTTAATTTTAGAAGCTAAAAACTATGGTGGCCAAATAATAAATGCCAATAAAATAGAAAACTATCCCGGAATTGAAGAAATATCTGGCTTTACTTTCGCAACTAATTTATACAACCAAGTCAAAAAACTAGGCGCTGAAATAAAATATGAAACTGTCATTAGAGTAGAAGCAGATAAAACCGTTATCACTAACAACAATAAATATCAAGCTAAAGCTATTATTATTGCTACTGGTTCCGAAAATGAAAAATTACATTTACCTAACGAAGAAAAATATATGGGAAAAGGAATATCTTATTGTGCCACTTGCGATGGTAATTTTTATAAAGATAAAGTAGTTATCGTTAATGGGGGAGGAAATACCGCTCTAGAAGATACTCTCTATTTAGCTAATATTGCTTCCAAAGTATACTTAATACATAGACGAGATACTTTTAGAGGAGACATTAAATATTTAGATGAAATTAAAAAGTACCAAAATATAGAAGTCATTTTAAATTCCTCCATAACCGCCATAAAAGGACAAGATAAATTAGAAAAAGTTACTATAAAAGACATTTTTGGTAACGAAAAGGATATAATAACCGATGGACTTTTTATCGCTATTGGACAAGAACCTCACAATGAAATTTTTAAAAACATTGTTGATTTAAATGAAAAAGGCTATATAATTTCTGTAGATGAGGTTCATACTAAAACAGCAGGAATCTATGTAGCTGGTGATACTAGAGAAAAAGACTTACGTCAGCTAACTACAGCTGTTAGTGATGGTAGTATTGCTGCGACTATAGCTATAAAAGAAATGAAAGGAAATGATTAAATGGAAGTTATTGAAATAACTGATAAAAATATTGATGAAATGATTAGTAAAAATAAAAAAGTCGTAATTGATTGTTATGCCGACTGGTGTGGTCCCTGCAAAATGTTATCTCCCATACTTGATGAACTAGCTCAAGAAAAAGAAGACATTAACTTTTATAAAATAAATGTTGATGATAATGATGCAACTGTTTCTAAATATCGTATCATGTCTATACCAGCCTTATTAATTTTTGAAGATGGTAAATTAGCTACTACTTCAGTTGGACTAAAATCAAAACAAGAACTAAAAGAAATAATAAAATAAAATAAAATTTACCTAAAGGAGAAAATAACTATGAAAACATTTGAAGATGTAAAGAAATCAATACAAACACATAACACTAAACTTTATAAAGAAGCAGTTGATAATCTTAAACAAGGTAACTTAAACGATTATGAGGAAAAGGCTAATAAGATAATTATAAAAGAATGTGAAAATTGTTTAGATAACATTGATGAAGTAACTGCCATTGAAATAGGTGCTCAAACCAATTCTTTTATAGATGGTCTTAGAAAAGCTTATAATTTACACATTGATGAATATTGGAATAATTTTGAAAACTTTATTGATAAATATGTATTAGAAGTATCACAAGGAAATCATCGCCGACCAAAAATGATGATGTCATGTGCAGAAGCTAGTCATAATTTAGGTATTAAGTATGAAGACATTCAATGCTTTAAAGACCAAGATCCAAGAAAGGATGAAGCTGCCGATATATTTAAACAAATAATTAACGATAACTATGGCACTAATATTCCTATGAGTGAAGTTAGAAATCAAGCCTATGACGATTATGAAAAAGTTGCCCTTAGTGGTGACAAAGTTAGTGAAGCCAATGCCCTTATTCATTTAAAAGAAATTCAAAGAGATGATGGTGCTTTAAAAAATGGCTTAATTTACTATACCTTAGCAACAGATGAAGATTATCAAGAAGCTAAAAGAATTTGCTCAGTTAATCAAGTAAAATAACCTAAATTTCATAGTATATAAAAATAAAGGTCAACTAAAAAGGACCTTTATTTTTTTATAACTAAAAAATAATTAAACTACTATATTTTATATTAAAAATACTATATAATATAAAAAAACTGCCTAAGCAGTTATTCTCACATATGTAAGTATTTAGGGTAAAACCTTTATTTTAACTTATCTATGTCATCTTGAATGGTACAAGACAACTAAATAATATCATATAATACGGAGGTAGTCAATGGAAAAATATAATATTGGATTAGATATTGGAACCACATCAGTAGGATGGGCTGTTGTTAATAAAGAAAAAAATACAATTATGAGAAAAGGAAATAAAAAACTTTGGGGAGTTCGTCTATTTGAAGAAGCTAGCACTGCTGAAAACAGAAGAAAACAGCGTAGTCAAAGACGAAGATATGCAAGACGTAAAGAAAGAATAAACTTATTAAGAAAAGAATTCTCTGATGAGATTAATAAGGTCGATAATAATTTTTACACGAAATTGGAAGAGAGCTTTTATAATAAAAAAGATGAAAAAAAGACAATTAAACTAACACCTAAAGAAAAAGCCCTAATAAAAGAATATAATAAAAAATATCCGACTATTTATCACTTAAGAGAAGAATTAATAAATAATAAAGAACAACAAGACATCAGACTGGTCTATCTAGCTATCCACCATATAATAAAATATAGAGGTGATTTCTTATATAAAGGAGATTTCAATTCAAATAATTTAAATATTAAAGAAGCACTAACTACAATTATGTCTCTTATGAATAATTATCAAATTATAAATATAGAAGATATTGAAACACTATCATATAAAGAAATCGAATTAGCCTTATTAAATGAATCAAAAAGAGACAAAAAAGAAGCTCTTACAAAAATTTTAAGTACTATTTTTCCTAAAGAGGTATGTAATGAATTTATAAAATTCATAATGGGTAATAAAACATCTATTAATAAATTACTTGCCATGGATATAGAAAAGAACTTAGAATTAAATATTGAAAAATACGACGAAAAAATAGATGATTTATCATCAGATATAGGAGACAAAATAGAAATATTGGATGCTATAAAGCAATTATATGACATCCTTATACTAAAAAGATTTTTTAAGGACGAAAACACTTCTATATCAAGTGTAATGGTTAAAAAGTATAAAACTCATAAACAAGACTTAAGAAATTTAAAAGATTTATTTTTATCAAATGAAAATTTATATAATGAAATATTTAAATCCACTGATAATCTTTGTCTATATGAAAAATATATAAAAGGACAACTATCATATGATGAATTCACAAAAGAATTAAAAAGTAAATTTGAAATTTTATTCGAAGAATTAGCTAATAACCAATTAAAAGATAAATATCTTATAGAAATACAACCAAAAATAGATAGTGGAAATTTCATGCCTAGAATAACAGAAACTAATAATAGTATTTATCCATTTCAATTAAATAAAACGGAATTAATTCAAATAATAGAAAATCAAGGAAGGTTTTATAAATTTTTACTAGATAAAACAAATGATGGAATTTATAAACTTGTAAAAATATTAGAATTTAAAATACCCTATTATGTAGGACCTCTAAATGATACAACATCTTCAAAAAACACAAAAAATAAAAATTCCTGGATGGAAAGAAAACAAAATAATGTTAAAATTACGCCATATAATTTTTCAGAAATAGTTGATTTAGAAAGTTCTGCTGAAAAATTTATTACTAGAATGACTTCTAATTGTACATACTTATTAACTGAACCAGCTATGCCAAGCAATTCTATTTTATATTCCAAATATAAGGTTTTAAATGAATTAAAACAAATAACTATCAATGATATGAAACTAACCGAAGATTTTCAAAATAGAATATATAAAGAATTATTTTTAAAAACAAAAGGTACAATAACTAATACTATTTTTACTAATTTTGTTTATGAAAAGAAAGAATTTGATATGTTTAAGGATAATTTATTAGTAAAAGGATATTCAGCAGATAATAAATTTGCCAACAACATGCAGTCATATCATGATTTCTTTGGCGAAAATGGAATTTTTGAAGGAACAAGTTATACAATTGATGATGCTGAAGAAATAATTAAATGGATTACTATATTTGAAGATAAAGATATATTAGAAAAGAAAGTAAAAAATAATTACAATTTATCTAATGACAGTATAAAGAAAATATTATCGAAAAAATATAAGGGTTGGAGTAATCTATCAAAAACTCTATTAACAACAAAATACTATGTAGATCCTTACACAAATATAAAAAAATCAATACTTGACCTTATGGAAGAAACGCCTCAAAATTTTATGCAAATTATTTTTAATGATAAATACAATTTTCAAAAAATGATTGCTGATTTTAATAAAGTAAATCCTAATCATAAAATCAATTATGAATTAGTTTCCGATTTAGCAACTTCACCTGCAACTAAAAAAGGTATTTATCAGGCATTAAAAGTTGTAGAAGAAATTGTTGATTACATGGGATATGAACCAAATGGTATTATGATTGAAATGGCTCGTAATGATGACAAAAAGGAACGAAAACAAGATAGAAAAAAATATCTTCAAAACTTATATGATAGTGCTAAAAATGATATTGAAAACTATCCATTGTTAAAATCACAGTTAAATGATACTAAGGAAATCACTTTAAAATTATATTTATATTTTCTTCAAGAAGGAAAAAGTTTGTATAGTCAACAACCTATAGAGATAGAAAGACTAAATGAATGTGAAATAGACCATATTTTGCCTCGAACACTATATAATGATAACTCATTAGATAATAAAGCTTTAGTCTTTAAACATGAAAATCAAGAAAAAGCTGCTAGTTTCATCCTACCTAAAAGATTTAGGACAGAAGAGAGAAAAAGTTGGTGGAATCATTTAAAAAATTTAAAACTTATATCAGCTAAAAAATATAATCGCTTAATTAGAGATAAATATACTGATAGTGATATTGAAGGTTTTATCAACCGACAACTAGTAGAAACAAGACAAATCTCCAAACATGTTGCTAATATCTTAAATAATTATTATTCAAAAACAAAAGTTACATACTTGCATGCCAATTTATCTCATGATTATCGTGAAAAATTTGAACTATTTAAATATAGAGATTTGAATGATTATCATCATGCACATGACGCTTATTTAGCTGCCGTCTTAGGTGAGTATAAGAATACATATTTAAAAACTATAAACTACGATAAAATAAAAGAATTAAATCACAAATTATATGAAAATAAAGAATACAAAAAATTAAATTATGGTTACGTAATTAATAGTTTAGACAAGCAATTTATAAATTATTATAATACAACAGGAGAAATAGTATTTGATCCAAGTCAATTTAATAAAATAGTTGCTGATACTTTATATTGTAATGACATACTAATAAGTAAAAAAACAGAAATAAGAACGGGAGCCTTCTATCAAGAAACTAAAAATTCTCATAAAAATGTAGGTAAAAATGACGTTCCTCTTAAGAAAGGTTTAGCAATGGAAGACTATGGATCATATACCGAAATAAAACCATCATATTTAGATTTAATAAAATATGGTAAGAAGCAAAAACTAATAGGAATTCCTATCCTAATAAAAGAACAAGCAAAAAAAGACTCATCCATATTAGATTCATATATAAGAAAGCAACTTAAATTATCAGAAAATGAATCATATGAAATTTTAATTGCTAAAATTCCTTTTCAACAATTAATAGATTATAAAGGTCAACTTACCTATATAACAGGCAGTACTTGTGAGTTAGTATCAGCTGTTCAACTACATATTGAAAAAAATTTAGCTATAAAATGGAAGTATACTTTAAACAAAATTTTAAATGAAAAAGAAATACCTCTTAATGAAAACAAAGAACTAGTTTTAAATGAAGCTGATGAAGAAGTCCAAACAGATGAAATAATTAGTTATTTGATAAAAAAACTTCATAAATATTATCCATTATATGAAAATCTTGCTAATAAATTTGAAGAATATTTACAAACAAACTCATTGAATTTAAAAGGTAAAGAAAAATTTGCTAAAGAACTATTCAAATTATTAAATGGCAAAAATGCTAATCTAAAAGATATAACTTCAGGTAAACTTACCAATCGTCTAGGCAGATTAAATGGTCAAAATATAACATCAGGAACTTTATATTATAACTCTGTAACAGGATTGAGGTCTTATAAACGTGAGTTTTAGAACGATAGTAATTGCTAAAAAGTCTAAACTTAGTTATAAAAATAGATTTTTAGTTGTCAAAAATGAGGAAGAGGAAAAATTTATTCATTTATCAGAAATAGATACTATTATTATAGATTCAATAGCTGTATCTATTTCTTCTTATTTATTAAAAGAATTAAGTAGTAATAAAATAAACATTATTTTTTGTGATGAAAAACACAATCCTTTTGGAGAATTACAAAGCTTTTATTCTAAACACAACTCTACTAAAAAAATATATCAACAAATAAAATGGACCCAAAAAAGTAAAGATATCTTATGGCAATCTATTGTTAAAAATAAAATCTACAATCAACACGTTGTTTTAAAAACAGTAAAAGCATCTAATGCGGACCAACTTTTAAAATATATTGAAGAAGTAAAAATTGGCGATAAAACTAACAGAGAAGGTCATGCTGCTAAAGTCTACTTTAATGCCTTGTTTGGCAAAAAATTTATTAGAAATGCCGATGATAATATCAATACTGCTCTAAATTATGGTTATGCTATTTTACTATCAACAATCAGTAAAGAAATAGTTAATATGGGTTATCTAACTCAACTAGGAATTCATCACAAAAATGAATTTAATGACTTTAATTTATCCTGTGATATTATGGAAACTTTTAGACCAATTATTGATTTATATGTATTTTTTAATAAGGATAAAACTTTTGATTTTAATTATAAATTGGAATTAATAAATATATTTAATAAAACATTTAAATATAACAATAAAATGTTTGTTCTTAAAGATATAATTAATCAACATGTCAAAAAAGTATTTTTAAGTCTTGAAGAAGGACTAGCATATGAGGATTTTATTTATGAGGAACCGAATAATGAGAGCAATTGTGTTTTTTGATTTACCAAATGTGTTTTCTATTGACCGAAAAAATTATTTAAAGTTCAGAAATTATTTGACAAAAGAAGGTTTTATTATGCTTCAAGAGTCAGTATATTCCAAACTGATAATGAACAAACAACAAAGTGACTTATTAATAAAAAGATTAGAAAAAAATTCTCCTAAAAAGGGCATTATACAAGTATTAATAATAACAGAAAAACAGTATTCTAATATACAATATATCATTGGAAAAACTAATACAAAAATAATAAATAGTGAGGATAGGCTTATTGTTTTATGAAAATAAATTTTGATTATTTAGAAAATAGTATTGAACTAGATAACAATAGTATCAATGTAATAGAAATAGAAAATAAAAAATATTTTTATAAAATAGTTAATGATTTTATAAAAATCAAAAATGGTATTGCTTTAGATGAAATAAAAACTTTTAAAAATAATTTAGAAGAGGTAGACTTAAACAATAAAATAGATATTATCATTGATTTTTTTAATTTAAATTATAATGATAAAAAACTAATTAATAATGTTGAAAAAAGTATTTTAGAAAAGGTTACTGTTCTTGAAAAAGAAAATTTAAATAAACAATATAAAAAAATAGTTAATATCCTTAGAGAATTAGCTAATGATTTAGATTTACCAATTAATATATCAGATGAAATGCAACTAGAAAAACTAATAAAAATATTAAGAATAACTCTAGAAGAAAATAATGAACTATTAGATAAATTATTACTATTAATTGATTTGAACAAAACTATATATAACAATGAAATAATCATTTTCATTAATTTAAAACAATTTTTATCCAAAAATGAACTTATAGAACTATATAAATATTCTTTATATAATGAAACAAAAATAATAATGATAGACTCCCAATGTTATGAGGAAGTTATAAAATATGAAAAAAAATTAATTATTGACAATGATTTAGAAGAATTTATGATACAATAAAATTAGATGACATAGATTCATTTAAGAGCATAGATTTAAAATTTGAGGTTTTAGATCTATGTCATCTTGAATGGTATGAAAAC